>CANQIO010000008.1 GCA_947624065.1 uncultured Oscillospiraceae bacterium | reverse complement strand
TTCTTAACTTCCGTTCTCCCCATGATCTGTGGGAACTTGAGCTCTCTCACTGTTGCACTTAGTTTGACAAGTCACTGCGATAAGGGCAGGGGGCGGGCTCTCGCCGACGGCCGCGTGTTGAGTCGGTCCTGGGCCGCAATGGCGCTCCCTGCGTCGACAGTGGCCCCGGCAAACGTCTCCGCTTCGCGGAGCAATATTTGCTCGGGGACACTGCCTCCTTGGAGCGCCGTTGGCAGCAGCGCCTATCCTATGCGCGGCCTGGTCCGACAGTATCCCGGCCCGCTAAAGTTCGCTGCGCTCACCAACCGCGGGTCTGGGACACTGCCGGTCCCAGCCGCATGTCGGACCGGCGAGGACCGGCGCCGGACTGTGCCGCAGGGAACACGTTGTTGAGCGGGGCGAAACGGTGTGACCGGAGGTACAGGCCGGGACGGGACGAACAAAGCGCGCCCGTCACTTACAGCTCCCGCTTTTCATACCAGCGCACGGCCAAAAACCAGCTTCCCACGAACAGGGCCACGGTGATGAGCGCCAGCAGCGCGATCAGTACCGGGCCGGGGATGTGGGGCAGGCTGAACGAGTCGAAGGAGACGGTGCTGAAGAGAGCGCCCGCGCCGAAGCCCGCGGCGACGATCACGGCCAGGAAGATGACCCGGCCCTTGTTGCTGCCCCAGCGGAACATGGCCGGCATGCTGAAGGCCGGGGCCAGCAGGCCCAGTACCGCCAGGATCGCCAGCTGAGCTCCCGCCATGACCCAGGGCATCCGGCCCAGCAGAGCCAGGATCACGAATATCACCGCGAACAGGACCAGCACCACGCCAAAGCAGATGAGGGTAATGGCGTATTTGCTGCTCACCTGGTCGCGCCGGGTGGCGGGCAGGGCCTGGGCGTAGATGTTCCAGTGGCTGGCCTCGTCCAGCTGCACCAGGCTCATGCCCATCATGGAGCACATGACCATGGAATACACGGACATGAACGAGCTCATGTTCCCCTCTTCCGACCCGCCGGTGGCCACTGTGATCACGGCGGCTACCGCCACGAACAGCAGATAGAACTTGCAGTTGATCCACGTCTGATAGAGATCGGCCAAAAGCAGCGCCTTCATTGTTTGTCCTCCTTTACCAGCAGCACGAAAAGCTCCTCGATGGTCACCGGGCGCACCTCCATGCCCGCGGGCACCGCGTCCCGGCGCACCAGCGCCTCGATGTGATAGGGCGTCTCCCGTCTGCCAAGCACCGCGCCGGGGGCCAGCTCTGCCAGCTGCTCCTGGGCGCACTGGACCAGACCGTATTCCTCCAGCAGCCGGTCCTTTTCCTCGCACAGCAGCAGCTTTCCCTTGTGGAGGAACGCGATGTAGTCGCAGAGCTTCTCCAGGTCGCTGACGATGTGGGAGCTGATGAGGATGGACTTTGCCGGGTCCCGGGTGAAGTCGGAGAACAGGTCCACCACCTCGTCCCGGACCACCGGGTCCAGCCCGCCGGTGGGTTCGTCCAGGATGAGCAGCTTCGCGTCATGGCTCATGGCCGCGGCGATGCCCAGCTTCATCTTGTTGCCCCGGCTGAGAGCGGAGAATTTCTTGTCTGTGGGGATGTCCAGGTCCCGCAGATATTTCTCAAAGAGCCCCTGGTCCCAGTTTTTATAGGCCGCTGCCATGATCTTCCCGATCTGGTCGGCCCGCAGGCTGACGGGGTAGCCCACGTCGTCCAGCACCACGCCGATGTCCTGCTTCACCGCGCGCATGTCCGGCCCCACAGGGGCACCCAGCACCGCGGCGGTGCCGGCGTCCGGCTTCGTCAGGCCCAGCAGCAGCCGGATGGTGGTGCTCTTGCCGGCCCCGTTTTCCCCCACCAGGCCCATGATGCACCCAGCGGGCAGCGTCAGGTCCAGCCCGTCCAGGGTGAAGCCCTCATAGCGCTTTGTCAGTCCTTTTGTCTCGATGGCGTTCATATGTCGTCCCCTTCCTCCATGATGTCTATCATGTCCAATATGTCCTGTTTCGTCAGGCCGCAGGACGCGGCCAGATGGGAGACCTCCGCCAGCAGGGATTCGAGCTTTTTCAGATTTTCCTCCCGCAGAAGCTCCACGTTTTTCGGCGCCACAAAGCTGCCCTTGCCGGCCACGGTGTAGAGGAAGCCCTCCCGCTCCAGCTCGTCGTAGGCCCGCTTGGTGGTGATCACACTGATGCGCAGGTCCTTGGCCAGGCTCCGGATGGAGGGCAGAAGCTCGTCCTCCCCCAGCTCCCCGCTGATGATCTGCGCCTTCAGCTGGGCGGCGATCTGCTCATAGATGGGCGCGCCGCTCTTGTTGTCGATGAAGATAGTCATGGCCATTCCTCGCGTTTGAACTGTTCATATACAGTATACACAGTAAGGACAGTTTGTCAATAGCAGATCATAAAAAATCCCGCCGTCCGATGGACGGCGGGTACGGTCTGCAGTTTTTTTACGCCAGGATGGCGTCGGCCAGGGCCTCCAGGGCGGGGATATCCGCCGGCTTGAGGCTGGAGGTGATGGTGACGGCGGGCTCCACCTCGGTCAGTCCCTTCATCCCGGCGGTGACGGCCTTCATGGTCTTGAGGGCGCTGGGAGCCCAGGAGCCGTTCTGGACGTAGCCCACCTTCCGGTTCTGGTAGGCCTTGGAGGCCAGGTGGTGCAAAAAATCGTCCATGGGCGGGAACACGCCTCCGTCATAGCTGGAGGCGGCCAGGATCAGCTTGTCGTAGCGGAAAGCGTCCTCCACGGCCTCGGCCATGTCGTCCCGGCTCAGATCGAAGATGGAGATCTTCTTGGCGCCCTTCTTGATGAGGATCTCCGCCAGCTCGTGCACGGCGCGCATGGTGTTGCCGTGGATGGAGGCGCAGGCGATGGTGACGCCGTCGTCCTCGGGCTGGTAGCTGCTCCAAAGCTGGTACTTGCCGATATAAAACCCCAGGTTTTCGGTGAGGATGGGCCCGTGCAGCGGGCAGATGACGTTTACCGCCGCGCCGGAGAGCTTCTTGAGAAGAGTCTGGACCGGGCCGCCGTACTTGCCCACGATGTTGAAGTAATACCGCCGGGCCTCGCAGGTCCAGTCCTCGTCGGCGTCGCGGGTGCCGAACTTGCCGAAGGCGTCCGCGGAGAAGAGCACGCCCTCGCTCTGCTCAAAGCTCACCATGGCCTCCGGCCAGTGGACCATGGGGGCCAGGAAGAAGGTCAGGGTGTGGCTGCCAAGGCTGAGGGTGTCCTCCTCGCCCACGGTCACCAGCCGCTCCTCGGCCAGGGGCAGGGAGGGGAAGAATTGGCCCATCATGACGAAGGTCTTTTTGTTGCCCACCAGCTTCATGTCGGGGTAGCGCTCGGCCAGCAGCTGGATGGAACCGGCGTGGTCCGGCTCCATGTGGTGGACGACCAGATAGTCGGGCTTCCTGCCGGCCAGGGCCTCGGTCACATTGGCCAGCCACTCCTTGGCGCCCCGCTTGTCCACCGTATCCATGACGGCGATCTTCTCGTCAAAGATGATGTAGGAGTTGTAAGCCATACCGTTGGGCACGCGGTACTGGCTCTCGAAGAGGTCGATGGTCTTGTCGTCCACGCCCACGTAGACGATGGAATCAGTGATATGCTCCATAGCGGTTTTTCATCCTTCCGTGCGTGATTTCGGTTCAAATATAGCATTTTGCTCCGGGTTTGTAAAGCGGGGAGCGGGGCCGATCCTAACTCTTTCGTAAAAGGATTGTTTTTTGCGGCTGAACGTGGTACATTAACACCGTTAATGACCTGACGGGTCCCTGCAAGATAGAAATGAGGAGGACAAAAAATGAAACCGAACGGTCTTTTGAATGTGGTGAGCATCATCCTTATTGTGATCAGCGTCATCGGCATCGTGCTGGGCCTGGTGGTCTCGATCCTGGGCGGCGCGGTGCTGGGCAGCGCGGCGGAGAGCCTGGGCGTGGGCCTGGCTGTCGGCGGCGTCATGGGCGTGCTCCTGATCGCCGGCAGCGTCTATAACCTGGTGGCCGGCATCCTGGGCGTGAAGGGGAAGTTCACCGGCTGCAAGGTGCTGGGCATCATCTCCCTGGTGTGCGGCTGCCTCAGCCTGATCGTCACGCTGTTCATGGGCGGCACTACCTCCGCCATCGTCTCGGCCGTTGCCGGGCTGGTCCTGCCGGTGCTGTATGTCTGGGGCGCCTTCAAGGGCCCGCAGGCTCAGTGATCCGCAAGACAAGTGAAAAGGGGTGCGCGTGAGCGTGCCCCTTTTCATTTCATGGCCGCGAACAGGGCGGCCTCCCGGACCCAGGCCATCAGCTCGTCGTCGATCTCCTCCGCCGAGGCGACGAGCACATGGTGCGTCCACCGCTCCGGATAGGGCTCGGAGACGGCGTCGATCCGCCGGCTGTCCAGCCGCCGGCGCAGGCCAAAGGTGACGGTGATGTACACATCCGGACGCCGGGCCTTGGGCCGGACCGGCAGCAGGCTCACGGCGGCGAAGAGATGGCGGTTGGAGAAGGAGATCTGCGTCTTTTGCACCCGGATGCGCACGCCGTCCACCTCCGCCAGGACCCGGCGCTCAAAGACCTCATACAGCGCCGCCGCCGCGGGCTTTTGGGCGAAGAACAAAATCGCGTCGTCTGTCATAGAATGACCTCCCTGCAGCCGGAGACGGAGAGAAAAACTGCCTCCGAAAGTTTCGACAGGTTTCCATATAATAATTGCAAAACGGTTACAAATGTGATATAGTGATTTCCATCCATAAAACGATGACCGTCCCGCCGCGGGAAGCGGCGCGGAGGGGAGAAGGAGGCAGCCATGGCGGAAGGTGGACGTCACTTACCAAAGAGCGATCAAGTGCGGTCTGGCCGGCCTGCCCGCCGCCAGAGCGCCCGTCAGGAGCCGGTGTGGGAGGAGGAAGAGGAATACGTCCCGCCCCGGCGCTCGCAGCCGGCCCGCCAGCAGCCTGCACAGCCTGCCCGTTCCGTCCGGTATGATCAGGACTGGGAGGAGGAGCCCTCCCAGCCCCGCCGCCAGCCGGCCCCGTCCCGGCAGGCGCCTCGCTATGACCGGGCGCCTCAGCAGGACCCTTATTACGATCAGGACTACGACCGGGTGCCTCAGCGGACGCCCCGCTATGACCGGGCGCCCCAGCAGGACCCCTATTACGATCAAGACTACGGCCGCGCCCCCCGGCAGGATGCCCGCTATGGCCGCGCATCCCGTCAGGAGCAGTATTACTACGACCGTCCCCCGCAGCAGCCCCGGTCCCGCCGCGTGGAGGTGGCGCCCCCCGCGTACCAGCGCCGTCGCCGCCGCGGGCAGCAGAGCCTGCCGCTGATCATCCTGGTGGTGGTGCTGGTGGTAGGCGTGGTGGTGGCCGGCGGCAAGCTGGTGAGCGTGATGCTCAACTACCAGCGCGACCGCTCCGCCTATAACACCCTGGCCGACCAGGCCCTGTCGGATCTGGCGGAGCCAGAGGCCACGCTGCCGCCGGGCGCCACGCCGGACCCCAACGCCGGCCAGCAGACCACGGTCCAGTCGGAGGTCCCCTTCCAGGTGGACTGGGACCTGCTCCGGAGCCAGAACAGCGATGTGATCGGCTGGATCTATGATCCGGACGGCATCTCCTATCCGGTGATGCAGACCTCGGACAACGAATTTTACCTCCACCGCGGCTGGGACAAACAGCCCAACACCGCCGGGTCCCTGTTCGCCGACCCGTCCTCCACCGCGGGCGTGATCCACAGCAACTTCATCATCTGGGGGCATAACATGAAGGACGGCTCCATGTTTGCCTGCCTGCAAAAATACGTGGACCAGTCCTATTATGAGCAGCACCCGGTGATGTACTATATGACGCCCACCCAGAATTACCGGATCGACCTGATCGCGGCCCACATCGTGGAGTCTACGTGGTCCAACTTCCCGGGGTATTTTGCCAACGACACCGACTACTCGAACTATCTCAACCAGATCACGTCCAGCTCCTTCTTCTGGACGAAGGCGTCGGTCTCCACATCTTACCAGCTGATCACCATGTCCACCTGCGACTACTCGGCCAACTACAACGACCCCCGGTTCCTGGTCCACGGGATGCTGGTCCCCATCGACTGAACTTGACGCGCAAAGCCCGGACGGCGAAAACCGTCCGGGCCCTTTTTATGCTTTTCTCTTCCGCCGCTGGAGCAGCGCCGCCGTGACACAGGCCGCGGCCGCCGCCGCGCTGATGACCGCGCCGGGGATGAGCCCCGCGGGGATATAGCGCATCTGCAGCGTATGGCTCCCGGCCGCCACGGGAATGGCCATCAGGCAGCCCTGGACCTCTATGGGCAGGACCGGCGCGCCGTCCAGCGTGACGCGCCAGGCGTCGTCATAGGGCAGCGTCAGCACCAGCAGGGAGTCCCCTTCGCCGGTGGTGAAGGAGCCGGCAAAGCGGGAGCCGGAGAGCTTCGTCAGCTCGCAGCCGCCCGCGGCCAGCGCGTCGTGATAGGCCGCCAGGGCGGCCATGCTTTCTGTGACGAAGGCGGCAGCGTCGATGGTCACGTCGGAGTGGGCCTGGACCTGGACGGTCACGGTCTCGCCGGCGGAGAAGGAGCCCAGATAGAGGCTGCCGTTCATCTGGGCGGTGGCGTAATAGGCCTGATAGTCGCTGTATTGGCCGTTCACGAAAACCATCAGGCCGGGAAAGCCCTGGACCCGGATCTGGCCGTAGAGGGGGCCGTCCGCCTGGGCGGTCAGGGTATAGGTGACGGAGCCCTCGCCGGTGAGGACGCCGTCAGGTCCGGCGGTCATGCCCTCCAGGGCGGTATCGTCCACCGCCGCGGGGATATAGAGCGCCTGCCCCACCTCCGGCGCAGCAGCGGCATACAGGGTCTGGAGGTAGCCAAAGCAGTCGGCCTCCTGCGCCGGGGCGGCAAAAGCGCCGTCCGCCGTCCAGCCCATGGGCAGGGCGTACGGGTCCTCCCAGACGGAGTAGGTCCCGCCGGACCCGACGGGGACGTACGCCTTGGGCAGCTTGGACGCTGCCACATACCGGACGGCCAGCAGGCTGTCCGCCGCGGCGGTGACACCGCTGTCATACAGGGCGAACAGGTCCGTATACCGGGTCAGGCCCAGCTTTTCCAGAAAGTCCAGGCTCTTTTGGGAGATGTTGGAGCTGTAGTGGCTGATGCCGTCATAGCCGAACAGCATGGGCTCGCACCGGTCCATGGAGAAGCTGTCCGGGCTCTCCACCCGCCGGAACGTATCGCCCGTATCGGCCAGGGCCAGGGCCGCCTCCTTCTGGGAGACGTACTGGGCCCACTGGGCCGGGTCGCAGGAGGTGGCCGTCAGCTCGGAGAGGGTGATGACGGCGTTCTGGCCCAGCTCTGCCATGTGCAGCGTCAGCAGCAGCGCCGCCGCCATGGCGGCAAGACCCCGGCGCTTCTCCGCCGGGCGCAGGAGCAGCAGGAGCGCCCCGCTGCAGGCAGCCGCCGTGGCGATCCCCTCCCAGGCGGCGGAGCCGTCGATGAACCGGTAGCTCCTGCCCAGGAAAGCCAGAGCGGCGAACAGCGCGACCACCGCCGGGGGGACGAACAGGTGCCATGCGCGCGTGCCCTGCCGCAGGTCCGCCAGAACGGCGTCGGCCCCGGCGGCGAGCAGGAAGCTGAGTAGGAAGCTGTAGCGGTAGTTATACCAGGAGGGCACGTTCATCCCGTGCCAGACCAGATCCGGCGCCGACAGCCAGAAGGACAGCACCAGGATCAGGACGAGCCCCGCCCCCATGGACCGCCGCCGGCGGGATGCGCAGGCGCTGAGAAGATACAGCACCGCCAGGCACAGCGTCACCGTTCCGCAGAAGATGTTGGGCAGGCCCAGCGGGGTCAGCTCCTCGTAATCAAAAGCGCCGGCAAAGAGCTTGGAGAAGAGCTCCGGCAGCGGGAACTTGGCCGTCAGCGTCAGCGCCTGGGTGGCCACGCCGGCCTTGCCGCCCGCCAAGGACATGACCGCTGGCAGCAGCACCACCGCCGCCAGCGCGCCTGCCGCCAGGCTGGACAGAGCGAACTCCGCCATCCGCCGCAGCCATTTCCGGCCGGGAACGGAGAACAGCTCAAAGAGGAAAAACAGCACCGCGAACAGGCACAGGATATAGCCGATATAGAAGTTTATCGCCAGCGCGCCCGCCAGACTCAGCACATACAGCCACCGGCCGCGCCCCTCCGCCAGACGGGCGATGCCCAGCGCGGCCAGGGGAAGCAGGATCACGCAGTCCTGCCACAGATAGCCGATGGCGTAGGCGGTCATATAGGCCATCAGGCCGTAGGCCGCCGCGGGGACCAGTATCCGCCAGCCGTAGCCCCGGCGCCGTCCGCAGTAGACCGCCATGGTCAGCCCGCACAGTCCCACCCGCAGGATGTACAGCAGGCTCACCGCCGTCAGCAGGCCCTCCCGGGGGAACAGGCACGTCACCAGGTTCAGCGGGCTCATGAGATAGTAGGCGAGCACGCCCATCATGTTCCCGCCCAGGACCATGCTGGGCAGATACAGGGGGCTGGCCTTGCCGGAGATCAGGTCCCGAAGGGAGCTCAAAATGGCGGCGTACTGATGGGACATGTCCAGCATGCCCAGGCTCCGGCTGCCGAAGGGGCAGATGCCGTCCAGCAGGAACACCAGAGCCATCGTCCCCGCCGGCAGCAGGAACGAGCAGAGCAATATGAGGCTTTTTTTCGGCCTGCGGTCCATAGGCGCCCCCTGAGATGCGGTGATGTAGATTATTATGGTAGTTAATAATTATAGCAGAGTTGCCCCCGCAGAACAAGTCATATGTGCCCCGGCGGTATAAGGGGCGGGAAACTTGACACACTATGTCTTATCGGGTATAATACGAAAAGCGTTTTTAAACCGCGATTTTACTATGCAAAGGAGATTTGACCATGAAGAAAACGTGGATCATGGCGTTGATATGCTGCATGCTGCTGACGCTGGCCGCCTGCGGCGGCGGGAAGCAGGAAGCCGCCCAGCCCACCGAGGAGCCCCAGACCACGGAGCTGCCCACCGTGACGGCGCCCCCCGCCGGGGAGGATGACGAAAACGGGATGCTCACCGCCGATGAGAATAACGCCCCCAATGCCGATCTGAGCGTGGGCGCGTCCAATCTGGACAGCGAGGAGGCCAAGAAGGCCCTCGAGCTGCAGGGCAAGGACGTCTCCGAACTCATCAAGGCCATTGGGGAGCCCAAGAGCTCCGAGTATACCGCCAGCTGCATCGCGCCTGACTCCGGCGCAGAGGACGGCATGCTGTACTATGACGGCTTCGTCGTCTCCACCCTCCGCTATCCGGACGGCAAAGAGATCGTCATGGGCGCGTTCTGAACCACATAACCGCCTGCGGCGCCGCGTTTGCGGCGCCGCTTTCGACTTTCTTGACAGCCTTTCCCATACGAATTATAATGTGGAGAAGCAAACCAGTCCGGGAGGAACGAGCATGAGTACAGAAAAGGAGAGCCTTTCCGTCGTCATTCCCGCTTACAACGAAGCGGCCAATGTGCGGCCCATGGCTCAGGCGCTGCGCCAGACGCTGGAGCGGGAGAAGATCCGCGCGGCGGTCTATTTTGTGGACGATGGCTCCTCGGACGGCACCTGGGCGGAGATCGGCGCGGCCGCGGCGGAGTGGGATATGGTCCGGGGCATCCGTTTCTCCCGCAATTTTGGCAAGGAGGCGGCCATTTTTGCCGGCCTGCAGACCGCCGCAGGGGATTGCTGCGCGGTGATGGACGGCGACATGCAGCACCCGATAGAGACGCTGGTGGAGATGTACAGGCTGTGGGAGAGCGGCTATGAGGTCATCGAAGGCGTCAAGGAGGACCGGGGCCGGGAGAGCGTTTTTCATAAGGGCATGTCGGCGCTGTTCTACAGGCTGATGAGCGCGGCGGTGAAGATGGACATGCGCCAGACCTCGGACTTTAAGCTGCTGGACCGCAAGGCGGTGGACGCGCTGGTCTCCCTGCCGGAGCGCAGCACCTTTTTCCGGGCTCTGTCCGGCTGGGTCGGCTATAAGAGCTGCACGGTGGGCTATCGCGTTCAGGAGCGGGTCCGCGGAGAGAGCAAATGGACCACCTGGAGCCTCATCAAATACGCCTTGAACAGCATCGTCTCCTTCACCACCAAGCCCCTGCACCTGGTGACGGCGATGGGCGTGCTGTTCCTGATCCTGTCGGTGGTCCAGGGGATCGAATGCCTGGTCACCTATATCACCCACCGGGCGGTAGAGGGCTTCACCACGGTGATCCTGATCCAGCTGATCACCGGCTCCATCGTCATGCTGAGCTTGGGCATCATCGGCGGATACATTGCCAAGATATACGAGGAAGTGAAGGGCCGCCACCGGTTCATCGTGGCCCAGACCATCGGCATGCCCATCCGGGGGGAGCGGGACGATGACGCTCTTTAACGCCGATGACTACGGCATCACCCTGACCCAGGCGGAGCACATCCTGGACTGCCGCCGGGAGGGGCGCCTGACCGGCGTGAGCCTGATGCCAAACAGCCCGTGTTTGGAGCAGGCCGCCGCGCGGCTGAAAGGGGACGACGGCCTTCATGTGGCGGTGCACCTCAATTTGACAGAGGGGATATGCCTGTCCGAACCGGAGCAGATCCCTCTTCTGGCGGGGCCGGACGGGCGGTTCCGCCGGAGTTTTTTGGGACTGTTTCTCGTCTCGCTGCGCCATCCCCGCGCTGTGCGCCGTCAGATCGTCCGGGAATTCACCGCCCAGCTGCGCCGGTGCCTGCCCATGCTGGAGGGCCGGCCTTTGCGGCTGGACGGCCATCAGCATGTGCAGATGATCCCCGCGGTCATGGCCGCGATCCGGGACACCCTGGCGTCGGAGGGGCTGCAGGCGGCGTATCTGCGCTATTCCCGGGAGCCCCTGGGGCCCTATCTGCGCCACCGGGAGCTGTGGCGGACCTATCGGCTGGACAACATCCTGAAAAACCTGGTGCTCAACGCCTTCGCCCTGTGGGACGGGCGGTATATGAAGGCCATGGGCCTCGAAAAACACGCGGTCATGGGACTGGTCCTGTCGGGGAACATGGCGCTGGAGCCGGTGCGGGCGCTGCTGCCGGATATGGAGCGGGCGGCGGCGAAGCGGGGCGCGGACCTGGAGCTGGTGATGCACCCCGGCTGGGGGATCGGCCCCGGCGAAGGGCTGGATGTGCCCGGCGGGCCATTTGAGGCGTTCGCGCTGTCCCCCGGCCGGAAACAGGAATACGACTGCCTCCGGCAGCTTTGAAAGGGGTCCCATGGAATCGGAAAAGATCAGCGTCATCATTCCCGTTTATAAGGTGGAAAAATACCTGGCCAAGTGCGTGGACAGCGTGCTGGCCCAGACATATGGCGACCTGGAGATCATCCTGGTGGACGACGGCTCCCCGGACGGCTGCGGCGCCATCTGCGACGGCTATGCCGCCCGCGACAGCCGGGTCAGGGTCATCCATAAGCCCAACGGCGGCCTGTCCTCTGCCCGGAACGCGGGGCTGGACATCGCCGCGGGGGCCTATGTGGGGTTTGTGGACAGCGACGACTATATCGACCCGGCCATGTATGAGAAGCTCCATGCCGCGCTGGTGCGCACCGGCGCGGACGTATGCGTCTGCGACGTGGTCTATGTGGACGAGCAGGGGGCCCTGAAGGGGCCGCCCATCCCGCCCATGGCGGAGGAGGTGCTCTCGCCGGAGCAGGCGTGGCGGCGGGTGGAGTTGGCCGAGGACGGCTGGCGCTATGTGACCGCCTGGAACAGGCTGTACCGCCGGGCGGTCTTTGACGGGCTGCGGTTCCAGGAGGGAAAGATCCACGAGGACGAGCTGTCCGTGGTGCCCATCTATGCCCGCTGCCGGTCTGTCGCGGCCATCTCCGACGTGCTCTACTGGGACGTGGGCCGTCCGGGCAGCATCATGACCGGCTCGGCCGCCATGCGGCGGCTGGACGCGGTGGAAGGTTATCTGGAGCGGGCCCGGTTTTACCGGTCAAAGGGGTGGAACGACCTGGCGCGGGTGGCGCTGGGCCGGGCCTATGACCGGGTGTGGACGGTCCTGCGGGCCGTGGATGTGGGCGAAAATGCCTCTGCGCTGCGGCAGGCGGTCCGCCGGACGGCCGGGGCGATGCTCAGAAGCGCCGATCTCCGGGGGGCGTGGCTGTGGCTGTGGTATGCCGGCCATTCCCGGCGCGGAAAAGGAGGACGGGCATGATCCCGAGGATCATTCATTACTGCTGGTTCGGGGGCGCTCCCCTGAGCCGGGAAGCGGAGCGGTATATGGCCACCTGGCGCGCCTGCTGCCCGGATTATGAGATCAGGCGCTGGGATGAGAGCAGCTTCGACGTCAACTGCTGCGACTACACCAGGGAGGCCTATGAGGCGGGGAAGTGGGCCTTCCTCTCCGATTATGTGCGTCTGTGGGCCCTGGAGCAGTACGGCGGCATCTACATGGACACGGATGTGGAGCTCATAAAGCCCTTGGACGGCTTTCTATCTGAGCCTGCCTTCTGCGGCTTTGAGCACGAGCAGCAGCTGTCCACGGCCGTCATCGGCACGGAGCCCCATGGCCGGTGGGTGCGGATGCTGCTGGAGGACTATAAGGACCGGCGCTTTCTCCGCCCCGACGGCACGCCGGACGAGACCACCAACGTGCAGGTGGTGTCCGCCATCGCCCGGGACCGGTGCGGGATCGTGATGAACGGCCTGGCCCAAAAGGCGGAGGGCCTGGTGACGGTCTATCCCCAGGACTGGTTCAGTCCCCTGACCTTTTATACCGGCCAGGGCCGGCCCACGGAGAACACCTGCGCCATCCACCACTTCGTGGCCTCCTGGCACGACGAGCAGTGGCTCCGGGAGCGGGACACCCGCTATGCCTGCATCCGTCTGCTGGGCGCGGGGCTGGGGGAGCGGGCCTCCAACGCGATCAATGCCCTCCGCCGCCGGGACGGCAGCTTTTCCCAGGGGGTGGCGTACTATCTGCGCCTGCCGCTGGTAAAGGCCTTTGAGCATATGCCCCTGGGGGATATCCTGGTGTTCGAGACGGAGGGGGATTTCTGCGACAACGGCCGGGCGCTGTATGAGTACATGCTGGAGCAGGGCCTGGATCGGAAATATACGCTGGTCTGGCTGGTCCAGGAGCCGGAAAAGCTGGCCGCCCACCGGCGGGAGCATGTCCGCTTCCTGCGCCGGGACAGCCTGGCGGCCAAATACTATATCAGCCGTGCAAAACTGTTTTTCTTCACCCACCCCTACTGGCTGCGCCATTGGCGCAAGGGGCAGACGGTGGTGAACATGTGGCACGGGGTGCCCCTGAAGGGGACCAGCGGCAAGGATATGCGCAGGGTGTATGACTATCTGTGCATCTCCTCGGCCAAGGCTGCCTGGCTCTACGACCGGTTCCTGGGCGTGGACGAGAGCCAGGTGCTGCCCCTGGGCCAGCCCCGGCTGGACCTGCTGTACCGGACGCGGGATGTGTCGGCGCTCCTGGGCGGCCGGCAGGCGGGACGGGACTATGACAAGCTCATCCTCTCCATGCCCACCTTCCGCCAGACCGCCCGCTGGACCGACGGGGCCTTCACCAACGCCTTTTCCATCAACCCGGTCCAGACTCTGGAGCAGCTCGGTGAGCTGAACGAGGCGCTGCGGCGGCGGCGGATGCTGGTGGTGTGCAAGATCCATCACCTGCAAAAGACGGACTTTTTGGAGCAGACCAGTCTGTCCAACATCCTCTATCTGAAGGACGAGGACCTGGCGGCGGCGGATGTGCAGCTGTATGAGCTAGTGGGCCGGGCGGACTGCCTGCTGACGGACTATTCCTCCGTGTATTATGACTATCTGCTGCTGGACAGGCCCATCGGTTTTTACGTCGGCGACATGGATCAGTATACCCGCGGGTTCATCATGGACGATCCGCTGGACTGGATGCCGGGGGAGAAGATCGCCGATCTGGCGGGGCTGGAGGCGTTCCTGGACGATCTGGCGGCCGGACGCGACAGCTATGGCCCCGACCGGCGGAAGGTGCTGGAACGCATCGACGATCACCGGGACGGGAACAACTGCCGCCGGATCGTGGAGTATTTCAAGCTGTGAGGAGGGACGGAGCATGTCCATGGAGATCGATGTGAAGGCTGCCCAGCAGCGGGAGCTGGAGATCCTGAAAGCGGTCATGGTGATCCTGGACCGCCACGGTCTGCGCTGGTGGGCCGACAGCGGCACCTGCCTGGGGGCCGTGCGCCACAAGGGCTTCATCCCCTGGGACGACGATGTGGACATCGGCATGCCCCGGGAGGATTTCGACAAGTTCCGCGCCATTGCCCCCAAGGAGCTGCCGGACTGGCTGGCCCTGCAGGACTATGAGCAGACCCGCCACGCCGTCCACTCCATCCTGAAGGTCCACGATGTGCGCACCACCTTCATCGAGAACGGGCTGGAGGACCACCCTGAGGCGTACACGGGGGTGTATATCGACATCTTCGCCTATGACGGCTATCCGGCGCCGGGCCCGGAGCGGGACGCCCTGGAGCGCAAGCGCGCCCGGTTCGTGCAGATCAACCGCTTTCTGCGGGGCACCTGGGCCGATACCCGCACGGCGGGGGAGAAGCTGCGGCAGATCCTGCTGTCGCCGGTCCGGCTGTTTTTGCGCTACAACTGGGCGTCCATGTGCCAGGAGGAGCTGTTCCGCGGGTATCGGTTCGACGAGCAGCCCTGGGCCAACGAGTGCTTTGGCTGGGTGATCTATCCCAGCGGGTGTCTGCGGGGCACGATGCTCCTGCCCTTCGAGGACATCATGATCCCCTGTCCGGCGGGGACCGACGAGTACCTGCGGGCGCTGTACGGGGACTATATGCAGCTGCCCCCGGAGGACAAGCGCAATCCCGGCCATCCGGTGGCCTGGTTCAGCATGGAAAAGTCCTACCGCGACCGCTGGTGGGAGAAAGCATAAGGGCAAGAGCCGCAAGCGAAGAAAAAAGTCCGCACATCTTCCGGGTGGAAGGTGTGCGGACTTTGGCTTTTTTGGCGGGCCGATTCACAGGGCCTCGCGCTGGGTCAGGCTGTGGGCGGCCACCAGGAGCACGCAGGGCATGACCCAGCCGCGCTCCAGCATGGCGCAGAACGTCTTGGCGAACATCCCGCCCCTGGCGGCGGCATAGCGCCCCAGTGCCCCGGCGGGCGTCATGGACAGGATATGCCGCACCCGGTCCCGGCGGGTGGAGAGGGGGACGCCCCTCTGCCGGGCGGTGGCGTAGACGCGCCGGTAGGCGGCCCCGCCGGTATAGATGAGCACCAGGTCCATGTCGATGCCCTTGTCACGGGCCACGGCGACCAGGGAGGCATGCAGCTGCGCCAGGGTGTTGACCTGCCGCTCGTCATAGACATGGCTCATGGTGCCGCCGGCGATGCGATAGTGGTACTTGCCGGTGCCGCTGAGCACCAGGACCTTTTTGCAGTCGGCCAGGATGGCGCTGTTGTCGATCCGGTCCTCGTCCAGGGATACGTTCTCGTTGTAATACTTCCAGTTGGCCAGGATCAGCTCCCGGCGGTAGAGCTTGTCGCACCGGCTGTAGGTCATGGGGAGGGTGGCCCGGTCGGTGTGGAGGAAGGCGGTGTAAAACTTCTCCAGCAGCTGCCGGATGCCCTCCGGTCCCTCATAGGTCACGGTCTCTTCCCGGCGGGATACCACGGGGGGATAGCCCTCCCGGTCCTCGCTGCGCTCGCCCACCACCACATCCGCGCCGGAGGCGGTGAGGGCGGCGTAGAGGTCCTGGTAAAAACCTGGGTCCAGCCAGTCGTCCCCGTCCACGAAGCCGATATAGGGGGCGGTGGACGCCTCCACGCCCGCTTTCCAGGCGGAGACCAGGCCGCCGTTGGGCTTATGGATGACGCGGACACGATCGTCCCGGGCGGCGTATTCCTCGCAGATGGCGCCGCAGCTGTCTGGCGAGCCGTCGTCCACGGCGATGATCTCCAGGTCCCGGAACGTCTGGCGGAGCACGCTGTCCAGACACTGGCGCAGATAGGGCTCCACCTGATACACGGGGATCACGACGGATATGACAGGTCTCATGGCGCGCTCCCCCTCATCAGACGTTATCCGGGCCCATCCGCAGCTTGACGAAAGCGGTGGCGGTCCGGTACAGCCGCAGCTTTACCATCTGCAGGAACAGCCCCATGGCGGCGGGCATCCCGCGGGGGGAGAGCCGCCGGGCGTAACCGGTCTCGTCCAGCACGGCGGCCGCGTTTTTGGCCGCGGCGGCGACGGAGCCGCGCTCGGCCAGCTCCCCGGCGATGCCGTTGATCAGCCGCCGGACGCAAAAGGCGTTCACCTGTGGGGCAAAGACCGGGTCCGCCGCCGTCAGACGGGCGTTGAGATAGTCTGCCAGGGCGGTCATCTCCCGGAAATATCCCGGCCGGTAATGGCGCAGATTGGACTGGGGGAGGTACCGGTAGGCGTACAGCCGCTGGTGGGTCACATAGGCTGAATCAGCGTGATACAGGCACTCGTAGACCATGGCCACGTCCTCGAACACGGTGATCCGGTCGTCGGCGAGAAAATGGTCCGCCACCAGCTCCCGCCGGAACGCTTTGGACCACAGGTAGCCCGGCACCAGCTGGGCGCTGCCGAAGGGCTGGCGGGAGGTATCGCAGAGCATCCGGGGGTACATCTCCCGCTCCAGGCGGGCCTTGTCGTAGTATCCCTCCGGGGCGGCCAGCGGCGGCAGATGCTCGTCTCCCTCCACCTGGAAGAAGTCGAACAGCACCATGTCCGGCTCGCCGTTTCCGCGGATGTGGTCCCGGAGCGTCTCCAGCCATTGGGGCACTACCCAGTCGTCCGCGTCCGCGAAGCACACATACTGCCCCCGGGCACGGCCCAGACCGTTGCGGCGGGCGGGAGTGGGGCCGGCGTTGGCCTGATGGACGGCGAGCACCCGGCTGTCCCGGGCGGCGTATTCGTCGCAGATGGCCCCGGAGCTGTCCGGGGAGCCGTCCTCCACCAGGATCAGCTCAAAGTCCCCGCAGCTCTGGGTGAGGATGCTGTCCACGCACTGGCGCAGATAGGTCTCGGCTTTATAGATGGGGATGACGATGGAGAAAAAAGGCGTCATGGGTCACTCTCCCGAAAACTCATTTCCGGCCGCTCCGGCGGAGCAGCTGTTTCCCGGCCTGGAGGATGTAGCGCAGCTCCTCCGTCCGGCAGTAGCACAGCAGGAATATCCCGCCGGTCACGCCCACGCATACGCACCCGTGGACGAGAAAGCCCAGCCAGCCCCCCAGGGCGATGAGGGAGCACAGCCACCAGCTGGCCGCCAGGGCCCCGGCGGTGACGGCGTCGTAGGCGAGGTTGGTGAGAAAATACCGGCGAAGAGGCAGGCCCAGCACTTTTTTATAGATCAGCGGCGGGTCGAACAGCAGGTTGGAGCTCAGATACGCCGCGATGGTGCCCACCACGCACCCGGCGATGCCCATCCGGGGCACCATCAGGACCGACACCGCCAGATTCACGGTCACGTTGATGACCGGGCGGAAGCGCATCTGGCGGAACAGGCCCATGGCGGTGCGGAAGGTGCTGAGAAAATAGGCCCGGCCGGTGACGTAAAACTCGATGCCGATGAAGAGGGCCAGCGGCGTCGCCACCGTCCGTCCGGCCACGGTCCAGCTGGTGACCACCATGTCCGGGCCCCAGACGATGGCCACAAAGTCGTCCAGCAACACGGCGATGCCGATGGAGAACACGCCGTACAGGCACACCGTGGCCAGATTCACCACCCGGAACATCAGCCGGGACCAGTCCAGGTTGCCCGTGGTATACAGACTTCCCAGGGACGCCTGCAGGGAGTTGAAGAAGCTGTTGAGAAGCGTGCGGATGGAGGTCTTGACGGTCAGATAGCTGTAATAGAGCCCGTTGCTCTCCAGCCCCAGCATGGTGGACAGGACGATGTTGTCGGAGCCGTCCAGGGCCACGTTGGCGATGCGGTACAGGAGCAGGGCCGAACAGTCGGAGAAAAAGCCCCGCAGCTCCTCCCGGGAGACACGCTCGGTGGTCTTTTCCTTCAAATAGGGGTGCCGCCGGTCGCAGATGACGGCGTAAAGGATGTTCCGCAGGATGGTGAAGATCACCTGTATGGCGATATACAGCACGAAATCGCGGGTGAAAACCAGCACGCAGATCTGGGTGACGCTGTTGGCCAGGGAGACCAGATAGCCGGAGACGGTGAGCACATAGCTCTTCTGGGTGGCGCCGACGAAGGCGTTTTTATAGGCGAAGAACCAATAGGAGGAGACGCTGTTGGCCAGGTAGATCAGGAAGATGAGCCCGCCGTTGAGGTGCAGCTCGGCCAGGCGGCCGTAGTTTTTCACCAGCTTGGGCAAAAAAGGGATCAGCGCCAGGCCCAGCGCCGCGATGACGCAGCCGATGACGAAATACACCTGCCGGTACAGCTTCATCAACACCCGCAGCCGGGGCCGGTCGTCCTCCTCGATGGGCCGGTAGAGCTTGAAAGTAATGGCGGAGCCAAAGCCCAGCTCCGTCAGGCTCAGCACCGACAGGATGCTGGAGAACAGCCCTTCCAGGCCCTGGTAGCTCACGTCCAGGACCCGGATGAACACAGCGCGGGTGATGAAATTCAGCACGATCATCAGGATCGACGCTCCCACGCTGGATATGAAGTTGAAGAAGGAATTCTGTGCGCGCGTCATAGCCGGTGGTCCTCGCGGTCAAAGTTTTCAGCGCTGGGGAGGATGGGGAGAGGGCGGCTCACAGCATCTCCGTCAGCTCTTTGTACCAGCCGCGGCGGTCCACAAACTGGCGCACGCAGATGTCCGCCCGGTCGTTGCCCTCGATAAGGCACACGCCGTCGTCCGTCACGGCCACGTCCCAGCCGATGTACCGCATGCCGGGGACCTCCTTGGCGGCGGCGATGACCGCGGCCTTGGCCTGCTCCCAGTGGGGGACGGTGAAGCCCAGAAAGACCTTGCCTGTGACGGGGTGGGCGATGTACTCCCGCCGGTCCATGTCGATGGCGGGGGTGGTGACGACGCCGGTGTCCACGTCGATGTGGGCGGCCATGCCGCCGGCGCCCATGTTGTCCACCACGGCCTGGCCCGCGCCGGTGCGCAGGAAGGCGGAGAAAACGTGTACCTGGCCCTGGCTGTCCACCATGGTGTTCAGCCGGGGCACGTTGGTGCTGCCGGGGTTGAAGGCAGCCAGCTCCGCGTGCTGGGCCACCACCTGCTCAAGAAGCATGTCCCGGCTGTTCTCGTACAGGGCGGCCATGTCGTCCGCCGCGTCGTAGGTGTAGCGGGAGATGCCCTTGCCGCAGGAGAGATCGGGTGCCTTGATCATCACCTGGCCGTGGGCGCGGATGAAGTCGGTGAACTGCTCCAGGGTGGCCTTGGACACGTCCAGCCAATCCCGGTTCAGATAGGAAGCGAAGCGCTCGTTGAAGGCGGCTTTGTTGATGAACAGCTGCTTGTCGCCAGTGTTGGCCTTTTTGATGAACCGCTCGAAGCGGAACATGGTGAAGTACCGGGCCCGCTCCCGGTCGCTTTTTTTGTCGAAATTCAGCTGGGCATACTCGGCGGGGCTGGAGCCGTGGCGCAGCACGCACCAGAACATGCTGATCCACACGCCGGCCAGCCGCAGACCGCTGTACTGCCGGCGCATCTGCTCCCGGAAAAAGCCGAAGGAGCTGGCAAAGAGCCCTTTCAGCGTGGCCTCCCGGAATATGTCTTTCATGGCTGCTTCTCCTTTTTCTCAGGGACGTTTTCCGTCCGGCGGACAGTGTACTGGGGCAGGTCGCTGACGGTCATATAGATGCGGCCCACATACTCGCCCAGAATGCCCAGGATCGTCATGATGACGCCGCCGATGAACAGCTGGGTGGCGATGCTGGTGGTGAAGCCCGCGGCGATGTTGGGGTGGATCAGCTTCCGGATGACCATGACCACGGCCGTGACGAAGCCGACCACGGCAGTCGCGACCCCGACCACGGAGGCCAGGCGAAGGGGGATGATGGAGAAGTTGGTCAGGGCCGTCATGGTCAGGCCGATGAGCTTTCCGAGGGTATAGCCGCTCTCGCCGGCCAGCCGGTCCCGGTGCTCCATGTCCACGTTGGCCACCCGGCCGGTGATCTTGTTCAGGTACAGCCCCGCCGCGGGGAAGGGGCTCTTATACCGCCGCACGGCGTCCGCCGCCATCCGGCTCCAGGCGGTGAAGGAGGACACGGAGATGCCCTTGGGCTTGTTGCCGATCCACTCGGAGACCTTCTGGTAGAGCTTGCTGGTGAAGCGCTTGAACCAGGAGTGATGCTTGGCGGGGAAGCGGGCGTATACGATGTCATATCCCTCCGCCAGCTTGTCCAGCATGGGGAAGATGCCCGCGGCGGGATGCTGGCCGTCGTCGTCCATGTAGACGACCGCGTCGCCGTCGGCATAGGCCAGGGCGGCCATCTTGGCGGACGCCTGGCCGTAGTTGCGGGAAAGATCCACGCCGATGATGTTCCGGTCCTCCCGGCACAGCTCCATGATGACGTCGTAGGTGTCGTCCGGGGAGCCGTCGTTCACCAGCACGAGCTGATAGTCATAGCCCTCCCGCGCCGCGAATTCCCGCCGGATCTCCTCCACCACCGAGGGGAGGGTCTTGGCGCTGCGGTAGCAGGGGATGCAGATGGATACGAGCATAGGTCTACCTCCCGCTCAGGACTCTTTCAGCCGGAACACGCCGGGCGTGCCGGCGCTCTCCAGCGCGTGGTCAAAGATGCCCGCCCGCTGCAGGGGCAGCACCGCGGCGTATTTCTCCGCCCGCTGGAAAAAGTCCCAGCCCATGGCCACGTCCACATAGGACAGGCCCACCGCGTTGAAATAGATGAACTCCTCCGGGCTCTGCCGGCCCGGCAGCTTCCCGGTCACGATGTCCGCCAGATCGCCGTAGATGTCCCCGTCCTGGAGCCTGCCGGCCTGGTACAGGCGGGTGAGGGTGGGGCTGCCCCGGTGCTTAAGGTGGTACCAGTTGTCGCAGACGATCTTGTCCGCCCGAAAGACGGTCTCGTCGTCGTCCTCCCGGCCGCCCACGTGGGTGTAGAAAGCGCCCTTCTTGCACCAGGCGCCCCGCAGCACCGGGTCCTGGCCGCTGATGGCCGTGACCAGCACGTCCGCGCCCACGGCCGCCCTCTCATAATCCCCGTGGCAGGGAACGAACTGCACGTCGGGATAAAGCGGCGCGATGTGGTCCAGGAAAGCCTGTTCCGTGGCGTCGGTCCGGGACGCCACCCGGCAGACACGCAGCTGGGGCAGCGCGCTTTTGAGGGCCACAAAGTGCATCCGGGCCATCTCGCCGGCGCCCAGCAGGCCGATCTCGGCGCTGTCCGGCCGGGCCAGATATTTGGCCGCCACGGCGCTGACGCAGGCCGTGCGGATGCTGGAGCAGAGCATGGCCTCGATCAGGGCGATGGGGTGGCCGGTCCGCAGGCTGCTGAGCAGGATGACTGCCGATTGATTCTGCAGGCCGAACCGCTGGGGGTTGGCCGGGAACACGGAGATCCACTTGGCGCCGCAGACCTGCTCGTCCAGCAGCGTGGCCGGCAGGATGTTGATGCGGCTCTGGATGGCCTCGTCGAAGATCTGGACGGTCTTGTCGGGATAGAGCACCCGGCCGTTGGCGTAAGCCGCCAGCACCTTCTCCACCACGTCCATGGCGCGGGGGATGTCAAAGCATCCGGCCCGGAGCTGGTCCTCCTGGGACAGGTATTTGATGTACATCTCGTTTGTCATGTCAACGCTCCTTTTCAGGCAAAACGGTACAGCTGGAAGATCATCTGATCCCCAGCCGTGTCCTCGGCGTGAAGGGTCCGGCCGATCCGGTCCACCGCGGCGGCCAGGCCGGCCATGTCGTCGTACAGCAGGTGCAGATAGCAGAATACCTGGCTCACCGTGCCGGTGGCCCGGATGGTGTCGCCGACCCGGTGGATGGGCACATAGGCGTAGACGTCCTCCATCCGCTCCACCGCGTCCTGCCCCCGGATGGCCGTGATGACGCCGGGGCGGATGTGCAGCGGCAGGATCGCGTACCGCCGGCCGGGCCGCCGGTCCCGGCGGATGAGGCCGGTGTGCTCCCGCAGACCGGGATGCTCTCCCAGGGCATAGCGGAGCATGCACTCCAGCTGGTCCACCCCGTAAAAATACCGGACGGGATGATAGGTCATGGACCCGCCGAAGCGGTAGCCCATCTCGTTGAAGATGAACCGGCCGCGGTCGTTGAAGGCCTCGATCCACACCGGACCGTCATGCATGCCGTTTTGGCGGAACATGGCCCGGACCTTTTCGTCCAGAGAGGCCAGGTATGTCTCCGTGCTGGCCGAGGGGAACTGCTGCAGGGCCATGACGGAGCCGCTGTCCGCGCCCAGGAGCATGGAGCGCTTGTCGGAGATGCCGCAGAACAGGGCCTCCCCCCCGGACAGGGTATAGTGGATGATGGAGGAGTCGTAGGGGATATAGTCCTCGATGAGCACGGTGCCGGTGCGGGAGAAGGGCAGCGCCCGGTCCACCGCCGGCAGCAGGGCCGCCGCGTCCCGGCAGATGGAGAAGCCCTGGCTGCCGCAGCTATCCGCGGGTTTCACGACCACCGGATAGGGGATGTCCTCCGGGGCGGTGACGGCCAGATCATAGGTCCCCGCCACGGGGATGCCCGCCTGGCGGCACATCTGCTTGAACTTGGCCTTGTTGGCGCAGGCGTCCCACATGGGGCCGCTGCAATAGATGGGCAGGCCGGCCAGCTCCGCCGCGGCGATGGCGTGGGGCATCACGTCCTCGTTGTTGCCGGGGAAAATGCCGTCGACGCGCTTTTCCCGGATGAGCCGGGCCAGCGCCTGCTCGTCCACCGCGTCCGCGTCATAGCTCTCGTCCGCGATCTCCTTCAGTGGCGTTTTGCCGAACCGGGCCGGGGCGGTGGCGATCAGGGTGACGCCGTTCTCCCGGGCGAAGCGGACGATGTCCGCCGTGCTGTTGGAGCCGCCCAGCAGCAGCAGCCGTTTTCCGTCAAGACTCATAGGGGTGCTCCTTTTGTGATCCAGTAACCGTGGCGGCTGGCGCTGTCGGTGACGCCGCCGCCGGCATGGCCGTCGTAGTCCCAGCGCCAGACGCTGTCCGGCGCGGCGCGCTTTGCCTGTTCCATGGCGGCCAGGTCCGCCTCCGTGAAGATGAAGCGGATATCCGCCCGGCAGGGCGGCCGCTTCACGGTCAGATCCGGCGCCTTGCCGCAGGCCGTGTCGATGACCATGGCCATATAGTCCATGCCGGTGGACAGATACACCAGGTCCGAGCCGATGCAGTCCCCGCCCATCCGGGCGCCCACCTCGATGATGTGGGCCCGGCCGTCGGGGGCGAGCCGGAACTCCGCGTGGCTGGCGCCGCAGCGGATGAGCAGCGCGTCCAGAGCGGCCTTGACCTGCCCGGAGACGGCCGGGACCCGGTCCGCGGGGATGTCCGAGGGCTCGGTGTGGCCGGTCTCGATGAAGTGGGGCGCGCCGGTGGTGTATTTCTTCGTCAGAGCCAGGATGTGGTGCTCCCCGGCAAAGGAGATGCTCTCGCAGCTGTACTCAGGCCCGTCGATGAACTCCTCGATGATGGCCCGCTTCTCGAAGGATTGGGCCATGGCCTGGGGCACGGCGGCGGCCAGGGCGTCATAGCTCTCCACCTTGAAGATGCCCCGGCTGCCGGAGCGGTCCGTGGGCTTGACGATCAGCGGCCAGGTCATGCCGGCCAGAGCCTCCGGCGCGGGCACGGCGTCCACGCGGAGAAAGGCGGGGCAGTCCACGCCCGCTTCCCGCAGAGCCTGGCGCATGGCGAATTTGTTGGTGGCGATGAGGTCGGTGCGCTCGCTGTTGCAGGGGTTGCCCAGCCGCCGCTGGACATAGTTGACGGTATGCACCGCCAGATCCGAGCCGATGGAGCAGCAGGCGGTCACGCCCTCCCGGCGGCACACGTCCCAGATGGCCTCTTTTTCCGTGATGCTGATGGGGTGGAACACGTCGGCGGTGCGCTCTCCCACGTCCCTCGCCTCCCAGGCGAACACGTGGGTCTCAAAGCCCATGTCCTTCGCTTTGCGGATGAGGGGGTCCTGAAAGGCGTTGGCGCCGATGATCGCGATCTTTTTCATGATGTCTCCCGGTCAGAAATAAAACTGCGCTGTTTGCAGGATGCGGACAAGATAGCACACGCCGCAGACCAGATGCCACGCCAGCAGCGCGCCGCCGCCCCAGCGGACCAGTGCTCCGGCGCGGCTCTTGTCCCGCAGCAGCTGGACGAATTTTCCCATGGCGACGGTCCACAGAAGCCATATCGACAGATAGTATCCCCAGGCGAGGTTGCCGTGGGAGGCGCGGGAGCCGGTCTCATGCAGACACATCTGCTCCAGCCGGCCCGCCGCCATACAGAGAAAGCCCAGCCGGGCGGACGCGCTGCGCAGGCGGGGCGGCGCGGCGAACAGGACGAACAGCGGGAAGGCGCAGGGATAGAGGACCCGGATGAGGGACTTGGCCAGCTGCGCGAGAAAATCGCCGACACCGGAGAAGGAGGGGGCGATGAAGTAAGCGACCAGACCGGACCGGGCGGCTTCCTCTCCCGCGGCCGCCGTGACCGCCGTGGAGGCCGCAGCCAGGCCGATCCTGGCCCCGAAAAACCGGTAGTACTGGAGCGAAAGAACGACGACCGCCGGGAGGAACGCCAGCGCCAGCTTGACGCAGAAGGGCAGCAGCATCCCCCTGGTCCGGAACACGTCCGCCAGCAGGAACAGGAAGATGGCCGGAGCGAAAAACTGCAGGAACGAGGGCTTGGCATACACGCCCAGAAAGAGGCACAGCGGATAGAGGATCAGCTCCGACCGGGTGAACACCGGCTCGCGGAACTGATGCCAAAAGCCGCCGGAGAAAGCAAAGCCTCCGCTGCCGGCTCCCGCCGGATCGGGGGAGAGCGCGCGCCGGTCCCGGCGGCGGCCGTAGATGCGCACGGTCATATAGAATACCGCCGCGGCAAAGGGCCGCACCATGATGTTGGTGGGGTTGTGCCAGGTGTTCACCGTGTCCCGGTCCGCGTAAAAGCTGTGCCCCGGAAGGGTGAGGCTCCCGGCCAGAAAGACCGCCAGCATGAGCGCGGCCAAAAGCCACCGGGGCGTCGACTTCGGCAGGGCCTTGTCCCAGCAGAGAAAGACCAGCAGATAGGCGGCGGCGTTGGCGGCGGCGGTCACCAGGGCGGCGGCCGACCAGATGTTGTCCACCCCCAGCATGAGCACCAGCTGCACGCAGATATGCCACAGCCGCTCCTGCCCGGTGCGGAAAGCGGCGACCATGTCCTGACCGGTCATGAGCGTGGCCCACACCAGGTGCTCAAGGTAGTCGCTGCTCCCGGACCGGAAGTTGAACACGACCCAGTATGTCAGCGCGAAGAGCACCGCCGCCGAGAGCAGCGCGAGCCCCTTGCGGCGCAGGAAGGAGCGGGCGGAGGACGCTTCGCTCATGGACGGCCTCCCCGGTAGAAGGAGGTGACCGCGTCCACGGCCTGTTCCACCGCGCTGTCCGTCAGCCCGTAATACATGGGCAGACGGAGCAGCCGCTCGCTCTCCCGGGTGGTATAGCGGTCCTCGCCGTGGAACCGGCCAAAGCGCAGACCGGCGCCGGCGGAATGAAGGGGCACATAGTGGAACACGGACTGCACCCCCTGGGCGCGCAGATGGGCGATCAGGGCGGTACGCTCGGCGACGTCCCGCGCCTTGATATAAAACATATGGCCGTTGTGGACGCAGCCGTCGGGGATGGCCTGCCAGTCGATGAGTCCCTCCTCCTTCAGGGGCGCGAGGCCCTCCCGGTAGAGCTGCCAGCTGTGCAGCCGGGCGGCATTGATCTCGTCCGCCATCTCCAGCTGTCCCCAGAGGTAGGCCGCGTTCAGCTCGCTGGGCAGATAGCTGGAGCCCAGGTCCTCCCAGGTGTACTTGTCCACCTGGCCGCGGAGCAGACGGGCCCGGTTGGTGCCCTTCTCCCGGATGATCTCCGCCCGGGGGTTGTCCCGGTGCAGCAGGATGGCGCCGCCCTCGCCCATGGAGTAGTTTTTCGTCTCATGGAAGCTGTAGCAGCCATAGTCGCCCACGTTCCCCAGAGGGCGGCCCTTATAGGTGGCCATGACGGCCTGGGCGGCGTCCTCCACCACCAGCAGACTGTGCCGCCGGGCGATGTCCAGAATGGTATCCATCTCGCAGGCTACCCCGGCATAGTGCATCACGCAGATGACCCTTGTCCGGTCGGTGATGGCGTCCTCGATGCAGTTTTCGTCGATGTTCATGGTGTCTGGCCGGATGTCCACGAACACGGGGGTGGCCCCGGCCAGCACGAAGGCGTTGGCCGTGGAGGAGAAGGTGAAGGAGGGCAGGATCACCTCGTCGCCAGCTTTCAGCTCGCACAGCAGCGCCGCCATATCCAGAGCGTGGGTGCCGCTGGTGGTGAGGAAAGCCCTGGCGGCGCCGGTGCGCTCCTCCAGCCAGGCGTGGCATTTCTTTGAGAAGGCCCCGTCGCCGCAGATCTTGTGGGAGTGGATGGCCTCCAGCACATAGGCGTCCTCCCGGCCGCAGTAAGGGGGCGTGTTGAACGGAATGGTGGTCATAAGTCGTTCCTCCGAAAAAAGGGTCCGCCGGCCCGGTCAGAAGCCGACGACGGTGCCGCGGGTGATGAGCATCACCGCTGGGGCGATATAGACAAGGCCGACGCAGACTGCCGCTGCGGCGTAAAACAGTGCCAGCGCGACGGCATATACCGGCCGGGGCAGGACCATGGGCCGGCCGCCGGTCCGCCGGCGGAGCAGGAGCCACCCAGCGCACAGCGCCAGGGAGAGCAGGGTGATCCAGAGCCCTATGCCGGTCCGCACGGCCCGGACGGGCCGCCAGATGCGCACGGTGTTCTCCCCCTCCTGCAGGGGCACGCCGAGGAAGGTGGCGAGGGGATACTCGAGGGCGGTCCGCTCCCCGTTCACCGTGCACTGCCAGCCATTGGCGGTGACGGGCAGGAACAGGATCTGGCCGGGGCCGTCCGCCGTGACGGTGAGGGTCAGGCCGTCGTCCTCATAGGCCACGGCTATGCTCCCGGCCCGCCGCGCGGCGGCGGCAAAGCCGTCCAGGGCGGCCTTGTCCAGCGCCAGCAGGGTCACCTTGCCGGTCATATCCTGCGCCGAGGAAAAGGTGATCTCTGCCTCTCCCGCCGGGAACAGGCCCAGAGAGAGCAGGTTGGAGTTGAAGGCCGCCGGATAGACGGTGTTTTGCAGGTTCAGGTAGGTGGGCACGGCTATATCCCGGCCCCCGGCGGTGATGTCCATGAGCACCCCATCGGCGGCGAGATAGAGGAAGGCCGGCCCCTCCAGCGTACAGGTGAGGCGATAGGTCTGCATCCCATCCCCGGCCGCGGTCATGTCCGGCGACAGGGTTCGGGCGACGGCGCCGTCCGTGCCGGTAAAGGCCCGGTAAAGGCAGTTGAGCCGGTCCGCCAGACTGTCATAACTGAGGTAGTCCTCCAGATCCAGGGCGCCGGCTGGATATTGCAGGCCCAGGACCCCCGGATAGCGGCAGGCGGCCACGGTCAGACCCGCGGCGGTGTCCACGGGCGCGTAGAGATCCTCGTCCACCGGAAGCGTGCTCAGCACCCGGTCCACGCCCAGCAGCATGTCGGAAAAGACCGTGCCGCCGGTGTCCAGGATGCGGAAATAGTTCACCGTATAGCCCAGCTCCCGGTAGATCCCCAGCCGGGCCGCGGAGTTGCCGGAGTCCACGCTGGACACCGCGCTGACGCCCGCCAGGTCGGGATAGCCGGCGCTCAGACTGCCGTCCACGTTCTTGGTCCGGGACAGGGGGGCGATGTCCTGGCCGGAGAAATATCCGTAGAGCTGGTCCGCCGTCTCGATGTAGGCGGGATCGTATTCGTGGGTATAGGTGTGGTCGTCGTCAGGCGCGATGAAGCCGAGAGCGTCCACGCCCACCTGCAGGAGCATCACCGCCCCCATGGTCAGGACGGCGATCCTGGCGTTCTGCCGCAGCAGGATATGGTACAGCGCCGTAAAGGCGACGCCCGTCAGGATATAGGCGGCGGCCCAGCCGAGCATGGCGTTGCCGCCCATGGCCGGGAGGAACACGGAGCCGTATTCCTGGTAGGCCGCCGTCAGGATGGGCAGGAACCGGGACAGGAGCCAGGCCAGGACCGGGACCAGGAGCAGCCACCGCTGGGGGGACTTGCCCGCCGTGTCGCGGCGGGGCTCATCCAGCGCCAGCGCCGCTCCGGCGATGAGGGTGGCCGGGAGCATGTAGCCGTAGCGCATGGGGAAGAAGTTGTACTGGCCGAAATGCCACACCGTGTCGATGTTGGTGAATACCATGGGGATGGCGAACACCGCCAGCATGTAGAGGAAGAACCAGATCACCCGCCGCCGGGCGGGGCGCTCGGCCTTGGGCAGCCGCCGCTGGGCGCCCAGCGCCCGCAGAAGGATGGCCATCACCGGGCTCATGCCCAGCAGCATCAGCGCGGTATGGCGGATGTTGGGCAGGCTCCAGGTGGTGGCGCCGGAGTAGAGGCCCGAGTCCATGTTGCTCTGGAACCGGGAGGAGACGGCGATGCCCGAGGCGGACGCCACCCAGAAGCAGGCGGTCAGCCCCAGGGCTGCCAGGGTGCCGGCCCCGAGACGGAGGGCCCGGTCGCCCCGCTCTTCCCTGGGCAGCAGCAGGCAGATATATCCGGCGGAGAACAGCAGTATGTATATGACCGCCATGTAAGCGTAGTAGGTGCCGCAGTAGAGAAAATAGCCGTAGGCCAGCACATAGGGCGCGCACCGGCCCTCCCGCAGCAGCAGCTCCAGACCGTACAGCAGCAGCGGGAACGCCGCCGCCACCGTGAGCCAGGAGAAGTTGGAATAATACTGCAGCACAAAGCCGGAATAGGTGTAGACCACCGCCAGCAGCGCCTTCCAGCGGCCGCTGAGCGCCGGGAAGCGCAGGCAAAGCGCCAGCGCCGCCGCCAGGGAGATGAAGGCCATCTTCACGGCCAGATACAGGCTCAGGCCCTCCAGCACGTGGTCCCGGCTCACCAACAGGAACACCCAGCTGGAGGGGCTCAGCACCGACCGCCAGGTGGCGCCGGCGTTCTCCGCCAGGCCGGCGGACCAGTCCACGGCCATGGACATCTCGCCGTGGAGCACGTCCCACAGCTTATAGAGAGGGGGGACATAGAACTGGGCGGCATCCACATAGGCCACATTGTCCGCGCCGAAGGGCCACACGCCCCGCAGGGCGTATACCCCCGCCAGCAGCGCCAGCGTCAGGCCGCAGGCGGCCAGACAGACCCCCAGGACGGACGATATGCGGTTTTTTCGGGAAGAGGAAAGACCCATGGGCGACCTCATAGGGATACGAATATCACCTTACTATAATTATGAACATCCAATATCGTATTATAGCACAAACTCCCGGAAAGGCAACCCAGGAAAGGCTGCGCTTCCGGGAGCGTTTGCCGGCAAAGGTCAGGCGCCGGCAAAGCGGAACACCGCGCCGGCCACCGCGCCGATGAGGATCAAAAACGCGGGGTGGAGCTTCTTGCACATCTTGCTGACGGCGAAGATCACCGCTGCTAGGAGCAGGGCCTTCCAGTCCAGCACGGTCCAGAACCGGTCCCACCCGGTCCAGGCGTCCAGGTCCAGCAGCGCCCCCATGGCCACGGTGACGCCCGCCGCGGCGATCAGGCCCGTAGAGGCGGGACGGATGCCGTAAAAGGCGCCGTTGACGTATTTGTTGTCCCGGAAGGCCTTCAGCGCCGCGGCCACCAGGATGATGATGACGATGCTGGGAGTGACGATGCCCACCAGGGCGCAGACGCTGCCTAGGACCCCGGCGCTGGTGTAGCCGGTATAGACGGCCATGTTGATGCCGATGGGGCCGGGGGTAGACTCGCTCACCGCCAGCATGTCCGCCACCTGGGCGGCGGTGAACCAGCCGGTGCGCGCGCCCATCTCGTAGAGGAAGGGCAGCGTGGCCAGCCCGCCGCCCACGGCGAACAGGCCGGTCTTGAAGAATTCCCAGAAAAGGAGCAGATAGATCACTTGCCCTTTGCCTCCTTTCCCACCCGCAGGGCGATGCCCAGCGCGGCGGTGGCCAGCACGAACAGCACCGGGGACACGTCCAGCACATAGGCCAGCACCGCCACGGCCACGAAGATGCAGGCGGTGACCCGGTCGGTGACGGAGGATCGGAGCAGCTTGATGACCGCGTTGAGGATGAGCACGGTCACCGCCACGCGGATGCCGGCGAAGGCGTTTTTCACCAGGGCGTAGTCGGCAAAATTGCGCAGCAGCGCCGCGATGAGCCCGATGATGAGGAAGCTGGGCAGCACCAGGCTGTAGGTGGCCACCAGGGCCCCGGGGACGCCCTTTTGCTTATAGCCGATGAAGGTGGCGGTGTTCACCGCGATGATGCCCGGCGTGCACTGGCCGATGGCGAAATAATCCGTCAGCTCCGCGTCGGTGCACCAGCCCCGGCCCTCCACGATCTCCCGCTGGAGCAGGGGCAGCATGGCGTAGCCGCCGCCAAAGGTGATGGCGCCCATGCGGAAGAAGGAGACGAACAGCTGCCAGTAGATCTTCATGGCTCCGCCTCCCGCGTCTTGCACACGTCGCACCAGCCCGTCGGCGGGGCCAGCGCCTCCAGCTCCTGCCAGCTGAGGGCCACGCCGCTGTGGGCGCTGCCCGCGGCGGGATAGACCGTGTCGTGGTCCTTCAGACTCACGTCCATCCAAAGCTCCACGCCCTCCGGCACCAAAAACGGGCACACCCCGCCGGCGGCGTTGCCGGTGAAGCGCTCCACATCCTCACGGGCCAGCATCCGGGCCTTGCAGCCGAAATGATCCTTGAATTTCCGGTTGTCGATCCGCCGCGTCCCGGCGGCCACCACCAGCACGGCGCTCTCGCCGTGATAGAAGCCCAGGGTCTTGGCGATCTGATCCGGGTCGACGCCCAGCTGCTCCGCGGCCAGCTCCACGGTGGCGGTGGAGGCGTCAAACTCATGCAGCCGGTCCAAATAGCCCCGGTCGGAAAGATATTTCCGCACTTTTTCGATGGTCATGTAAATACTCCTTGAAAAAAATGGAATACGGCTGTAAAATAGGCCCATGCAGTATAACATGGATCGGGAAAAAAGAAAAGTGGCAGTGATCGGCGCGCTGAACGTGGACATCGCCGGCCGGGCGGACGGCACCCTGATCCGCGGGGACTCCACCATGGGCCAGGTCCGCTTCGCCCTGGGCGGCGTGGGATGGAACGTGGCGAGAAACTGCGCCCTTCTGGGGGCGGAGACCGCGTTTTTCTCCGTCCTGGGCCGGGACGAGCAGGAGAGCGCCATCCGCGCGGAGAGCGAGCGGTACTGCGTGGACATCTCCGGCTGCCGGTGGACCGACGGGCCCAACAACCGCTACCTCTATATCTGCGACGAGCACGGGGACGTGGCCGCCGCCGTGAACGACATGCAGCTGTGCCGGCGGATCGACGCGTCCTATGCCGGGGCTTGCCTCGCGGCGCTGAATGGCTGCGACGCGGTGATGGTGGACGCCAATCTGCCCCGGGCGACCCTGGCGTGGCTGGGGGAGCGGCTGACGCCGCCGCTGGTGGCGGACGGCGTGTCCGTGGCCAAGTGCGCCCGCCTGCTGCCCATCCTGCCTCGCCTCCGCATTTTGAAGGCCAACCTTCTGGAGGCGGAGACGCTCACCGGCCAGACCGGCCCGGAGGCGTGCATCCGCGCCCTGCGGCAGATGGGCGTGGAGCAGGTGGTGGTCTCCATGGGGCCCGACGGCGTGGTCTGCGGCGAGGGGGATGAGATCTTCGTCCGCCGGAGCGTGCACACCGACGTGGTGGACGCCACGGGCGCCGGCGACAGCGTCACGGCCGCTCTGACCGTGGGCGTGGCCGCGGGCATGCGCTTTGCCGAGTGCGTGGCCCTGGGCGTCACCGCCGCGGGCATCACCGTGGCCCATGCCGGGTCTGTGACGACGGAGCTGGCGGTGCTGCGCCCTTACGGCTGAGAAATAATACAGGCGGGGCCGTCCGGGACGGCCCCGCCTTTTTGTATGACGGGCAAGGAAAAAAGACCGCTCTACGCGGTCTTTTTTCCTGTTATAAAAGCCACACCCCTGTGCGCTTTGGAGGATGGAAAGGAGTTTCCTGTATGAGAAAGCATCAAGAGGAGAAAGGGGAGTTACACAATGGGCCCATTACAGGGGCGTGGCCGGCGGCAGGTTCATGCGGACCGGTGTGAATGAGCCATTCCAGGTCCTATCCTTATATAAGCACATTTTTTCCATCTCGTCAAGAGTTTTCTGCCAGTTTATTGGTAATTTTTTATAGAGCGTCCGATGGAGGACGATCCTTTTGCGCGACACTCAAAAGCCTGCGATCGTCTTATGCGCGCTGTCCGCTCCTGCCGGCGCGTCGGCCTGGCCGGAGGCGGTCGGTGGCGGCCCTGGCGGCCCTTTCACAAACACGCAGACAGCCATCTTGACGAACATCTCCCGCAGTCCGGGGCACTTGGCCAGCGGGGCCAGAAACGGGCGCAAAGGCACCTCCCGGTAGTATTCCACTGTCAGGGGGGAGGCCCGGCGCAGGGCCCGAAACCGCCGGAGGGTCATTCTGTTGATATAGGAGAAGTACTTCTTTCCCGCGCTGTCCGTGGAGATGCGGAAGCGGACGCGCTCTTCCCCGTCCGGCAGGGATCGGCACAGGCGTTCATACACGGCGATGAGGGTCCGCTGGGAGAACAGCATATGGACCCAGGGCACGGCGATCCTGTCGGACAGATGGGCCCCGTAGGGGTGGTAGTAGGGAGGGAAATTGACGAACAGCCGCCCGCCGGGCCGGAGGAGCCGGGCGCATTCAGCCAGTACCGCGGCAGGGTCGGCCACATGCTCCATGGCGTCGTTCATGATGACGGTGTCGAAGCTCTCCGCCGGCAGGCCGGTATCCGCCGCGTCCCGGCAGAGGAAGGTGAACCGGTCCGCCAGACCGAGCTGCGCCGCCAGGGCGTCCGCCTGGGGGCCGTACTGTTCCAGCACGTCCAGGCCCGTCACATGGCCGGCGCCCAGGGAGGCGTAATAGAGGCTTTTGCCGCCGGCGCCGCAGCCCACGTCGCAGACGGCCTTATCCCGGAACATCTCCTCCTCGGTGTACCGTTCCAGGAAAAACCGCACCGTGTCCCGGCCCTTTTCATACTGCCACATGGCGTAGGTCTTTGTGCCGTCGTTCTGCAGGTTGAAGGGGTGGACGGGGCGGCGGAAGAGGCGGTCAAGGCCGAGCAGCAGCGCCTCCGCGGCCCTCATGCGGGGCGCTCCCTCTTCAGCGCGGCCAGTACGGCCGCCTCGATGGCCTCCGGCGGACCGGCCAGCACGGCGCCGGCCGCATCGGCGTGGCCGCCCCCCGCGGGGCTGAGCGCGTGCATGATCTCTCCCGCGCGGACGCGCCCGTCGGTGCGCAGGGATACCTTCCAGCGCCCGTCCGGCAGCTGCCGCAGCATCAGCCCTGCCCACGTCCCCTCCGGGACCATGGCCAGAGTGGAGAGCTTGTCCATATCGTCCTCCCCGGCGCCGGCGTCGGCGATGGCGTCCGCCGGCAGCGTCATGACGCATACCCCCGGCCGGGGGAAGCGCATGGAGCGGAAAAGGGCGCTCTCCAGCCGGAGCCGGGCGGCGGTCTTTGTCTCGAACAGCCGGCGCATCAGCTCGGCGGGGTCATAGCCGGTGTCCCGCAGCGCCGCGGCGACGCGCAGCGTGCGGGCAGTGGTGCCCGGCGTGCGAAAGCCGTTGGTGTCGGTGGCCAGGGCGGCATACAGCGCCTCGGCCATGGCGGGGGTGAGTCCGACGCCCAGCTGGCGCAGCGTCAGATAGACCAGTTCCCCCGTGGCGGCGCTGTCCGGCTCCAGATAGGTGAAACGGGCGTAGCCGCTGTTGGTGCCGTGGTGGTCGATGGCCAGGTCGGTCCGCTCCGCCAGGGACTCCACTCCCGGCGGGAATTGGCCCGGACCGGGCGTGTCCACCGCGGCGATGAAGCCGGGGACGAAGCCCGCCGGGGCGAAATAGGGCGTCATGTATCGCTCATACCGGGCCATGCTGGGCGGGTTGGGCGCCAGATACGCCGTCTTGCCCAGGGCCCGCAGCCCCAGGCACAGGGCGCAACCGCTGCCGGCGGTATCCCCGTCCGGCCGCACGTGGGTGACGATGAGCACGTCGTCCGCCGCCGCCAGCAGCGCCGCGGCGCGTATCGCATCGATCCGTTCCATGGCCGATTCCTCACTTCATGCTCAGGTTTTGGGCCGCCCACAGCCGGGCAAAGGCCCCGTTTTTGGCCAGCAGCTCCTCCCGGGGGCCCAGCTCCACGATGCGCTCGTCCTCCACCACGGCCACCAGGTCCGCGTTCTTCACGGTGCTCAGCCGGTGGGCGATGATGATGCTGGTGCGGCCCTTGGCCAGCTCGTCCAGGGAGGCCTGGATGCGCTGCTCGGTGACGCTGTCCAGGGCGGATGTGGCCTCGTCCAGGATGAGCACCGGCGGGTTCTTGAGGAACACACGGGCGATGGAGAGCCGCTGCTTCTGCCCGCCGGAGAGCATCACGCCTCGCTCCCCCACAAAGGTGTCATATCCGTCGGGCATGGCCATGATCTCCTCGTGGATCTCCGCCCGGACGGCGGCGGCCACGATCTCCGCGTCGGTGGCGTCCGGCCGGCCGTAGCGGATGTTCTCCCGGATGGTGTCAGCAAAGACGAACACGTCCTGCTGGATGATGCCGATGGCCTGGCGCAGGCTGTGCTGGGTCACGTCCCGCACGTCCCGGCCGTCGATGGTCACCGACCCGCCGGTGACGTCGTAGAACCGGGGGAGAAGTTGACATAATGTTGTCTTGCCGCCGCCGGAGGGGCCCACCACCGCCAGACACTTCCCGTGGGGCAGGGTGAAGCTGACGTGCTCCAGGACCGGGTCGCCCTCGGCGTAGGAGAAGGACACGTCTCTGTACTCCACATCCCCGGTCACATCCCGCAAGTCCTCTGCTCCGGGCTTATCCTGTATATCCGGATGGGTGTTCATGATCTCCAGGAACCGCTTGAACCCGGTCATGCCGTCGGTGAAGGTCTCGATGAAGTCTGCCAGCTGAGTCACGGGCCGGGTGAAGGTGGACACGTACAGGGAGAAGGTGATTAGGTCGACATAATCCATCTTCCCCATCATGATGAAGAACCCGCCCATGGCGATGGTCAGCACCTGCATCAGGCTCATGGTGGACTCGATGCCGGAGTGGTAGATGCCCATGGTCTTGTACCACTTCTTCTTGGACTCCTTGAAGGCGTCGTTGGCAGAGCGGAACTTGTCGGCCTCGGCGTCCTCGTTGGCGAAGGCCTTGGCGGTGCGGATGCCGGAGATGCCCGACTCGATGGAGGCGTTGATCTCCGCCAGGTTCTTCTTCACCTCCGCGTTGGCCTCGTCCATGCGGCCGTTCCAGTGGACGGTGAAGAGGATGAAAAGCGGCACCACCGCCAGGATGATGAGGGCCAGGGGCCAGCATATGGTGCACAATATGGCGAAGGCGCCCAGGATGGTCACCAGGCTGGTCATCAGGTTCTCCGGCCCGTGGTGGCTCAGCTCCGTGATGGAGAACAGGTCGTTGGTGATGCGGCTCATGAGCACGCCGGTGCGGTTGTGGTCGAAGAAGGAGAAGGACAGGGTCTGGATGTGGGTGAGGATATCGGTGCGCATGTCCGCCTCCAGCCGCACGCCCATGAGATGGCCCAGGTAGGTGATGATGTACTTGCAGACGGCTTTGATGACGTAGGCCCCCGCCAGGATGGCCATGACGGCGAAAAACAGCCCGAACAGCCGGTCCGGCAGGAGGGTGTTGAGGGTATAGCGGGTGGCATAGGGGAAGATGAGGTCCGCCAGGCACGCCACCAGCGCGCAGCCCATATCCAGCAGGAACAGCCGGATGTGGGGCTTATAGTAGCTGGCGAACAGCCGCAGGGGATGGGAGGAAAAGTCTTTCTCTTTCATGGTATGTATACAGCCCCTTATCGTATAAAATGCGGGCCGGGTTTTCCCGGCCCGCGGTCTGTATCGGTCATTATATCGCGGCTATCACGATCTGGCCGTCCGCGGCGGACACGGAGATGGCCCGGACCTGCCCGCGGCGCTTGTCGATGATCTCGGCGGCGATGGCGTCCTCGATGTCCTTCTGGATCTGCCGGCGCAGATTGCGGGCGCCGTAGGTGACGGAATAGCTCTTCTCCACCAGATAGCCGATCACGGCCTCGTCCCAGGTGAAGTCGATCTTCTTCTCCGCCATCACGTCCTTCAGCTCGCCCAGGATGAGCGCGGCGATGCCCCGGAAGGTCTCCTCGCTGAGGGGCTGGAAGTAGACGATCTCGTCCACGCGGTTGATGAACTCCGGCCGCAAAAAGTCCCGCAGGGCCTTCAGAGCTTTCTCCCGGCCCATCTCGCCGATGGACTGGCCGAAGCCCAGACTGCCCACCTGCCGGTCGGAGCCGGCGTTGGTGGTCATGATGAGCACCGTGTTCTCAAAGTTCACCGTCCGGCCCTGGGCGTCGGTGATGCGCCCGTCGTCCAGGATCTGCAGCAGGATGTTCATCACGTCCGGGTGGGCCTTTTCGATCTCGTCGAACAGCACCACGCTGTAGGGCCGGCGGCGGATCTTCTCGGTGAGCTGCCCGGCCTCGTCATAGCCCACGTAGCCGGGAGGCGAGCCGATGATCCGGGAGACGGAGAACTTCTCCATGAACTCGGACATATCCAGCCGGATCAGGCTCTCCGGCGCGGAGAACAGGTCCATGGCCAGCTGCTTGACCAGCTCCGTCTTGCCGATGCCGGTGCTGCCCACGAAGATGAACGAGCAGGGCTTGCGCTTGGCCTGGAGCCCCACCCGGCTGCGCTTGATGGCGGCGCAGACCGTGTCCACGGCCTGGTCCTGGCCGATGATATGCTTTTTCAGCCGCGCGTCCAGGTTGGCCAGGCGCTCGAACTCGTCGTCGGTGATGTTGCTGGCGGGGATCTTGGTCCACAGCTCGATGATCCGGGCCAGGTTGGCGGCGGTCAGAGCCGGGCGGCCCTTGGCCTTCAGCACCGTCATCTCGTCAGATATCTGCATCTGCCGGGACCGGATGGCCGCCAGGCGCTCAAAATTGTCGGTCTCGGCGGTGAGGAGCATCTCCCGCTCCCTGTCCAAATCTGCGCTCTCCTTTTCCAGCTCCAGCCGCCGGGCGGTGTCCGTATTTTTCAGGTCCACGTCCGAGCAGGCCTCGTCCAGCAGGTCGATGGCCTTGTCCGGCAGATAGCGGTCGGTGATATACCGCTCGGACAGCGTCACGGCCAGGCGGCACATCTCGTCGGAGATCTCCACCTCGTGGAAGTCCTCGTAGTATTTGCGCACGCCCTTGAGGATCTCCACGCTGTCGGGGATGGAGGGCTCCGCCACGGTGACCGGCTGGAACCGGCGCTCCAGGGCCGCGTCCTTTTCGATGTACTTGCGGTACTCGTTGAAGGTGGTGGCGCCGATGACCTGGATCTCGCCCCGGCTCAGAGCGGGCTTGAGGATGTTGGCGGCGTTCATGCTGCCCTCGGCGTCCCCGGCGCCCACGATATTGTGCACCTCGTCGATCACCAGGATCACGTTGCCCTGGCGGCGGATCTCGTCGATGAGACCCTTCATGCGGCTTTCGAACTGGCCCCGGAACTGGGTCCCGGCCACCAGGGCCGTCAGATCCAGCAGGTATACCTCCTTGTCCCGCAGCTTATAGGGCACCTGGTCGGCGGCGATGCGCTGGGCCAGGCCCTCGGCGATGGCGGTCTTGCCCACGCCGGGCTCGCCGATGAGGCAGGGATTGTTCTTCTGCCGCCGGTTCAATATCTGGATGACCCGCTCCAGCTCCTCGGCCCGGCCGATCATCCGGTCCAGCTTGCCCTCCCGGGCCCGCTGGGTCAGGCTGATGCAGTAGTTCTCCAGGAACTTTTTCTTCCCGCCGCGCCGGTCGGGCGCGGGAGAGGGCGAGGCGGGACCCGGTCCGGGGGAGGGACCGCCGTTCCCGTCGCCGGAGCCCTGGGAGCCGCCGAACAGGCGGTTCAGGAAGGGGAAAGTGGCGGTCTTGCCCTGGTCGGAGTCGTCGTCGCTGTCGGCGGGATCGATGCCCATCAGGCTCTCGATGCCCTCCGCGCCGCCCAGCGCGCTGGTCATCTCCCCGGACAGGGCCTCCAGGTCCTCGTCGGAGAGGCCCATCTTGGAGATGATGTCGTCCACGGGCTTGATGTGCAGCTCCCGGGCACAGGAAAGGCACAGCCCCTCGTTGTGGGACTGGCCGTTCTCGATCTTTGTGATGAATATCACCGCCATGTTCTTATGGCAGCGAGCGCAGACAGTAGGTTGCATGGAGGTCTCCTTATGAGGTAGGGCCGGTCAGAGCGTTATGTAGCTGGCCAGCAGGTTTTTGTCCAGGAAGAACCCGGCCAGGCCGGTGGCCCGGATGGACTCCTCCGGCAGAACAAGGCCGGCGAATTGGAACACCCAAACGATCACCGAGCAGAACAGGGCGCCCACGAACAGGCCGATGGCCAGTCCGCCCAGGTCGTTGACGATGCCGATGTATGGTATTTTGAAGCTCAGATTGGGCAGGTTGACGATCACAGTCAAAATGGCGAACAGGATGATGAACGCCAGCAGGAACCCGGCGTACCAGGTGACGGACTGACAGGCGATGGACACCACGGAGGAGGTGAGGGAGGCGTTGTTCTCCTGGGCATAGGCAATGGTCCGGTCGGCCAGAGTCTGGGCCATGCCGTCATACAGCCCCAGGCTCTGATAGGTCCGCAGCGCAACGGTCTGGCGCATGTCCGGGCTGTTGCTGAGCAGGTCCGTGGTGGAATAGGGCGCGTCGTACTGACCCGTCTGCTCGTCGGGCTCATAGCCGAAGGCCTGGTAAGTGTTATCCTCCACCAGCGTCTCCATATAGCCGCTGACGAAGGGCTTGAGCACCGGGATCACCTCAAAGGAGTAGGTGTCGCTCAGCACCTGGGCGCCATACAGAGATAGTATTATCACCAGCACCTGGATAATTCCCATGATGATGCCCTTTTTATAACCCTGCCAGGCGCAGATGACAAGGATGGCCAGCAGGACGATGTTGATGATGGAATAGACGGTCGTCATAGTCATATGAGGCTACCTCTCGCAATAGTGTTCCGGATGGTGGGTGGTGTACTGCCGGTCAGAAGGCGTATACTTCGGCGTAGTTGGGGGCGATGAGCAGCGCCTCGCCCCGGGAGCGGAGCAGGGCGTATTTGAAGCCTGGCAGGCCGTCGAGGCGGCCCTTCTCCACGAGGGAGCTGTTGTAAAGGATGGCGCCGTCGGAGCACAGAGCCATGATCTCCAGGTCCGACGCCGTCAGGCACACCAGCCCGCTGTCCAGCGCGGCGGTGCCCAGCTCGGTGCCGGCGGGGTCCAGGCTGACCAGCGTCGCGGTGGTGCCGGTCCGATAGGGGCTCAGGGCCAGCGCGGCGCAGTTGGCGCCGTCGAAGGTGTAGCCGATCAGGTACTGCCCGGCAAAGGCGTAGGTGTTCTGCCACTGGCCGTCGGAGTCGAAGAAGAACATCTGTTCGCTGGAGAGGGCGCACAGCCGGTCCGAGGAGAACCAGTGCACATCCAGGAGGATGGTGTTGTCCACGGCGAAGGCCGCCTTGGGCTCCTCTCCGCTCTGGGAGAGGTCGAAGAACCGCACCTCGCTGCCGCTGGCGGTATAGCTGAGCACGGCCAGCTGCCGCCCGTCCGGGGAGACGGCGCCGCTGATCACCCACGCGGAGGAGGAATACCAGAGATAGATCTCGTTCAGATCCGGGTCATACACGGTGACCAGCGCCCGGTAACCGGTGTCCTCGGTGGTGACGGCGATGTAGCCGCCCGGAGACACGGTGACCGACAGGATATCTCCCGGCACGGACAGCTCCAGCACGCTGCCGTCGAAATAGGCCACCGCCAGCCGGGTGCCGCCCAGATCATAGAAGACGGCGAAGTCCTCGCAGCCCGCGGCGGCGGGATTCTCCATCTGCATGAGCTTGCTGGTGACGGCGGTGCCGTTCCCGTCCAGCAGCTCCAGACCCGCGCTGTTGGCCACGGCCAGGCCCCGTCCCGCCGCGGCAAAGGCCTCGCCGGAGCCGGCGTCAAAGACATATTCGTCCTGCGCCACGGCGGCGGTGTCGGCGGAGAGGATCATCTCGTCGGGGGAGAAGCTGTCCCGGTAGTACCAAATGACCACCGTGGCTGCCAGCAGCACCAGCGCCGCGATCAGCGCGATCAGCGCGCTCACCGCGTCCCGCTGGCTCATCTGGCCGTCCTCGGGGAATTCCTCCGCCTTTTCGCGGCGGAACGCCATCCCGCCATCGGAGGGCTTTTCCCGGGCGGTTTTGTTGGCCTTGGGGATCTTGCGGGGCTCGGCCGGGGCGGGCGCCGTCTGCTTGGGGGCCTTGGCGCCGCCGGACTTCTTCTCCCCGCCGGAGGGCGGCTTGGACTTTTTCGCGGCCTTGGCCGGCTTGGCGGCTTTGGCCTCCTGGCCGCCGGCATGCTTGGCGTGCTTGGCGCCGTCTCCGGCCGGGGCGGACTGCTTGGCCGGGCCGCTGTTCTTCCCCTTGGAGGAAGATTTTTTCTTTTTTGGGGGCTTTTCCTTGGGGGCGGCGGTCTCCTCTTCCTCCGGATGGATCACGCGCAGCCGCCGTCCGGCCGCGGGCTTCTGCTCCGGGGAGGCGTCCGCTCCCTCCGGGGCGGCATGCGCACCCTGGGGGATCTCGGTATCGTTTTTCAGGTGCTTGTTAGCCATGGCCGTCCCCTTGGTATTTCGTAACTATATATTTTAACACAACCGGTCGGAAATGTCCATGCCGGAGTCTTCCATCATCTGTCCCACGGCGCCGGCATACCACACCCGGTGCATATACAGCCCCTGGGGGGGCATGGTGGGGCCAGTGAGCCGCCGGTCGCCGGCCTCCAGCAGGGCCGGGATGTCCGCCGGGGAGAGCTTCCCGTCGGAGGCGTATACCAGCGTGCCCACGATGGCGCGGACCATGTTGTAAAGGAACCCGTTGGCGCACACGGCGACGGTGATGACGTCCCCGTCCCGCGACGCCCGGCACCAGTAGACGGTGCGGACGGTGGTCCGGGTCTGGGTGCCCACGCTGCGCACGGCGGCGAAATCGTGGGTGCCCACGAAGGCGGCGGCCGCCGCGTCCATCGTCTCCGCGTCCAGGGGCGCGGGCCAGAAACAGGCCCGGCGGTCCCAGAAGGGGTCCCGGATGCGGCTGTTGTGGATGCGGTAGATGTATTCCTTTCGCAGGCAGGAGCCGATGGCGTTGAAATACTCCGGCGCCTCCACGGCGGCCTGGACGGCGATGTCCGCCGGCAGACGGCTGTTCAGCGCCAGGGGGATACGCTCCACGGGGATGGCGCAGTCGGTGCGGAAATTGGCGCAGTAGCGTATTGCGTGCACGCCCGCGTCGGTCCGGCCGCAGCCGGTGACATGGGCGGGGTGCTTCATCACCTTCTCCACGGCCCGCTCCACCGTCTGCTGGACGGTGGCCTCCTCCGCCTGGGTCTGCCAGCCGTGATAGGCCGAGCCGTCATAGGCGAGGCGGATGGCGATGTTCCTCATATGCCCAGCCTCCGCAAAAGAAGCACGCCCGCCATCAGCGCCGCGCCCAGCGCGAAGGCCGCGGCGTCCTGCCAGGCCATGCGCAGCTGCTTCATCCGGGTGCGGCCCTCGCCGCCGTTGTAGCAGCGGCACTCCATAGCCAGGGCCAGCTCGTCGGCCCGCCGGAAGCTGGACACGAACAGGGGGATCAGCAGCGGCAGCAGGGCCTTGGCCCGCTCCACCAGACTGCCCGTCTCCAGGTCGGCCCCCCGGGCCTTCTGGGCGGACATGATCCGGTCCGTCTCCTCGATGAGGGTGGGGATGAACCGCAGGGCGATGCACATCATCAGGCTCAGCTCATACACCGGTACATGCAGCTTTTTCAAGGGGGACAGCAGCCGCTCCAGGGCGTCGGTGATGGCCAGCGGCGAGGTGGTGTAGGTCAGCAGGAACGTGCCCGACACCAGCAGCAGGATGCGGATCGCCATGGACACCGCCCGCTCCAGGCCGGTCCAGGTGACGCGGATGAACTTCCAGCGGAAGAGGATGTCGTCCCCGCCGGTGAAAAACAGGTTCAGCACCGCCGTGAACACGACGATGAACACTAGCGGCTTTAAACCCTTCACCAGGGCCCGGGGCCGGATATGGCTCACGGCCGTCACGGCCGCCAGCGCCGCGAAGCACAGCGCATAGCCGCCCCAGGAGCCCACCATGAACAGCGCCGCGATATAGACCAGCGTCAGCAGCAGCTTCGTCCGGGGGTCCAGCCGGTGGACGACGGTGTCGCCGGGGAAGTACTGGCCCAGGGTGATGTCCTTCAGCATGGCGCGTCCCCCTTTCCACGGAGGGCCAGGATGGCCTGGGCCAGCGCGTCCACGGTATAGAGGGAGGACGGCAGGGCAGCGCCCTTATCCCGCAGCAGGCGGGCGATGTTGGCGGCCTCGGGCAGCTCCAGGCCGATGGATGCCAGCTCGTCCCCGTGGGCGAACACCGCCTCCGGCGTGCCGTCCAGCACGATCCGGCCCTCGGCCATGACCACCAGCCGGTCGCACCGGGTGGCGATGGCCATGTCGTGGGTCACCAGCAGCACCGCGGCGTCCCGCGCCTCCCGCCAGGCGAAGAGCTTTTCCAGCAGGTCCTCCCGCCCGGCCGGGTCCAGCCCCGCCGTGGGCTCGTCCAGCACCAGCAGCTCTGGCTCCATGGCCAGCACGCCGGCGATGGCCGCCCGGCGCTTCTGTCCGCCGGACAGCTCCAGGGGCGAGCGGTCGAACGCGCCCTCGTCCAGCCCCACGAAGGCCGCGGCCTCGCGGACCCGTCGGTCGATCTCCGGCGCGGCCAGCTTCAGGTTCTTCGGTCCGTAGGCGATGTCGGCATAGACGGTCTCCTCGAACAGCTGATACTCCGGGTATTGGAACACCACGCCCACCCGGAACCGGGCGGTGCGGATGGACGCTTTGGAGGCGAAGATGTCCTCCCCGTCCAGCAGCACCGTGCCGGCTGTGGGCTTCAAAAGCGCGTTCAAATGGCTGATAAGGGTGGACTTGCCGCTGCCCGTGTGGCCGATGAGGCCCACGGTGCCGCCCCGCTCCAGGGTCAGGTCCAGATCCCGGACGGCGGCTTTTTCAAAGGGCGTGCCCTGGCTGTACACATGGGTCAGGCCCCGGATCTCGATCAAACTCATCCCAGCGCCTCCCATATGGCCGCGGCGCAGTCCTCCGGCGTGAGGGCCCCGGCGGGCACGGGCATGCCCGCCGCCCGCAGCCGCAGCAGCAGCGCCGTGGTGTCCGGCACGGTCAGCCGCAGCGCCCGCAGCGCGTCCGCCTGGGGGAAGATCTCCTGAGGGGCGCCGTCCAGCGCCACGCGGCCGGCGTCCATGACCAGCACCCGGTCCGCCCGCGCGGCCTCGTCCATGTGGTGGGTGATGAGCACCACGGTGATGCCCCGGCGGCGGCACAGGTCCTCCACCGTGCGCAGCACTTCCCGGCGGCCCTGGGGGTCCAGCATGGCCGTGGGCTCGTCCAGCACCAGCACCTCCGGGTCCATGGCCAGCACGCCGGCAATGGCCACCCGCTGCTTCTGCCCGCCGGACAGAAGGTGCGGCGCGTGCAGGCGAAACTCGTACATCCCCACCTGCTGCAAGGCCGCGTCCACCCGCCGGCGGATCTCAGCCGGCTCCACGCCCAGGTTCTCCGGGGCGAAGGCCACGTCGTCCTCCACCACGTTGGCCACGATCTGGTTGTCGGGGTTCTGGAACACCATCCCCACCCGGCGGCGGATGGCCAGCAGGTTCCCCTCGTCGATGGTGTCCATGCCGTCCACCAGCACCTTGCCGCCGGAGGGGAGCAAAATGGCGTTCAGGTGTTTGGCCAGGGTGGATTTGCCGCTGCCGTTGGAGCCCAGCACGGCGGTGAAGGTGCCGGGCATGATGTCCAGGCTCACCCCGTCCAGCGCCGGCCGGGACCCCTCCGGGTAGGTGTAGGATATATTTTTGATGCGGATGATCGGGTCCATAGAGATTCCTTTGCTAAGTATTTGTGAAGGCGCAGCCACCCGACAGGCGGCGAGGACCGGCAGTGCCCCGGACCGCGGTCGGTGAGCTTGAGCGAACCTTAGCGGGGAGGGGCCCTGTCGGGCGCAGCCGCCCCTGTATGGGGGTCATACCTCCCATCTGCAGCTTGCGCCGCAGGGGAGCGCCAGCCCGGAGGCGGTGGCCCGCAGGCCCAGCTCCTGGGCGTCGCTGCGGCCGCCAAATTTTTTGGTGAACAGGCTCTCGGCGATATAGGTCAGCACTGACGGGCTCAGACCCGTGGTGTAGGAGTTGATGAGCACGAACAGCGGCTCGTCGGAGAGCAGCGGTGCCACCGCGCTCACGAAGGGCCACAGATCGTCCTCCAGCTTCCAGACCTCGCCGCCGGGCCCCCGGCCGTAGGAGGGCGGGTCCATGATGATGGCGTCGTAGCGCTTTCCCCGGCGGAGCTCTCGCTGGCAGAACTTGGCGCAGTCGTCCACGATCCAGCGGACCGGCCGGTCCGCCACGCCGGAGCAGGCGGCGTTCTCCTTGGCCCAGGCTACCATGCCCTTGGCCGCGTCCACGTGGCACACCTCCGCCCCGGCGGCAAGACACGCTACCGTGGCCGCGCCGGTATAGGCGAACAGGTTCAGCACCCGGATGGGACGCCCGGCTGACTGGATCTTCTCCCTGGCCCAGTCCCAGTTGGCGGCCTGCTCAGGGAACAGGCCCGTGTGCTTGAAGCTCATGGGCTTGACCTGGAAGGTCAGATCCCCATAGCGGATCTTCCAGCTGGCGGGCAGGCTGTTCTTCTCCCAGGCACCGCCGCCGGAACTGGACCGGCGGTATACCGCGTCGGGCCGCCGCCAGCGGGGGTCGGTCCGCTCCGTGGCCCAGATGGCCTGGGGGTCCGGCCGCAGCAGGATGCGGCTGCCCCAGCGCTCCAGCTTTTCCCCGCCGGAGGCGTCGATGAGCTCGTAATCCTGCCATTTGTCCGCTATCCACATGACGCTCTAAGATCCCCCAGGTTACAAATTGACAACATATTATAACACCAATTGCATAGGGGGTCAATCGGCTGGGGTGATTTTTCACCCGCCGCCGGGGGCCGGCATATCCTGCCATAGGCGGACGGTGCGTCCGCCGGTTGGAGGGAAGCGCTTGCATATACTCGATCAGATACTGCTGGTGCTGGGGCTGGCCATGGACGGGTTCGCCGCGTCCGTGTGCATGGGCATGGCGGCCGGGAAGCGGATCTGGCCCATCGTGGGGCTGGTCAGCGGCTTCCATGTGCTGATGCTGCTGACGGGCTATGCTCTGGGAGCCGGCCTGCCGGAGAGCCTCGCGGCGGCCTATCCCTGGGCGGCCGCCCTGATCCTGGCGGGCATGGGGGCCAATATGGTCCGCACGGCCGGGCAGGAGGAGCGGTGCGGCGGCAGCGGCCTGGGGTCCATGGCGGCCCTGTCCCTGGCCACCAGCGTGGACGCCATGACGGTGGGGGCCGCCCTTGCCATCCTGGACGTGCGCCCGGCGCTGGCCGGGGGGCTCATGGGCGGGGTGATGGTGACGCTGTCGCTGGCCGGGAGCCTTTTCGGCAGCCACATCGGCCGGCGGCGCCGCCGGGCGGCCCGGACGGCGGGAGGCGTCATCCTGTGCCTGCTGGGGCTGAAGCTGCTGCTGGGCGCCATGGGCCTGGTCAGCTCTTAGGGACATATGAAAAGACCCGCAGACCATCGGTCTGCGGGATCGTGATCGTTGGGGCGTCAGGGGCTTCGCGGTCCGCGGCAGGGGAACGCCCGGCACGCGGCGAACCGGCCCAGGGCGCAAAGCGGCAGCGCCGCCAGCACGTCCAGCACGGAGTGCTGCTTGATGAACAGGGTGGACAGGCAGATGAGGACGGTCATGGCGGTGAACGCCGCCTGCCACGGGACCGTGCGGAACCGGGGCACGTCCCATGCCGCCGCCGACACCGCCACGGCCCCCAGCACGTGGATGGAGGGGCAGACGTTGGTGTTGGTGTCGAACTTGTAAAACGCCCGGACGGCCCGGGTGAGCAGGTTGTCCCTGGGGAAGGTGTCCGGCCGGAGCTGCTGGCAGGTGGGCCAGACCAGGTAGATGCCGATGGTGACGGTGTAGGTGACCATGATGAATACCATCAGACGCCGGAAGGCGGGCACGTCGAAGAAGAACGTATAGGCCACCGCGCCGACGAGATAGAGGAACCAGAACAGATAGGGCAGAAAAAACCACTCATTAAAAGGGATCAGCCCGTCCAGCGCGCAGCGCACCGGCGTATAGCCGCCCACGGGCCACAGCCGCTCCACGCCCCAGAACAGCAGCCCGTAGACCGGCCAGTACAAGAGCAGCAGCACATGCCGGTAGGCGGGGCCCGTCACGTTCCCCGGACGCAGGGCGCGGTAATCATAAAGCTCAGGCGCGTTCAACGGCTCTCTCCTTTACGCGGTCCAGCGTCTTGGCCAGGCGTAGCAGCCGGGGCCGGTTATACCGCTGGATCATGATGAACGGCACGTTCCCCGCCGCGTATACCGCTGCCAGCACAGCGCCCTTCCAGCCGGGCCAGAGAAAAAGCACCGGCAGCGCCAACACCATCAGCGACGCGTGGACCAGCTCCGCCACGCATGTCTCCTGGGCCAGCAGCCGGGCCTGTTCCGCCGAGGGGACCTCCAGCTTCTTTCGGGGCAGGGTCCGGAGCAGCCTGCTCATGTCCGGAACCCGGTCCTTCCACTTGCGGATGCCCAGTTTTTCATAGAACCGGCCCTGACGCTCAAAGGCGAAGGGCCGGAAGGGAAACGTATCCATATGGAAGTCCCGGCGCACGAAGGCCGCCGCCACGTTGGACAGCAGGCTGACCGCCGCCAGATACAGGATGCTGCGCCAAAACCGCCTCATGCGGAGCGCTCCTTCCCGACCCGGCGCTTTTCGGCCATGCGGGCGCATACGACCTCCGCCGCGTTGTCCGGCTGGCCGAAGGCCGCGCTCATGGTCTCCAGCGTGCCGGGGTCGTCCAGCAGGGACAGGCACAGCCGGGCCAGCTGCTCCTGCCGGTCCGCCGTCACTGCGCCGCCCATGCGGCAGAAGTGGCGCAGATTGCTCTCCTCGCACCCGGCCACCGCGTCCACCAGCACCATGGGCAGGCCCTTCACGGCCGCCTCGGAGGTGCTGATGCCGCCGGGCTTGGTCAGATACAGGTCGGCGCAGTCCATGAGCAGGGAAACCTGGTCGCTGTAGCCCAGGATGCGCACGTCCGCCCGGTCGGCGAAGATGCGCTCCAGCTTTTTGTGCAGATGGGCGTTGGTGCCGCACACCACCGTCATCAGCTGTCCGGGGGCCAGTCGGTCCGCCACCAGCTCCGCCAGGGCGTCCAGGTGGCCGCAGCCCATGCTGCCGCACATGGCCAGCAGCATCGGTCCGTCCTGGGGCAGGCCCATCCGGCGCCGGGCCTCGGCTCGGTCGATCCGCCGGAAGAACTCCTGCCGCACCGGGATGCCCGGCATCATGGCGATGCGCTCGGCCGGGATGCCGGCCGCCAGGAATTCCGCCGCCGTCTCCTCCGACGGCACGAAATACCAGTCCATCTCGCAGTCGTTCACCATGGGGCTGCAGGTGTAGTCCGTGGCGATGAAGCCGGCCGTCAGGTCCATGTCCGGGAACATCCGGCGCATTTGGGTCACCATCAGCGCGGAAAAGACATGGGGGCAGATCAGGCAGTCATAGCCCTCCGCGTCGATGATCTCGCCGAGCCGCTCCGCCCCGGCGGTGAGTATCCGGAACACCAGCCCGTCCTCCTCCAGGGAGGCGGGGTGCTGCTCCAGGTATTGATAGCTCTTTTTCCACGCGCCGGGCATATGCCGATACAGTCCCGTATGGAACCCTGCGATGGCCTCCGACGCCCACTCCGACAAAAACGCCAGCGCGTCCGTCACGTCACAGTCCGTCCCGGCCGCGGAAAAGACCTGCCGCACCGCCGCAGCCACCGAGTTGTGGCCCTCGCCGGTGTTGCAGGTCAGGATCAGTACTTTCATCGAAATGTTTCCTTTAATAAGTAGTGATAATGCTCGAAAACAGACGCTGTTACCTAATAATGCCGCAGTCGCCGCGTCTCTGTCAATATACAGAACGACCAAATGGCCCGACGCAAAATTGGGGAAACAGCGGTTATGTTATGAATTTGACTTACGCCTGTCCCTCCGGCGGCAGGCGCTTTGCGCAGACGAGATAACTGGCCGCCAGCACTGCGTCCGCGCCCATCCAGGAGGCCACCTCGGCGTAAAATACGCCGGGCCCGCCGATGGCCCTGGAGAGGATCAGGGCCACGCCTGTGCGCATGCAGAACTCCATGACGCCCGACACCATGGGCATCACCGTGTTGCCCATGCCCTGCAGGGAGGAGCGGATCACGTGCAGCGCGTACAGCGCCGGCAGGCACACGCTCATCAAGGCCAGATAGTCGTAGCCCGCGTCCAAGGCCAGGGCCCGCTCCTCCGGCCCGCCGGAGAGAAAGCCGCCCAAAAACGCCCGCCCACCCAGCAGCATCACCGCGGCGATGAGCAGCGAGGTGGCCAGGGAGATGACGAGCGCCGTGCCCACGCCCCGGCGGATGCGCCGGGTCCGGCCCGCGCCCAGGTTCTGGCCCACATAGGTGATCATGGCGTAGCCATAGCTGACAGCGGCCATCTCCAGAACGCCGAACAGCTTGTTGGCGGCGGTGTATCCGGCGATGAAGGGCACGCCGAACCGGTCTACGATGGCCGTCAGGATCATGCCGCCCAGGGCGATGACGCAGTTCTGCAGGGCCATGGGCGAGCCCAGGGCCAGAAGCCGCCGGCAGAGGGCCCTGTCCGGGCGAAGGCCCCGGATGTCCGGGCGCAGCGACTCCAGCTTCCGGAGCTTTGCCAGGCAGTACAGACAGGAGAGGGCCTGGGCGATGAGCGTGGCCGCCGCCGCGCCGCCGATGCCCCAGCGGAACACCGTCACGAACAGCAGGTCCAGCGCGATGTTGGCCAGGGAGGCCGCCACCATGGCCCGGAGAGGGGTGCCGCTGTCGCCCAGGGCGCGGAACACGCATGCCAGCAGGTTATACGCCGCCACGATGATCGGCCCGGAGAACATCACCCGCAGATAGAGCGCACTGCCGGGGCGGATCTCAGCCGGTACGTGCAGCAGCTCCAGCGCCGGGGCGATGCCCGCCTGGCCCAGCCCCGTCAGCGCCAGGGCCAGGGCCAGGGACAGCATGGCCGCGCTGCCCGCCGCCCGGCGCAGCCGGGGCATGTCCCGCGCGCCGAATGCCTGGGCCATGGGGATGGCGAAGCCCTGGGTGAGGCCCTCGATGACGCCCAGCATCATCCAGTTGAGCCAGTCCACCGCCCCCAGCGACGCCAGCGCGTCCACGCCTAGGAACCGGCCCACCACCATGGTGTCCACCACAGTATACAGCTGCTGGAACACGCTGCCGGCCATCAGCGGCAGGGCAAAGGACAGGATGAGCGGCGCCGGACGGCCCTCGGTCATGTTTTTCGTTCCGGTCATGATCCCCTCCGCAGCCGAGAAAGTAGGCAGAGTATAGCACCTCCGGGCGGGAAAGTCAAAAACCCATGACATGGACACGGATTTATAGTATAATGGCCCCATGGTACGGTTGATATTGGGCCGGGCCGGGGCCGGAAAGACGGGCCTGGTGTTCCGGGAGATAGGAGAATATGTGCGCCAGGGCCGGGGGCAGCTGGTCCTGCTGGTGCCGGAGCAGTACAGCCATGAGGCGGAGCGGGAGCTCTGCGCCGTGGCCGGGGATGCGCTGAGCCGGTACGGGGAGGTGCTGTCCTTCACGGGGCTGGCCCGGAAGGTGTTCTCGCAGCTGGGCGGCGAGCGTCCCGTGGTAGACGGCGCCGGCCGGCTGCTGTGCATGGCCCTGGCCGCCCAGACGGTGGGGGACCGGCTGCGGACCTACCGGAGCGGCCGCCGGGACCCGCGGGTGCTGGACAGCCTGGTCCGGGCGGCGGAGGAGCTGAAAAACGCCGGCGTCACCGCCGCTGCCCTCTCCGCCGCGGCGAAGCGGACGGAGGGGACGCTATCGGACAAGCTGGAGGATCTGGCGCTGCTCCTGGAGGCGTATACCGCCGTGCTGGGCCGCAGCGGCGCGGACAGCGCCGACCGTCTGGCTACGCTGGCGGACCTGATAGCGGACAGCTGCCTGGCGTCGGAGGGGATCTTCTATGTGGACGGTTTCTCCGATTTCACCACCCTGGAGAAAAACGTCCTCCGCCAGATCGTCCGGGCTGGGGCGGACCTCACGGTGTGCCTCAGCTGCGGCCGGGACGCCGACGACGGGGTGTTCGCGCTGCCCATGGCCACGGCGCGGTGGCTGGAGGCCGTGGCGGCGGAGTACGGCGTGCCCTGCCGGGAGCAGTGGCTGGAGCGCTCGGAGGACCAGGCCGGTCCCATCGGCTATTACTGCGACAGCCTCTTCGACTTTTCCGCCGGGCCCATGCCGGCGGGCGGCGGCGTGACGGCGGTGTACGCGGCGGATATCTATGAGGAATGCGAGCTGGCGGCGGCCCGGCTGGCGGAGCTGGCCAGGGCCGGGTGCCGATGGCGGGATATGGCCGTGGCGGCCCGGGGCTTTGCCGATTACCGGACGGCGCTGGAGAGCGCCTGCGCCCGGTACGGGGTGCCGCTGTTTCTCTCCGGCCGGAGCGACACGCTGCAAAAAAGCGTGCCGCTGGCCATCGTGTCCGCTTTGGAGGCCGTGCTTCGCGGCTATGAGTACGAGGCCGTGTTCGGGTATATCAAGACGGGCCTCTCGCCTCTGAGCCAGGAGGCGGCGGATAAGCTGGAGAATTACGTGCTGCTGTGGGGCATCCGGGGAGGCCAGTGGGACCGGCCCTGGACCATGCATCCGGAGGGCTACAACCGGGAGCAGGACGAGGCGTCCCAGGCGGCGCTGGCGGCGCTGAATGAGGCCCGGCAGGCCGTGATCGGCCCGCTGAAGGCCCTGGAGCGGGGGAGCCGGGCCGCGTCCACGGCGGCGGAGCAGGCCATGGCCCTGGCGGCCTTTTTGGAGGACATCTCCCTGGCGGAGCGGCTCCGGGAGCGATCGGCGGAGCTGGCGGCCATGGGCCGGCAGGAGACGGCGGCGGAGTGCGCCCGGCTGTGGGACGTGACATGCGCGGCGCTGGAGCAGTTCGCCGCCCTGCTGGGGGACATGGCCATGGACGGAGAGCAGTTTCTGGGGCTGTTCTCGCTGATGCTGTCCAAATACGACGTGAGCGTGATCCCGGTGTCCCTGGACCGGGTGGGCGCGGGAGATATCGACGGCATGCGCCGGCGGCACATGCGCCACCTGCTGGTGCTGGGAGCGGCGGACGGCCGCATCCCCGCCCCGGACGAGGGGGGCGGCGTGTTCACCGCCGACGAGAGGGAGGAGCTGGCCGCGCTGGACCTGGGGGAGGGCATGCGCCTGGACCTGGGCGGCGCGGAGGAGGAGTTGGGCCGGGAGCTGGGGCGGATCTACAGCTGTCTGTCCCTGCCCTCGGAGAGCCTGTATCTGAGCTGGCCTGCCACCGGCCCCGACGGCGGCGAGTGCCGGCCCAGCCTGCTCATCGGCCGGGCGGAGGCCCTGCTGGGGATTGAGCCCCGGCGGGGGGACATCCTCCGGGCCCGGACCTTTGCCGAGGGCCCGGCCTTTGCCCTGGCCCTGCAGGGGCAGGCCGGGGACGACGCGCCGGTATGCCTGGCGGCACGGGAGCATTTCATCGCGCTTGGCCGGGGGGCGGAGCTGGGGCGTCTGGCCGGGGCGGCCAGGGACAGCCGGACGAGCCTGGGCCCGGAGGCGGTGCGTGCCCTCTACGGCCCCGCGCCCACGCTGACCGCCACCCGCGCGGAGAAGTTCGCCGACTGCCGGTTCGGGTATTTTCTGCAGTACGGCATGAAGGCCAGGCCCCGGCAGCAGGCGGTGTTCGACCCGCGGGATTACGGCACCTTCATGCACTATGTGCTGGAGAACGTGGCCCGGGAGGCCATGGACGCCGGCGGCTTCGGCCAGCTGGACGCCGGGCAGGTGGGCGCGCTGGCGGATAAGTATGTGGATCAATATATCCGGGACGAGATGCACGGCTTCGCCGACAAGACCGCCCGGTTCGCCTATCTGTTCCGCCGGCTGCGGACCACGGTCCGGCAGGTGACGGAGGACATGTGGCAGGAGCTGCGGGCCTCCCGGTTCCAGCCGCTGGATCTGGAGCTGGATCTGCGGGCGGAGGGCGTGCTGGCGCCGGGGGAGGACGAGACGCCCCTGGCGGGCCGGGCGGACCGGGTGGACGGCTGGGTCCACGACGGGGCGCTGTATTTGCGCATCACGGATTACAAGACCGGCGTGAAGAAATTCGACCTGGCGGACGTGTGCCAGGGGCTGAACATGCAGATGCTGCTGTATCTGTTCGCGCTGCAAAAGCGAGGCGCGGCCCATTTCGGCGCGGAGACCATCCGCCCGGCGGGGGTGCTCTATTCTCCAGCCCGGTTCGACATCGTCAGCGCCGACAGCGACGTCACGGACGGGGAGCTGGCCGCTCTGCGGCGCAATACCGCCCGGCGCAGCGGCCTGGTGCTGAACGACGAGGCGGTGCTGGAGGCCATGGAGCCCGGACCGGACAAGCGCTTTCTGCCGGTGCGGCTGGCCAAGGCGGGGGGCTATACGAAGGCCAGCGAGGCCAGTCTCGCCACCCTGGAGCAGTTCGGCGCCCTGAGCCGGTACATCGACGGGACGCTGAAAAAGCTGGCGGCGGAGCTGAAGGCGGGGAGCGTCACGGCGGACCCCTGGTTCAAGAACGGCCGGGACAACGCCTGCGCCTTCTGCGACTACAAAGAGGCGTGCCTGTTCGACGGCACGGGGGACGGCTGGCGGCTGCGCACGAAGCTGTCCACCCAGGACGCGTGGGAGAGGATCGAGAACCATGAGTGACATCAAACTGACGCCCTCCCAGCTCCAGGCGGTCCAGGCCCCCGGCGGGGCTCCCATCCTGGTCAGCGCCGCGGCGGGCAGCGGCAAGACCCGCGTGCTCACCGAGCGGCTGATGGCCCGGGTGCTGGCCGGGGAGGACATCGACCGGTTCTTGGTCATCACCTTCACCCGCGCCGCGGCGGCGGAGCTGCGGGGCCGGATCCTGTCGTCGCTGAACGCCCTGGCGGCCGCGTCGCCGGCGGACCGGCGGCTGCGGCGGCAGAGCGCGCTGCTCTACCGGGCCCAGATCGGCACCATCGACAGTTTCTGCGCCTCCCTGGTGCGGGAGAACGCCCACCAGCTGGGTGTCTCGCCGGGGTTTTCTATGCTGGACGAGGACCGGGCCCAGGCGCTGCGGGCGCGGGCGCTGGAGGATGTGCTGGACAGGGCCTATGAGCGTATTGAGACCGACGAGGGCCTGCGGGCGCTGGTGGACAGCGTGGGGGCCGGCCGGGACGACAGCCGCCTGGCTGAGCTCATTTTGGAGCTGGACCGGCAGATGCAGAGCCACGCCTATCCGAAAAAATGGGCGGACGGCGCCCTGGCCATGCTGGACACGGCGGGCATGACCGACGCCGGCGAGACGGTGTGGGGCCGGTACCTGCTGGAGGACGCGGCGGCGGAGGCCGCCTACCGGTCCGGCGAGCTGGAAGCGGCCGCCGCCCTGACGGCCCGGCCGGAGAACGCCGCGGCCATGGAGGGGTACAGGATATCCCTCGATGAGATGGCGCTGTGGTTCCGGGACCTGGACCGGGCGGCTGCCGAGGGCTGGGAGGCGGCGCGCCGGGTGCTGGAGCGGCCCGACGCCCGGCTGGGCCGGGTGAAAAAGGACGCGGACCCCGCCGTGCGCGAGCATGTCAAGGCCGTCTGGGACGCGGGGAAGGACGCGGCGGCCAAGCTGCGCAAGGCCCTGGCCGGGGACAGCGCCGCCCTTTTGGCGGGCATCGCCCGTTCCAAGGCCCCCCTCGCGGCGCTGATGGAGCTGGTATGGGCGCTGCAGGAGGAATATACGGCCCGGAAACGCCGGGCGGACCAGTGCGATTTCGCGGACGTGGAGCACATGTGCGTGCGTCTGCTGTGCGCGGAGGACGGCGGGGCCGCTCCCCTCGCGGCGGCGGTGTCTGACCGGTTCGCCGAGGTGATGGTGGACGAGTACCAGGACGTAAACGCGGTCCAGGAGCTGATCTTCCGGCGGGTGTCCCACGAGGGACGGGACCTGTTCATGGTGGGGGACGTGAAGCAGTCCATCTACCGGTTCCGCCTGGCGGAGCCGGCGATCTTCAACGAAAAATACGCCGCCTTTTCTGACGGAGGCGCGGGACGGCGGGTGCTGCTGCGGGAGAATTTCCGCAGCCGGGCGTGCGTGCTGGACGCCTGCAACAGCGTGTTCGAGCGGATCATGTCCCCCGCGCTGGGGGACGTGGCCTATGACGATGAGGCCCGGCTGATCCCCGGGGCGGACTATCCCGCCGCGGGGGAGGCGAGGCCGGAGCTGCGCATCCTGGAGCCGCCTGGGGCGGACGAGGGAGAGGACGCCCCCGACCGGACGATGCTGGAGGCCCGGTATGTGGCCGGGCGCATCCGAGCCATGGTGGAGGGCCGGGAGCTCATCTCCGACGGCCAGGGGGGCACGCGCCCCGTGGGATACGGGGACATCGCCCTGCTGCTGCGCACGCCGGGCACCTCCGGCGCGGCTTACCGCCGGGCCCTGGCCGAGGCCGGCGTGCCGGTGAACGCCCGCCAGGGAGGCGCGTTCTTCTCCCAGCCGGAGGTGAGCTTCGCCATCTCCATGCTGGCGGTGGTGGACAATCCCCTCCAGGACGTGCCGCTGATCGCGGCGCTGCGGGGCCTGCCCTTCGGCTTTACCCCCGACGAGCTGGCGGCGGTCCGGGCCGCGGGCAGGGGGGAGCTGTGGTATGCGCTGCGGGCAAAGGCGGAGACGGACGGGCGGTGCCGCCGGTTCGTGGAGCTGGTGGAGGAGCTGCGCGGCTTTGCCAGGGAGGAGCCCACGGACAGCGTGCTCCGAAGGCTCTATGACCGGACGGAGCTTTTGACGGTGTGCGCCGTGATGCCGGACGCGTCCCGGCAGATCGGGGAACTGATGCAGCTTTATGAATACGCCCGGAAGTTCGAGCAGGACGGCGGAAGAGGGCTGTTCCGGTTCGTGGGATGGCTGCGGGAGCTGGAGCGCCGGGGCATGGAGCCGCCCGCGCCCGCCAGCGGCGGCGCGGTGCAGATCATGAGCGTGCACAAGTCCAAGGGCCTGGAGTTCCCGGTGGTGTTCCTGGCGGACAACGGCCACGGCTGGAACCATGGCCAGAGCGGCCATGTGCTGTGCCACGGCCGGCTGGGTCTGGGCATGCGCATGACGGACCCGGTCCGGGGCGTCCGGTGGCCCACGCTGCCCTGGCGGGCCATCGACCGGCTGAGCCGGCGGGAGGAGCTGAGCGAGCAGGAGCGGGTGCTGTACGTGGCCATGACCCGGGCCCGGGAGCGGCTCATCATGACATGCACGCTGCCCAAGGCGGCGGAGAAGCTGGCGGCGCTGGACGTACCGCCGGAGGGGCCCATCAGCCCCCGGGTGCTGGCCGGCGCGCCCAACACCGCTTTTTGGCTCATCCGGGCCGGGGCGGCGGACGGGGGCCGGACGCTGGACATGGCGCTGGCCGCGCCTGCGGAGGCCGGCGGCGCGCCGGCGGGGGATGCCCCGGAGCGGCCCGCGGCGGACCCGGCGCTGACCGAGGCGCTGGACCGGCGGCTGGCGTGGACCTATCCCTATGAGGCGGCGGTGGTTCTGCCCTCCAAGCTCACGGCCACGTCGGTCCGGGAGGCGGCGCCCGGCGGGGCCGACGCCGAGGCGGCGGAGCTGCCCCAGGCACCGGCGGTCACCGGCCG
>CANQIO010000007.1 GCA_947624065.1 uncultured Oscillospiraceae bacterium | reverse complement strand
TTCGGCCTGCGGCTGCGCTCCTGCGGCGAGAATCCCCAGGCCGCCGACTCCCTGGGCATCAACGTGGTGAAGATGCGTTATGCCGGCGTCACCATCTCCGGCGCCCTGGCCGGCATGGGCGGGTTCGTGTACGCCCTGACTACCACCAACTGCGCCTCCAACGGCGATGTGGCGGGCTTCGGCTTCCTGGCCCTGGCCGTCATGATCTTCGGCAACTGGAAGCCCTTGAACATCGCCGGAGCGGCGCTGCTGTTTGGCCTGTTCAAGTGCATCGCCGCGTCCTATACCAGCATCGACATCAACGGCGACGGGGTGTTCCTGCTGGCCAACATCGGCCTGAACTCCAACTTCTACCGGCTGCTGCCCTACCTGGTGACGCTGCTGGTGCTGGCGTTCACCTCCAAGAGCTCCCGTGCCCCCAAGGCCGAGGGCGTCCCCTACGACAAGGGCAAGAGGTAACGGCCAACGCATGACCCCGCAAGACACAAAAACTGGCATGACTTCCCGTCATGCCAGTTTTTTATTTTTCTCTGTGTCAGTCCCGCCGTTCCCAGTCGTTGGCGTACAGTTCCCGGAACCGGGCGGCAAAGGAGGGCGGCTCGCCGTGGGCGTAAAGATGGGAGATGTCCCCGAAGGCGCTCATGCGGAATGCGGCGATCCCCTCCCGGCGCTCCTCGCTGATCAGCGTGGTGACAGAGGTAGGGGCGGCGCTGGTCCCGTGCCACAGGATCATGGGGGACACCCCCAGCAGGTGCCAGAGCATCACGCACTCCACGCCGAAGTGGCAGAAAAACACCAGCGTGCCGCCGTTGGCCGCCGCCGCGTGATAGAGCCGGCCCTCCCGGACATAGCCGTGCGCGGCCAGCACCGCGTCCAGCCCCCGGGCCACCCAGCGGGCCTCCGGGCCCACGCCGGCCTCCTCCATGGCCGGGTGTTCAAACCAGCGGTCCTTGTCATAGAACCGCGCGTCCGCCGTCCAGTCCTGGGGCAGCCAGTCCCAGGCCACGTTCCGCCGGTCCGGCGCGTCGGGCCGGAGGATGAACGCGGAGAACTCCCGCAGCCAAGGCCGCTGCTCCCAGTGCCAGCCGGTCCGGGCCAGGGTGGGCGCGGCGGTGGCTTTGGCCCGACCCATGGGGGACACATAGCAGCTGCGCACGTCCTCCAGCTTCGCCAGCCGTTCGGCCAGAAAGTCCGCCTCCCGGAACCCCTTCTCGGTCAGGGAGTCGTGTTCATAGTCCGGGTCGCCGTGGCGCACGATGATGAGCTTCATAGATCTGTTCTCCGTTTCCTCTTTCTCCCATCACTATAGCACGGCTGTCAAGCGGGGAACGCCACCGTCACGGTGAGGCGGCCGTCCTCGTACCCGGCGGCGATGGAGCCGCCCATGCGCTCGGCCAGGGTCTTGGCGATAGCCAGGCCCAGCCCCGTGGAGTTGCGGGCGGCCTCCAGGGAGAAGAACCGGTCGAAAAGCCGGCCCACCTGCACCGGGTCCAGGTCCGCCGCCCCGTTGGAGAAGGACAGCTCCCCCGCGCCGGAGAGCGTCACCTCCAGATCCCCGTCGCTGTACTTGAGGGCGTTGGAGAAGAGGTTGGAGAGGATGCGGCTCAGGGCCGCCCGGTTCAGGCTGCGCACCACGTGCTCCTCCGGCATGCGGATGACCGGCTCGATGCCCCGGCCGGTGAGGGCGGCATAATAGCCCGCGGCGCTCTGCTCCAAGGCGGCGTTCAGATCCACCGGCTCCGGCGTCATGTCCTCCGCCGTGGACAGCACCACCGAGTAGCGGAAGAGCTCCTCCGTCAGCGCCTTCATGGCCTCGGTCCGCTCGGAGATCCGATCCAGATACCGGGCGGCGTTCTCGCTCATGGGCTCCCGCTCCAGCAGCTCCAGATACCCGCAGATGGCGGTCAGGGGCGTGCGCAGATCGTGGGAGACGTTGGTGATGGCGTCCTTCAGCTCCTGGTCCCCCTGGCTGTAGCGCAGCCGGGCCGTGCGCAGCGCGCGCAGCTCCCGGTTCAGCCCCGCTGCCAAACGGCGCATCTCCCTGTCGGAGACGGACAGGGAGATCAGGGTATTGGTATCCTCCGAGAGCTTTTCCGAAAGCTCCCGGAGGATGCTCCGGGCCGCCCGGCGCATGGAGAACACTTTCAGCCCCAGCGCCAGGCAGGTCACGGCCAGGATGGCGCAGACGAGATACGCCATGGGAACACCGCCTTTTTATCGGATGTCTTTTCGCTTGAAGAGGGCCAGGCCCAGGGCCGTGACCAGCGCGGTCTCGGCCAGAGACCACAGGGGCACGTCCCACGCCGCGGGCATGCCCAAGCCCCGGTCCAGCGCCTGCAGGGCCTGCACCGTGGGCAGCAGCCGGCCCGCGAAGGTCAGCAGCGCCGGCGGCTTTTGGGCCGGCACGTACACCCACTCCGCCGGGCCCAGCCGCAGCAGCTCGTCCGCGTCATAGCTCTCCAGGACCACGCCGGGCGGGAGCCCGCTCAGCGCGTCCTCGTAGATCTCCAGGTAGCTGTTGCTGCCGTAGGAGGCGATCTCGGTCCACACCGCCGCCCCCAGCAGGATGCCGCACAGCACCAGAAACACCAGCGCCAGGGCCAGCACCGTCCGCCGGTGGATCAGCATGCACAGCGCCGTCAGCGCCGCCGCCACCGCCGCCGAGGCCAGCATCACCGTCCCGATGGCCAGCGCCGCCTCGCCGGGGGTGAAATGCCCAAAGGTGTTGAACCGGGCGGTGAGGATGATCTGGGGGCTGGACAGGGCCAGAAAAAGCCACATGAGCAGGATGGACACCGCCAGGGCGGACAGGTATATCTCCGTCCGGCTGTGGCCGGCGGTCAGCTTATTGCGGATGGTCCCATCGGCGTACTCCGTGCCGAAAAAGAGACTGAACACCACCGCGCAGCACGCCGGCGGGAAGATGACCAGCCCGGCGGCCTGGATGAACGCCATGCACAGGCCCGCGCCCGCCGAGACGGCCACTGCCAGCCAGAACACCGGCGCGCGCCACAGCCGGGCGAAATGGGAGCGGATCAGATTCCCCATGGCCTCACCGGATATCCTTTCGTTTGAACAGCGCCAGGCCCAGCGCCGTGGTCAGCACGGCCAGGCCGGCGGAATAAGCCAGCATGGCGGGCGTCGCGTCCAGCTCCATGTACCGGTACGCCTGGCAGACGGGCAGGGCGTCATAGAAAAACACCGTCAGCGCCCCGGCAGCGCCCGGCTCGTGGAATACCCACTGCTGCTGGCCGGCCCCGTCGAGCATCATCTGCATGCCCCCGTGGGTGGCGGTCTCGTAAGCGTCCTGGGCCTGGATGCCGGCGAAAAACAAAAAGACCATCAGCAGGATGAGCACCACCGCGAGGACCGACCGCCGGTGCACCAGCATGCACAGCATCACGCACAGGGAGCAGTACCCCGCCAGAAGCAGCGCCGTCCCCGCCAGGCACAGGGCCAGCTTTCCCGGTTCCGGCGCCGGGAAATTGCGCAGCATCCAGCCCAGCCGGGGCAGCCAGGAAAGCAGAAAGATCAGATACAGCGCCAGCGCTGCCAGAAGGCTCGCTGCGAGGGTCGCCAGATAGATGCTGGCCCGCCCATGGCCGGCGATGAGCTTGTTGCGGATAGCTCCGTCGGCGTGCTCCGTGCCGAAAAAGAGGCTGCACACCACCGCCAGGATGATACCGATCATTAGGCCAAGGCCGAACAGGGGCTGGCCCCACAGGCCAGCGGATACGACGCCGGACTGAAAATCGCCTATGGCGCTGTTGCAAAGGCCCAGGCCGTAAGGGAGCATGACGACGAGCGCCAGCCAGTAGACCGGGCTTTTCCGCATCCGCGCCAGGTGGGAGCGGATAAGACTTCCCATATCCCCGCCCCCTTATTTCAGGTCCTTCCGGCGGAAGGCCAAAAGGCCCCCGGCGGTGGACGCGGTCAGAATGAGCAGGGAGAAAAGGCACATCCGCCAGGGATGGACGATCATGTCGAGGTTATAGGCCACGGCCTGGCCTGTGGGCAGAAAGTCCGCGGCGAATTGGTAGACCTCCCGCGCCCGGCCCCGGACATAGCTCGGATTCTCCATATTCGACGTGTCCACCAGCTCACCGTCCACGGTCATCATGATGCCCGGATAAAACTCCGGCTCACCCAGCCGGCCCTCCAAATAGCCGCCCATGGCCAGTCCCGCCAGCACTGCCAACAGCAGCACCACCGCCAGAATGGCCTTGCGGGAGATGAGCATGCTCCCCAGGGTGCAGAGCCCGCACAGGGCCGCCGCCATGAGCAGTTCCCCGCCCAGGACCAGGGCTAGCATGCCGGGGCCGATCCCCAGCCCCTCCGTGACGAAGGGCCCGGCGATGACCACCGGCACAAAATAGGCCCCGATCATCAGAAGGCAGGCGGCCAGGGTCAGGATCAGGCTGGAAAAATACACCGCCGGACGGCTCTTGCCGGCGATGAGCTTGTTGCGGATGGCGCCATGCTCATGCTCCGTGCCCAGAAACAGGGCGCAGAACACCGCCGGCAGGAACACCGTGACGATGCAGTGGTAGCGGCACAGATCGCCCATGAAGTAGACGATCCCCCTTTGAGCGCCATCATAGGCGTTTAGGCAGACCAGACCGCCGCAGCACGCCATGACCGCCACACCCAGCCAGAACACCGGGGCCCGCCACAGCCGGGAAAAGCCCGCCCGCAGCAGATCATGCATGGCGGCCACCTCCCACCAGGGAGACGAAATAGCTCTCCAAGCTCTCGTCCCGCTCCTGGATGTCCAGCAGCTCGCAGTTCTGCGCCGCCAAGGCCAGGGTCAGCTGGGAAACGTTCAGCTTCTGGTACACGTCCGCCGTCTCGCTGTCGAGGACTTTATACTCCGCGCCCAGCGCGTCCAGCACACGGGCCAAAGCGCCCGCGTCCGTGACGGTCAGCCGCACGCACTTGCGGCAGGCGGCCTCCAGCTCCTGGGCCGAGATCTCCTTCACCATATGCCCGCCGTCGATGAAGCCGTAGTGGGTGGCCAGGCGCGAAAGCTCATCCAGGATGTGGCTGGAGATGAGCACGGTGATCTGTCTTTCCCGGTTTAGGCGCAAAATGAGCTCCCGGATCTCGATGATGCCTTGGGGGTCCAGGCCGTTGACCGGCTCGTCCAGCACCAGAAAGTCCGGGTCCCCCGCCAGGGCCACGGCGATGCCCAGCCGCTGCTTCATGCCCAGGGAGAAGTGGCGGGCCTTCTTTTTGCCCGTGTCCTCCAGACCCACCAGCTCCAAAAGCTCCGCTATGCCCTCAAAGGAGGGCAGGCCCAGCACCCGGTACTGCTGCTTCAAATTGTCCTCCGCCGACATGTCCAGATAGATGGACGGCGTCTCCACCACCGCGCCCATCCGCCGCCGGGAGCGGTCGATGTCCTTGTCGGTGTGCTTGCGGCCATAGAGCACATACATGCCGGCCGTGGGCGCCTGCAGGCCGCAGATGAGCCGGATGAGCGTGGTCTTGCCCGCGCCGTTGCGGCCCACCAGGCCGTAGATGGCGCCCCGGGGCACGTTCATGGTCAGCCCGTCCAGGGCGTTGAACTGGCGGTAACGCTTGGCCAGCCTCACCGTCTGCAATACGTATTCCATAGGGAAACGACCTCCTTTATGGCCCCAGCATAGGCCGGGCCGGTAAAGAAAGCGGTAAAGGTCACTGTAAATTTTCCTCCGGCGCCCGCAGCTTGAAGCCGATGCCCCAGACGGCCTCGATGTAGTCGCTGCCGTCCAGCTCCCGGAGCTTTTTCCGCAGGTTGCTCACGTGCATCTTGAGGCTGGTCTCCGTGCAGTCGGGGGTGTCCAGGCTGATCCGGTCCAGGATGGTGGACTTGGTGATGACCTGGGTGGGGTTGAGCATCAAAAGCTTCAAAATGGCGCACTCGGTGCGGGTCAGGCGGGTCTCGGCGCCCCCCACGGAGGCCACGCGGGTGTCCGCGTCCAGCTCCAGCGCACCGAAGGTGAACCGGGCGGCGTCCGGGGCCGGGGCCTGGCGCAGGCGCACGGCGATGCGGGCCAGCAGTTCCCGGATCTCGAAGGGCTTGGTCACATAGTCCACCGCCCCGCCCAGCAGCAGGTCCACCTTGTCCTGCACGTCCACCTTGGCGGACACCACGATCACGGGGATGCCCCGGATCTGGGGCAGGACCTGCTCCCCCGCCAGCCCCGGCAGCATCAGGTCCAGCAGCACCAGGTCCGGCCGGGCCTGGGGCAGCGCCAGCAGCGCCTCCGTGCCGGAGTAGGCCCGGCTCACCCGGTAGCCCTCCAGGGTCAGCGCCTCCGCGAGCATATCCCCGATGGAAACGTCGTCGTCGATGATGAGGATGTGTTTCAAGCGATCACCTCCGCGCCTTTCATAACGATCATTTGATGGCGAAACGCCGCAGGGCGCCGCGCCCGCGGGCTCACCGCTCCCGGCATACCTGGAAGATGAAGAATTTGAGATAGTCCGAATCCGAGGCGCCCCAGAGGATGGGGTGGTCCGGGGCCTGGGTGCGGAATTCCACCTGCCGCAGGCGCTTGCGCACGTTGTTGGCCGCCTGGCGCACCGTCTCGGCCAGCATGGCCGCGTCCACGAAATGGGAGCAGGAGCAGGTAGCCAGATACCCGCCGTCCCGCACCAGCTGCAGCGCCCGCAGGTTGATCTCCTTGTAGCCCTTCAGCGCGTTTTTCACCGAACCCCGGCTCTTGGCGAAGGCAGGCGGGTCCAGGATCACCACGTCGAACTGCTCCTTTTTGCGGATGAGCTCCGGCAGCAGCTCGAACACGTCCGCGCATTGGAACTGCACCCGGTCCCCGAGGCCGTTCAGCGCCGCGTTCTCCCGCGCCTGGGCGATGGCCGTGTCCGAGGCGTCCACGGCCAGCACGCTTGCCGCTCCGGCCTGGGCCGCGTTCAAGGCAAAGGAGCCGGTGTGGGTGAAGCAGTCCAGCACCTTCGCGCTGGCGCACAGGGGCCGGATGGCCCGGCGGTTGTATTTCTGGTCCAGGAAGAAACCGGTCTTTTGCCCCTCGGCCACGTCCACCAGGTACCGCACGCCGTTTTCTTCGATCTCCACCTTGGTGTCGAAGGGCGCGCCGGTAAAGCCCTTGGTCCGGGCAAGGCCCTCCCGCTCCCGGACCAGGGCGTCGCTGCGCTCATAGACGCCCCGGATGGCGACGCCGTCGGCGGCCAGGGTCTCCATGAGCAGCTCCAGGATCGCGCCCTTCATCCGGTCGATGCCCAGGGCCAGAGACTGGACCACCAGCACGTCCGCGAATTTGTCCACCACCAGCCCCGGCAGGAAGTCCGCCTCCCCAAAAATGACGCGGCAGCTGGAGGTGTCCACGGTCCGCTTGCGGTACTCCCAGGCGCTGCGCACCCGCATGCGCAGGAAGTCCCGGTCGATGACCGCGTTCTCCTCCCGGCTCATCACCCGGACCAGCAGCTTCGAGCGGCGGTTGATGAACCCCTGGCAGAGGAACCGGCCCTTGAAGTCCCGGACGGTGACCATGTCCCCGTCGGCAAAGGTCCCCTCGATGGAGGCGGCCTCGTTGTCGTATACCCAGGGCCCGCCGGCCTTCAGAGCCCGGCCCTCGCCCTCCTTCAGCGTGACGACGGCGTTTTCCATATCATCCCAGCCTTTCTTGGCAGTATTGTACATGCCCCGGGCCGGTACGTCAAGCGGGAGCCATCATGACGCGCCGCTCCGCTTGTGCTTTCCCAAAAGTATGCTATAATAGCCGCAATGCGGCTATTATATTTGATTTAAGGCGTTTTGCTCCTGCCGGACGGCAGAACCGCAAAACATGCCGCATTATAGCATCCTGCCTCCGGCAGATATGCTATAATGGCAGGTACAGAGGCAGGTACAGAGAAGCGACAGAAGGGGGAAACAGGATGGTCGAGCTGAAATTCAACGTGAGCGATGTGGATTTTGACTCTGTGATCCAGGCCCTGGCGGGGAGCCTGGCCGGACCGGCCGCGCTGGCGGCCAGGGCGCTGCCGGACAGCGCCAAGGAGGAGCTGATGGCGAAGTACATCAACGCCAACGCCGCCAAGCTGGAGGATTGGATCGAGAGCGCGCTCGCGTCCAAGGGCGTGAAGATGAAGATCTCCGGTGCCCGGGCGACGGTGCTGCGCGGATAAGGGGGAGGACGTTATGCTGTTCGTATGCTATCCCAAATGTACCACCTGCCAGAAGGCCCAGCGGTGGCTGGACGGCAGGGGAGAGCGATATGTGAGCCGGGACATCAAGCTGGACAACCCCTCCGAGGCGGAGCTGCGGGACTGGCATGCCCGGAGCGGATTGCCGCTGAAGCGGTTTTTCAATACCAGCGGTCTGCAGTATAAGGCCCTGGGGCTGAAGGACCGGCTCCCCGCCATGAGCGAGGACGAGCAGTTCGCCCTGCTGGCCTCCGACGGGATGCTGGTGAAGCGGCCCATCCTGGTGACGGACCGGGCGGTGCTGCCCGGCTTCCGGGAGGCGGATTGGGCCGCGGCCCTGGAAAAATGAAAAGCGCGCCGGATGAGCTCATCCGGCGCGCTTTTTGCCGTCTCTTATGTTTCGAAGAACTTCCTATGGATGGCCGCCACGGCCCGGTCGGCGCTGGCGGCGTCGATGACGCAGGAGATCTTGACCTCGCTGGAGTTGATCATTTGGATGTTGATGTGCTCGTCGTTGAGGGCCTCGAACACCAGCGAGGCGATGCCCACGGAGCTCATCATGCCTGCGCCCACCACGCTGACCTTGGCGATGCTCTTGTCCACGGTCACGTGGTCGAAGCCGATGGCCGCCTTGCGGTCCGACAGCGCCTTATAGGCCGCGTCGGCGTCCGCCTCCGCCACGGTGAAGCTCATATCGTTGGTGGAGGCCGTGGTATCGGCCTGGATGATCATATCCACGTTGATGCCGGCCTTGGCCACGGCATTGAGGACCTTGAAGGCGGAGCCGGGGCGGTCGGGCACGGCCACGGCGGTCAGCCGGGCCACCTTGTCGTCCTTGGCGATGCCGGTCACTTTCATCTCTTCCATGTTCTTGGTAACCTCCTTGACTTTTGTACCCGGCGCCCTCACAAGGGAGGAGAGCACCTCCAGCTCCACGCCGTACCGCTTGGCCAGCTGTACGGACCGGTTCATCAGCACCTGCGCGCCCATGCTGGCCAGCTCCAGCATCTCGTCGTAGGTGATCTCCTCCAGCTTCCGAGCCCCCGGCACCTTCCGCGGGTCGGCGGTATAGACGCCCTCCACGTCGGTGAAGATCTGGCACCGGTCCGCGTGCAGGGCCGCCGCCAGGGCCACGGCGGTGGTATCGCTGCCGCCTCGGCCCAAGGTGGTGTAGTCGTCGAACTTGTTCACGCCCTGGAACCCGGCCACCAGCACGATGCGCTTTTTGTCCAGCTCCCGGCGCAGCCGCTCCGCGTCCACCCGGCGGATGCGGGCAAAGCCGTAGGCCGCGTCCGTATGGATGCCCACCTGCCAGCCGGTGAGGGACACCACCGGCAGACCCATGCCCTCCAGGCACATGGCCATCAGGGCGATGGACTGCTGCTCGCCGGTGGCAAGGAGCATATCCAGCTCCCGCTTGGAGGGGTCCGGATTGATCTCCGCCGCCTTCTCCAGCAGATCATCGGTGGTGTCGCCCTGGGCGGACAGGACCACCACGGTCTCGTTGCCCTCCAGGAAGGTCTCGGCGATGATCCCGGCCACGTTGCGGATGCGCGCGGCGTCGGCCACGGAGGAACCGCCGAATTTTTGTACGATCAACATATATATCAGGTCTCCTTATTCTGTCAATGGGGCTCGCGCCCCTCCATACTATGCCAGCACCCGGTACGCGGCCCGTCCGTCCACGGTGGCCAGGCGGGACTCCACGGCCCGGCGGTCCATGGGACCAGTGATGAAGCCGCACTCGCCGCTGACGCCGTAGACGGGCGCCGCGCCGGGGAATGCGCCGGCGGCGTCCTCCGGGGCGCACTGGGCGCGGACATACCACCGGGAGCAAAGCGCCTCCGCCGGCAGCAGCTTTCCGTTGGGCGCGCCCAGGTCCGGGACCATGGGGCTGCCTATATGCCGGACCGCATCGGCGATGTCCGCCGCCACGGCGCTGGCGGTGGGATGGGCGCCCGCGCCGGGGCCGCACAGCACCACCTCGCCCACGGCGCTGCCCCGGATGGCGCAGGCGTTCATCACCCCGTTCACCGACGCCAGGATGTGGTCCTGGGGGATCAGATGGGGCTCCACGAAGGCAAAGCAGCCGTCCTCCGCCCGGGCGGCCCGGCCCAGCAGCTTCACCGCGTACCCCAGCGCGTGGGCCAGCTCCAGGTCCGCCGGCGTGACAGAGGTGATGCCTCGGGCGGGGATGGCCGTCACGTCCAGGTTGCCGCCGAAGGACAGGTCCGCCAGGATGGCGGTCTTGCGGCAGGCGTCGATCCCCTCCACGTCGGCGGTGGGGTCCGCCTCGGCATAGCCCAGCTCCTGGGCCTTTTTCAGCGCGTCGGCAAAGGTCTGGCCCTGGGTGTCCATGGCGGTGAGGATATAGTTGGTGGTGCCGTTGAGGATGCCGTACACCTCGTCGATGCGGTTGGCCGCCAGGCACCGGCACAGGGGCCGCAGCAGGGGGATGCCTCCGCCCACGCTGCCCTCGAAGAGGTAGCTGACGCCATGCTCCTTTGCCAGGGCCGCCAGCTCCGCCCCGTGGACCGCCACCAGCTCCTTGTTGCTGGAGACCACGCTCTTGCCGGCCAGGATGGCCCGGCGGGAGTACTCATAAGCCGCGCCCACGCCGCCGATGACCTCCGCCACCACGGCCACGTCGGGGTCGCTCTCGATCACGGCGAAATCCTGCACCAGCTTGTCCCGCCAAGGGCTGTTCGGATAGTCGTGCCGCACCAGGATATAGCCCAGCTCCATGCTCTGGCCCGCGGCGGCGGCCAGCTTTTCCTTCTGGTCCTCCATAACCTCCGCCAGTCCGCCGCCGACCGTGCCGAAGCCCAGTATCGCGTATTTTATCATATGTATGCTCCTTTTCAGCCCGCCGCCACCGCGGCCTTGATCACGCCGTCGATGGCGCGCAGAGTGCCCAGCAGCGCCTCGGCGGTGGTGTCCAGCGCGGCCAGGTCCGCCGTGATCGTCACCGGCGCGGCCCCGTTGGTGGGGATGCCCTGATTGATGGTCAGGATATTGGCCCCCGTGTCGGCGAACACGGACAGTACCTCGCTGAGCAGGCCCATCTGGTGGCGCAGCATGATCTGGAAGGTGACGATGCGCCCGCCGGCGATGCTCTGGAAGGGCATGACGGAATTCTTATACTTATAGTATGCGGAGCGGGAGATGCCCACCCGCTCGGCGGCCTCCGCCACGGTCTGGGCCCGGCCGGTGTCCAGAAGCTCCCGGGCCTGGGTCACCCGGATGAACACCTCCGGCAGGGCGTCGCCGTCCACCAGATAAAACTTCCCTCGGCCGCTGTTATCCATTGGAATGTCCCCCTTGTGTGGTCAAATGTCCACGTGCCGTGAATGTTATCATGTTTAAACATGATATGCAAGGGTATTTTAAAAATTGATATTTTTCCTGTCAGGACGCACAAAACCCCCGGCTCCAAAAGGGGGCCGGGGCGTGTAAAATGTCAGATGCTGCCTTCGGAAAAAACCGAGCCGTTTGCGGGAAACGGCCCGGGATCGGCGCGGACGGGGCGCGCCATGGGAGAGAGCAAAACAGAGGCCTGCCGCGCCAAAAGCGGCGCGGCAGGCCCGGTCTCACTGGATCTCGATCTGGTGCTGCTGGGGAACGACCTCCGGCAGCTTGGGGAGAGTCAGCTTCAGCACGCCGTTCACGTACTCGGCCGTGATGGCGCCGGCGTCCACGCCGGAGACCTCGAAGCGGCGTTCCACGGTGGAGTTGGTGCGCTCCCGGCGGATATAGCCGTCGTCGGACTGCTCGTTGGTCTGGTGCTCGGCCCGGACGGTGAGCACGCCCTCCTTCATGCTGACGCTCAGCTCGCTCTTGTCATAGCCGGGCAGCTCGGTCTCGATGGTGAAGGCCTTGTCGGTCTCCCGGATGTCCGTGGCGGCGGCGTGGGCCACCGTGCCGAAAAATTCCTGGAACGGGTCCCAGCTGCTGCCGGACGCGTAAGGGTGGCTGTTCACAAAGGGAATCATATCAAACATTGTTTTGTACCTCCGTATCTTTGATTTGTCTGTATCATACACATAATTTGTGAACAAATTTATGTGTATATTGTGAACGAATTGTAAATATTAGCACTCAAATAATGTGAGTGCTAAAACCTTGATCCGTCCCCTGGTCAGTATATCCGCCGGAGCGGGATCTATTGCGGATCGGCGTTGTAAAATACCGCCGGACATGGTAAAATAGCAGCAAAGCCGCTATTGTACCTCAAAATAGTCAGAGAATTTATGATCGAGGAGGTCCTTTCAATGAGACCGATGCTTGTGATCATGGCCGCCGGGATGGGCAGCCGGTTCGGCGGGCTGAAGCAGATGACCGCCGTGGACGGCGCCGGCCAGGTGATATTGGACTACTCCGCTTACGACGCGCGGCAGGCCGGCTTTGAAAAGGTGGTCTGCGTGATCAAAAAGGAGATCGAGGCGGACTTTCGCGCCGCGGTGGGGGACCGGATCGGCCGGGGATGCGAGCTCCATTACGCTTTCCAGGACCTCCATGACCTGCCGGCGGGCTTCTCCGTCCCGGCCGAGCGGACCAAGCCCTGGGGCACGGCCCACGCGGTCTATGCCGCCCGCGCGCTGATCGACCGGCCCTTCGCCGTGATCAACGCGGACGATTTCTATGGCCGGGGCGCGTTTCGGGCCCTGTATGATTTCCTGTCCGGGGAGGGAGACGAGCGCACCCACGCGCTGGTGGCCTACGACCTGAAAAACACGCTGACAGAGAACGGCACGGTGGCCCGCGGCGTCTGCACCGCCGATGACAGCGGCTATCTGGCCACGGTCACGGAGCTGACCGCCATCCAGGGTCCCCCGGAAGCGCCCTCCTATACGCTGGACGGGGGCCAGAACTGGACGGCCCTGGCGCCGGACACGCCCGTGAGCCTTAATACCTGGGGCTTCCGCCGGGGGTTTATGGACGCCATCGGGGAAGAGCTGGTGAAGTTCCTGCGGGAGGTCATGCCGAAAAACCCCGCCAAGGCGGAATTTTTCCTGCCCAGCGTGGTGAACGCCTGCCTGGCGGCGGGCACGGCCAGGGTGAAGCTGGTGCCCACGGACGAGGTCTGGCACGGCGTCACGTATCGGGACGATCTGCCGGCCCTTCAGGCGGCCCTTGCCGAGATGCGGGCCGCCGGGAAATACCCCGAGCGCCTGTGGGAGGCCTGAGCGGGCGCTGCGAAACAAAAATCATGACGCAGCGGCATTCGGCGTGAGCGCCGGATGCCGCTGTGATATTTTGTGATATTTTATAAGGACCGTGCGCCGCACGGATCATCGGATGTCCTTCCCGCAGTACCGGCAGTACGCCATGGCGGCCCCGGCGGCGGCGAACAGCATGCCCGCCGCCACAGGCCAGGCGTCCAGCCTCCCTTTGGCGAGGATATCCGCGCCCTCACAGTAGCTGAAGGGCGTGATATACCGGAGGGCACCCGCCCGACCCGTCATGTTGGCGATCAGCTCCAGAGCGTACAGCGCGGCGGCGAGCCCGATGCCGATCCCGGCGCCGCCCCGGCGCAGGAACGCCGACAGGCCGATGCAGACACACGCCAGCTCGATGTGGAGAAGGGCGTAGGCGCTGTGCAGCAGCAGGATCTCCCGCCAGGGAACGGCCTCTCCGATCAGCCGGATCGACAGCAGCGCCGCCCCCAGCGCCGCCAGGTCCAGCGCGGCGATCTGCGCCAGGACCGCCGCCAGCTTCTCGGTGACGACGCGGCCTCGGGATATGGGGTGGGTCAGCAGCAGGTCCGCCGTGCGGTCCCGTTCATCCTTGGAGAGGGCCGAGGCGCCGGTGAGGGAGGCGAAAAACGCCCCGCCCAGTCCCAGGATGCTCCCGCTCTCCACCGCATAGAACCCGGTCAGGGTCCCGACGCGCAGCCTGTCCATCCCGAATGCGGCGGTAAAGCCGCCCATAGAGGCGAACGCCTCGCTCACAGCGGCCATCTGCGAGCGCATCCCGGGGAACAGGAACACACAGGCGGCCAGCAGGAACGCGATGGAGCCGGTCCATATGGCGAGGGCGGTCCTGCCCTGCCGCAGCTCATGCCGGACGATGGTCATATCCCGATCCCTCCTGATAATAATGCAGGAACACCTCTTCCAGATCCGGCTCGGAGACGGTCAGCTCGCGCACGTCCCCGGCCGCCAGCGCCGAGAGCAGCGCCGCCGTGTCCCCGCTGAACAGGAAGTCGGCGCCGTCCGCGGACGGGTGCAGGTCCCGGACGCCGTCCAGCGCGTGAAGCTCGACACGGCCCTGGACGCGGACCCGCTTTGCCCCGGCGTGGACCAGCTCCGCCACGCTGCCCCCGGCGATGAGTGAGCCCTCCCGGATGATGGCGGCGTGGGTGCAGCTGCGCTGGATCTCCGAGAGGATGTGGCTGGAGAGGAACACGGCCGCGCCCTGCTCGTGGCGCTCCCGGAGCACGGTGAAAAACTCCCGCTGGATCAGCGGGTCGAGCCCCGATGTAGGCTCGTCCAAAATGAGCAGCTCCGGCTCGTGCTGCAGCGCGCAGACGATGGCGGTCTTTTTCCGGCCGCCGAGGGAGAGCGTGTCTATTTTTTGGGAGGGGTCCAGCCGCAGCTGCTCGCACAGCTGCGCCGCCGTCCGACGGCAGTCCCGCCGGCGCAGCCCGGCGGACAGCCGCAGCGCGTCCTGCACCCGCATGCCTGGCCAGAACGCTGCCTCCGACGGCAGATATCCCACCCGCGCCAAGATCCTTTCCCGGTCCTTCCCGATGTCCAGACCGAAGATCTCCGCCCGGCCGGCGCTGGGCCGGAGAAGGCCCAGGAGCGTGCGGATGAGCGTGGACTTTCCCGCCCCGTTGGGGCCGATGAAGCCGAAAAAGTCCCCCTGCCGGACCGTCAGGCTGACATCCTCGATGCCGCGGGCCTTGCCGTAATACTTGGTCAGACCCTCTGTTTTGATGGCGTCCATGGCCTCACTCCCTTCGCAGATAGACGCTCTTCCAGAACGCCATGAGCCGGGTGAAATCCCGTTCCAGCCGCTCCATGTCCACATCCCCCCGCTGGACCATCTCCCACAGGTACCCCTCCGACGCCCAGTACATCTCCCGGTACATCATGGGGATGTCCAGTCCGGGAATGAATTGGGCCGGGTCCAGGTTCAGCCGGGTCCGGTCCGCCTTGAGGCTGAAGTACCGGTGATAGCTCTCCTGGATGGCGGCGCTGATCTCTGGGTCCTTCTCGTAGAAAGCACGGATGGTGAAGTTGGCTATGTCGGGGCATTGGCGGATGAGCTCCATCTTGGCCCGCATCCCGCGCTCCATGCTCACGAAGAGCTCCTCCTGGTCATAGCAGCCGTATCGTGTCAGGACCTGGATGGTCATTTGGGCGCACCGGTCCCACAAAAACAGGTACAGCTCCTTTTTGTTGCGAAAGTAGTGGAACAGCAGGCTCTTGCTGATCCCCGCCTCGGCGGCGATCTCGCTCATGGGGCTGTTTTTATAGGAATTCTGCGAGAACACGCGGTAGCCCGCGTTCATGATGGCCTGCTGCTTTTCCTGGGGCAGGGAAAAGAATCTCTCGTTCATAGCGCACCTCCGCTGACCGGCCGGTCAACTGGATTCTAGCGCCGTTGACCGTTTTTGGGAAGACCCCACTTTCCGGAAAGACGGTGCGTCCGCGCTTTACAAGCGCGGAAGGGCAGGGTATAATCTGGTATGTATCAAAATGACGAAAAAGGAGCAGTCGACCATATCAGATGCTGACCTATGATCTGCAAAAACGGGGGCGGAGCCCCCTCTATTATGCCCTGTACCGCGCCATCCGGGAGGATATCGCCGCCGGGACCCTGCCGCCGGGGGAGAAGCTGCCCTCCAAGCGGGCGCTGGCGGAGCATCTGGGCGTGAGCGTGGTGACGGTGGAGGGGGCCTACCGGCTGCTGATCGACGAGGGATATGTGTCCTCCCGGGAGCGGAGCGGGTTCTATGTCCGGGCGGTCGGCGCGGCGGGGAGCGGCCCGGTCCGTGGCCGGGAGCCGCTGCGGCTGCTGCCGGAGGAGCCGGCCTCCTCCGGGACGGATTTTCCCTATTCGCTGTGGTCCAAGACCCTGCGCCGCGTCATCTCCGAGCAGGGGAACCGTCTGGCGGACCGGCCGCCCAACGAGGGCTGCGCCGTGCTGCGCAACGCCATCGCCCGTTATCTGCTGCGCTATCGGGGGATGTATGCCCAGCCGGAGCGGATCGTGGTGGGGTCCGGCTCGGAGCAGCTGTACGGCTTTGTGGCCCGGATGCTGGAGGGGCGGACCTTTGCCATCGAGTGGCCCTCCTATGGCCAGATCGAGGCGGTGTATAAGGGCGCGGGCGCGGCGGTGGAGCGGCTGCCCATCAGCCCGGACGGCATCGAGAGTGCCGCGCTGGCCGCGTCGGCGGCCCAGGTGCTGCACGTGACCCCCTTCCACAGCTGGCCCACCGGCGTCACCGCCCCCGCCGCCAAGCGGTATGAGTACCTCCAATGGGCCGCCCGGCCGGGCCGGTACATCGTGGAGGACGATTTCGACAGCGAGTTCTTCATGCCCGGCAAGCCCCTGGAGAGCCTGTACTCCATGGACGAGCGGGGCGTGGTGATCTATCTGAACACCTTCTCCCGGAGCCTGGCCCCCTCCATGCGCTTGGGGTACATGATCCTGCCGGAGGCGCTGCTGCCGGACTACCGGGAGCGGGTGGGGATGTACTCCTGCTCGGTGCCGGTGCTGGAGCAGTACGCCCTGGCGGCGTTTTTGGACGAGGGCCACTTCGAGCGCCATCTGAACCGGGTCCGCCGCCGGCGGGAACGGACGGAATAAGACACGCCTGCCGCGAAACGAGGTTTCGCGGCAGGCGCATTTTTTGTCTTATGAGCCGGTGGAGGCGTAGTGCCGCACGCCCAGCCGCCAGAGGGCCAGGCAGGGGAGCAAAAACAGCAGCGACACCGGCGGCAGCAGGCCGTACTGCCATGGCCCCCGATCCAGCAGGTACTGCAGCGGCCAGTGCTGTATAAGCGCCAGCGGCACGAGCGCCGTCAGCAGCCACAGCACGCCCCTGCCGTACACCCCGAAGGGGTACTTGCCGTACTCCCGGGCCCCGTCGGTGAAGATGTTCATCACCTCCAGCCCTTCCAGGGTGAAGAAGCACAGGGCGGCGTAGATGAGGAACAGCCCGAAGAACACGCCGGCCCCGCACAGGATCATCAGCGCGAATACCGCCGCCTTGCCGACGGTCCACGCCACCGCGCCGGCCCGGATGGCCCACGCCGCCATCGCGACCGCCTGGAGCAGGCGGGAAGCCACAGTGAGCTTCAGGTCCTGGCATATGACCTGGGCCACCAGGGACCGGGGCCGGACCAGGATGCGGTCGAACTGGGCCTGACGCAGGATGCGGGGGAAGGCGTCGAAGCCCCGGGCGAAGCACTCCGCCAGGGATGTGGCCGCCAGGATGACCGCGTAGCACAGCGCCAGCTGGGGCAGGGTGTAGCCGCCGATGTCCCCGAACCTGTTCAGCAGGAACGTCACCCCCAGAAAGCAGTTGAGGGCGATGAACAGATGGCCCAGGCAGCTGAGGAAGAAGGACGTTTTATAGGTCATGGCGCTCTTGACGTGGATGGCCAGAAATCGCAGATAGAGTCGCATAGCTCACCCTCCCGCCACGGCCGTCCGGCGCAGACCGGCTCGCATGAGAGCCCAGCCGCCGGCGATCAGCACCGCCGCCCAGAACAGCTGCAAGCCCATGGCCCGTGGAATATCCGCCCCGGCGATGTCCCCGCCGAAGATGCGCAGCGGCACGTTCTGCATGGCCCCGAAGGGGGACAGCTCCGCGATCCGCCGCAGGCCCGCCGGCAGGAAGGGCAGCGGCACGATGGCGCCGCCCAGCAGGTCCGCCGCCGCCGTGGCGACCACCTGGACCCCGTTGGGGTCCGTCAGGTGGAAGGTGAGCGCGTACAGGAACATCACCATCCCACAGACCACCAGCAGCATCAGCGCGGCGGACAGCAGAAACAGCCCGAATACCGCCGGCGATATGGTCAGCCGCAGACCGTAGGGCGCGGGGATGAGGCTCCCCAGCAGCACCACCGGCGGCAGGCGCAGCAGCGCCCGGCCCAGCCGCAGCGCCAGAGACCGGACCATCCACATCCCGTACAGGTCCATGGGCCGGATTAGCTCATAGGCCACGTCGCCGGTGCGCACGGACTGGATCAGCTCCTGCTCCCACTGCCACAGGGCGAACATGGTCAAAAACGCCTGCTGCAGCCAGACATAGGACGCCAGAGCCTGCATGCCCATGGGGAACCGCTCCGGATGCTCCAGCCAGAAGGCCCGGTAAATGAGGATTTCCATGGTGCCCCAGACGAACTGGGTGCTCAGCCCCGCCAGCGCCGCCGTTCGGTATTGCAGGCCAGCCATCAGGCGCATTTTGAAGAAAGAGAGATACTTTTTCATCCTGTCCCGCCTCCCTCACAGCCCGAACCGGCGGTACAGGTCCGCCACCGACTCCTCGGTGGAGAGGTTCTCTCCGGCCATGGCCCGGATCTGGGCCGTGCTGCCGTCCAGCAGCAGCCGCCCCTTGCCGATGAGCAGCACCCGGGAGCACAGCGCGTCCACGTCCTGCATGTCGTGGGTGGTGAGCACCACGGTGGTGCCGCACAGCCGGTTCTGCTCCAGGATGAACTGGCGCACCTTCAGCTTGCTCACCGCGTCCAGCCCGATGGTTGGCTCGTCCAGGAAGAGCACCTGAGGCGAGTGGAGCAGCGCCGCCGCGATCTCGCAGCGCATCCGCTGGCCCAGGGAGAGCATCCGGGCCGGGGTCCTTAAAAGGGCCCCCAGGTCCAGCAGCGCCGTCAGCCGGTCCAGATTCTCCCGGTACAGCGCCTGGGGCACCCGGTAGATGTCCCGCAGCAGCGCCATGGAGTCCGCCACCGGCACGTCCCACCACAGCTGGCTGCGCTGGCCGAACACCACCCCCAGCCGGGCGACATGCTTTTTCCGGTCCTCCCAGGGGACCAGGCCGTTCACCGTGCACACGCCGCTGTCGGGCCGCAGGATGCCGCTGAGGATCTTGACGGTGGTGCTCTTGCCCGCGCCGTTGGGGCCGATGTAGCCCACGATCTGCCCGTCGGGGATGGTGAAGCTCATCTCCCGCAGAGCGGGGATCAGGTCGTACTGGCGGGAGATCAGGCTCTTTACCGCGCTGCCCAGGCCCGCCTCCCGCCGCCGGACCCGGTATGTCTTGTTCACACCTCGCATTTCGATCATAGTCATTCGCTCCTTTTCTGAAATGGCCCCGGATCGGTCAGACCAGCGGAAGGCATTGGGCACCTTCATGGCCTTAAGGACGGCGGGAAATATTTCATCAGGAACCGCGCGGGCGGCAACGTGCCCCTCCCGCGCCAGACAAAATATCCTCTTCTCACCCGAAAAATGGGCAAAAAGGAAAATCATTATAAGACCGCCCGTCATCCGCTGTCAAGCGTTTTTTGCGCGCCTGCCGCGGCTGTCGGTCATTTTTCGACAGACCCGTGTCGGATCTTGTCGAAGAATGTAAAATTATGTAAACAAAAAATCCCGCTGTTTTACCGGTTTTCTGTTGCAATGGAGCGGTCATTATGGTAAATTGTAAAAGCTGACGCAACGAGTTGCAAGAGAGAAAGGCGGCCCGGAATTTCATACAGGAGGAAACGTTCATGGAAACTACGACGCGCATTCTGATTGCTGATCCCGGCGAGGACTTCCGAAAAATGCTGACGGAGGTCATGAATGGAGAGGAGGATTTCCAGGTCGTGGGCGCGGCCGGGGACGGCCAGGAGGCGCTGGCAATGGCGGAAAGTCTGCGCCCCGATGTCCTGGTCACGGATCTGGTGCTGACGCATCTGGACGGCATGGGCCTGCTGGCCGCGCTGAACGAGCGCGAGAATGCTCCGGCGGCCATCGTCCTGTCCGGCTTCTTCAACGACAAGACCGTGTCCGCCTGCGCGGAGCTGGGGGCGTACTACTTCATTCCCAAGCCCTGCGATGTGCCGGCCCTGCTGACCCATATCCGCCAGGTGGCCGCCGGCCGGCGCCGTCCCGGGCAGGCCCCCTCCCAGGGGGTGGCCATGGCGCCGCTGCCCAAAGAGCCCAGTCTGGAGGCGGTGGTCACCGACATCATCCACGAGATCGGCGTGCCCGCCCATATCAAGGGGTACCAATATCTGCGGGAGGCCATCATCCTCACCGTCAACGACATGGAGGTCATCAACGCCGTCACCAAGGTGCTCTATCCCGCCGTGGCGAAAAAGTTCGCCACCACCCCCAGCCGGGTGGAGCGGGCCATCCGCCACGCCATCGAGGTGGCCTGGGACCGGGGCGACCTGGAGACGCTGCAGAAGTTCTTCGGCTATACCGTGTCCAACATCAAGGGCAAGCCCACCAATTCCGAATTCATCGCCATGATCGCGGACAGCCTCACCTTAGGCCGCAAGTCCGGCCAGGCGTGAGCTTACGATATTCATGATATCCACGATATCCACGAATGCCCCCGGACCGCGGTCCGGGGGTATTGCTTTGCAAAAATGCCCATGGTAATATATACTTAATGAGAAGAAAGGGAGGACTACGATATGCCAGCTATAGCGCGATTTGTTTCTTTCGACGGAGGAGTCGCGTTCTCCGAACGGGTCATGAAGCTCCAGAAGCGCGACCAGGAGGCGGTCATGATCCCGCTCGATGACGTCGCGGCCGTCCGAGTGAGGCGGCCCCAGGAGGATTCGGACGGATTCATCAGGATCGAGACAGCGGACGGCAAGCGGTACAGGATCTTTTTCGAGGACGACCAGCTGCAGGAGGCTGTGCAGTTCAAGAGGCGCTTTGAAGACACGGTGTCGGACGGAGAGGATGAGGCGCTGGCGCCGGCCCCTCCCCGGCCCGAACGGCAGAGCCGCTATGAGGGAAATGCCCGGCCGTCCCGGGCGTATCCCGGAGGGGCGCCGCGAAAACGACCGATATTCAAAAAATGGTGGTTCTGGGCGGCCTGCATCGTCCTGGTCGTCGGGATCGTCGCGGCCATAATAAGCCTGCCGGGCAAAAAAGACGATACCGCCGCTGGCGCCGGCGCCAAAGCGTCGCAGTCGGGGGCGTCCGGTGAGGATCAGTCTGCCCAGGAGCAGGCCGGCGGCGCAGTGGACGTAGGAGACTATTCCGTCGAGATCAAGGACGCCTTTATGGCGACGGACTACGAAGGGAAGCCGGCACTGGTCGTTACATATACGTGGACCAATAACAGCACCGAGACTACCAGCGCGATGGCGGCGCTTCTCGAAAAGGCTTTCCAGGACGGCATCGAGCTGGAACACGCTGTCATGGGAGATGTGGAAGGCTATGACGAGGAAGCAGAGTGGAAGGATATCCGCCCCGGCGTGTCCCTGGATGTGGATATGGCGTTCTCCCTCAGAAGCGAATCTGACGTAGAAGTAGAAGTGAGCAATTGGCTGAATAATTATGACCCGGCAGCAAAGACATTTAGTCTGGGTAACCATTGACTGTGGGTCCGGCCGGCTGCGCGGCAAGGCGGAGATGGGAAACGGCCCATTGAATAAAAACATAAAAAAGCCGGGGCGCGAGAGCGCCCCAGCTTTTTTTATCAATTAAATTATTGTTTAAAATAAGTATCAAAGTAATTGCCGTCGCCGGAGGGGGGAGGCGGCTGCTGGGGGGCGGCGTCATACCGGCCGTCGTCATAGCCGCCGGGATCGTCGTAGTAGTCATCCTCCGTGTCGCCGGGGTCGTCCAGCCATTCGGCCTCCTGCTGGGCCTGGGAGATGGCCCGGTCCTTGCGGGCCACCCGCAGGCTGTGCAGATGGCGCAGCCGCTGGATGAGGTAGATGAGCACCAGCAGCAGATAGACCGCCAGCACGATGATCAGCACGGTGACGATTTGCCGGATGGCCGGGTTGCGGGGCAGGCCCTCGACCTGGGTGCGCATATATTCCAGACGGGAGATCTCCGAGGCGGTGGCGGCCACCAGGCGGGAGGTGCCGTACTCCACCCCGTCCATGTACACGGTGACCTCGCCCAGATGCTCGCCCGCGGCGATGGGCGCGGTGAGGGTGCGGCCCTCGGCCTCATGCAGGTAGGTGACCGAGTAGGAGATGTCGCCCAGCTCCTGGTCGTTCTGCAGGATCACGGAGATCTGGGTCTCGGGCCGGACGCCCACGTTGGCGGGGTTGCCCAGCTCCACGGGCAGGGTGGCCAGCGTGGCGGTGGAGCTGAGGATGCTGCGGTAGCTGAAGTTGGCAAAGACCCAGTCGAAGAGGGTCACCGCGTCCCGGAACTGGTCGCCGTTGGAGGGGCAGCCCAGGACCACGGCGATGATGTTCATGTCGTTCCAGTTGGCGGCGGCCACCAGGCACTGGCCCACCTCGGGGGAGTAGCCGGTCTTGAGGCCGTAGGCCTCGGGGTAATAGTAGTCGCTGCCGGGAGTCAGCAGGGCGTTGATGTTGGTCAGGGTCCGGGTCCCGGCGGCCTCCGTGGCCTCCACGGTATAGCCGGAGGAGCCGCACACCGCCAGCACGGGGGCGCTGGACACCAGCTCCCGGGAGATCAGGGCCAGGTCATGGGCGGAGGTATAGTGGCCCTCGGCGGCCTGGCCGTTGGGGTTGACGAAATGGGAGTTGGTGCAGCCCAGCTCCGCGGCGCGCGCGTTCATGGTGGCGACGAAATTCTCCACCGTGCCGCCCACATGCTCGGCCAGGATGATGGACGCGTCCGAGGCTGAGAGCAGCAGCGAGCAGTACAGCAGATCCTCCACCGTCAGCGTCTCGCCGGGCACGATGGCCGGATTGGCCGTGGCGGCGGAGTCGCTCAGATAGCTGCGGAAATTCTCCGACGCGGTCACATCGTCCACCAGGGAGATGTTGCGCAGATCGATCTGCTCCGCCACCAGCAGCGAGCTCATCAGCATGGTCAGCCCGCCGGGGGCGAAGGCTTGGTCGCCGTTCAGCTCGTACAGCACGTCGCCCGTGTCCGCGTCCATCAGCACAGCCGCCTGGGCGGACACCACCGGATCGTCCAGCGCGAGGGCGGGGACGGGCAGCAGCGCGGTGAACAGCGATATGATGAGAAGAAGAGACAGCAGCTTGAATTTTTTCATGTCATTCTCCGAGAAAGTATGGTATGATGTACAAAACACGGTCCGCTTTTATTATAGAAAAAAAACCGGGGAAAAGCAACTGCTATCTTTATTAATTCTTTTATGCAAAATCTGGGGAAAAAGAGAAAGCCCGCGCCCGGGCGGATAGCCCTTTGGGCGGCGACGGCGGCCCTGGCGGCGGTCACGGTGATCTGGACGGCGCTGGACGGCGGCGCCCATCCCATGGAGACGGGGCCTGTGGACGCCGCGCTGGGCGCGGACCAGCGGGGCCTGGATCTGAACGCCGCCACGGCGGAGGATCTGGACGAGCTGCCCGGCATCGGTCCGGCGCTGGCGGAGCGGATCGTGGCCTGGCGGGAGGAAAACGGCCCCTTTGCCGGGCCGGAGGACATACAGGCCGTGTCGGGCATCGGCCCGGCCACGGCGGAGGCCATAGCGCCGTATATCGAGTGGGGATGAGGAGCAAGGCATGAAGATATTGGTGGTGGACGACGAGGAGTTGCTGGTCAAGGGGATCAAGTTCAACCTGGAGAACGAGGGCTATGAGGTGGACGTGTGCTACGACGGCCAGACCGCCGTGGACATGGCCCGGACCGGCGGCTACAGTCTGATCCTGCTGGACCTGATGATGCCGAAGCTGGACGGCCTGGCCGCCTGCATGAAGATCCGGGAGTTCTCCACGGTGCCGGTCATCATGCTCACGGCCAAGAGCGAGGACACCGACAAGCTCATCGGCTTTGAATACGGCGCGGACGACTACATCACCAAGCCCTTCAACATCCTGGAGCTGAAGGCCCGCATCCGGGCGCTGCTGCGCCGGGCCAACCTCCAAGGCGGCCAGGAGCCGGGGGACCGGATCACCCGCGGGCCCGTCACCATTGACCGCTCCCGGCGGTCCGTGTTGGTGGACGGCCGGCCGGTGGAGCTGACGGTGAAGGAGTTCGACCTGGTGGAGCTGCTGATGCGCACGCCGGGGAAGGTATACTCCCGGGAGAACCTGCTGGACCTGATATGGGGCTACGACTACCAGGGCGATATCCGGACGGTGGACGTGCATGTGCGCCGTCTGCGGGAGAAGCTGGAGCGCAACCCGGCAAAGCCGGCTTGCATCATCACCAAGTGGGGCGTGGGGTACTATTTCAAGGAGTGACAGAAAACAGAAAAAGCGGGAAAAGCGTGCGGAGAGGCAGGCGCGGCGGGCGCAGAAACAGCCGGCCAGGCGCGGGCTGTCGGTCCGCACGAAGCTTGCCGCAGCGTTTTCGCTGTTCACGGCGGGGCTGCTGCTGTTTTTGAACATCTATCCCATCCGCGCGTGCCAGGACATGGTGTTCACCGTCAAGCAGAGCGCCCTCCTGTCCCAGAGCACGGCGGTCTCCGGGACCCTGGCGGCCCTGGAGACGCTGACGGAGGATACAGTGGCCCGGGCCATGGAGGGGCTGGACACGGCCCCGGTGACCCGGATGCTGGTCGCCGACCGGGACGGGCGCATCCTCTATGACACAGACCGCGCCGACAATGCCGTCGGCCGCTATGGCCTGCTGGCGGAGCTGGCCGGCGCGCTGGAGGGGCGGACCCAGTTCGCCTGCGCCTATTCCGCCGACGAGGGGGCCTTTGTCAGCCGGGCCGCCGCGCCGATTCTGGCCGACGGGACTGCGGCGGGCGCGGTGTTCCTTTACGACCACGACGCCGCCCAGGGGCGTCTCATCGAGGGCCTGCGGCGGGATCTGGCCAACGCCTCGGCGATCTTCGGCGGCGCGGGCTTGGTGATCATCGTGCTGCTGTCCACCACCCTGACCCGGCGCATCAAGCGGCTCACCACCGCCATGGGCGTGGTCCGGCGGGGGGACTACAGCTACCGCATCCCCGTGCGGGGCCGGGACGAGCTGGCCCGGCTGAGTTCGGAGTTCAACGTGCTCACCGGCCGCCTGGAGAGCACCGAGGAGGCCCGGCGCCGGTTCGTGTCCGACGCCTCCCATGAGCTGCGCACGCCCCTGGCCGCCATCCGGCTGCTGTCGGACAGCATCGCCCAGGCGGACAATATGGACCCCGGCACCATGCGGGAGTTCTCCCACGACATCGCCGTGGAGGCCGACCGGCTCCAGCGCATCACGGAAAAACTCATGAGCCTGTCGAAGCTGGACTCCGGCACCACGGACCGGCCCCGGGAGCCGGTGGATCTGAAGATCGTGACGGAGCGGACGCTGCATCTGCTGGAGCCGCTGGCGGCGGCCCAGCAGGTCACCATCGCCACCGATCTGGACGAGGGGTGCATCGTGGAGGCGGCGGCGGACGATCTGTACCAGATCGTGTTCAACCTGACGGAGAACGGCCTGAAATACAATGTCCCCAGCGGCCGGGTGGAGCTGCGTCTGCGGGCGGAGTCCGGCGCCGTGGTGCTCACCGTGGCGGACACGGGCATCGGCATCCCGGAGGCGGATCTGAGCCACATCTTCGACCGGTTCTATCGGGTGGATAAGGCCCGGTCCCGGGCCTCCGGCGGCAGCGGCTTGGGCCTGGCCATCGTCCATGACGCGGTGGCGGCCAACGGCGGCACCGTCTGGGCCGCCCACCGGGCCCAGGGGGGCACGGTGTTCACGGTCACGTTCCGCCTGTGGAAGAAAAAGAGGGGGCGGCGATGAAAAAGCGCGTTTTTATCCTGGCTCTGATCCTGGGGATGCTGCTGGGAGGCTGCTCCTGGAGCGCCCGGATCCCCCATATCCGGCTCCCGGAGATCGATCTGCCGGAGATCCGCTGGCCGCAGCTGCCCTTCGAGCTGCCGTGGCGGCGGGATGAGGCCGCGGATGGCGGGACAGTGTCCGTCTGCCGGCTGGTGGCGCCGGACCCAGACACGGGAGAGCGGACCAGCGCCACCGGCGCGCTGACCGGCTGGGAGAGCTGCCCTCTGCCGGAGGGGGCCGACCCGGTGGAGACGGCGGTCGGGCTCTTCGCCGGACCCAGCGGCGAGCGCGGACTGGTCTGCGCCCTGCCGGAGGGCGTGCAGGTGGAGTCCTGGTCCCTCGAGGGCGGCGCCGTCACGCTGGATCTGTCAGAGGAATATCTCTCCCTGCCGGGCATGGAGCGGACCGCCGCCGCCTTTTGCGCGGCGCTGACCCTGTGCCGGCTGGACGGGGTGGACCGCGTCGACATCACCGCCGGCGGCGAGACGGTGTTTTCCGGCCTGACGCCGGATGACGCGCTGCTCCAGGCCGCCGCGCCGGCTTCCCCCGCCCCGCGCCAGACGCGGGAGCCTACCATATGAACGTCGGGAGGAAACGATGAGAGAACTGGATACATTTGCGCGGATACCGCTGGCCATCCTGCCCACGCCGGTGCATCGGCTGGAGAACATCAGCCGCATGCTGCATACGAACGTGTGGATCAAGCGGGACGATATGACCGGCGTCGGCCTGGGCGGCAACAAGGTCCGCAAGCTGGAGTTCCTGCTGGCCGAGGCCCGGGCCCAGGGGGCGGAGGTGGTGTTCACCACCGGCGGGGCCCAGTCCAACCACGCCATGCTGACGGCGGCCTGCGCCAGGAGGCTGGGCATGACGCCCATCCTGATCCTGAAAAAGCGGGGCGTCACGGCCTGCCGGGGCAACCAGCTGCTGGAGCGGCTGATGGGCGTGGACGTGCGGTTCGTGGACACGGACGACTATCAGGACATCTATGACGAGATGGACCGGGTGGGCCAGGCTCTGGGCCGGCCCTACTACAAGATCCCCTGCGGCGGCTCCAACGCCCTGGGCGCGCTGGGCTATGTGGCCTGCGCCAAGGAGATCGCCGACGGCGGCATGCCCTTTTCCCATCTCATCTGCGCCGTTGGCAGCGGCGGGACCCACGCGGGCCTGGCCCTGGGGGCGAAGCTCTTTCTGCCCCATACCGAGGTCATCGGCATGATGGTGGACACGGACCCCTTTGAGACGATCGTCCCGGACCTCATGGGCCAGGCGGCGGCGCTGCTGGAGACGGACGCAGACCTGGGCCCCGGCGATGTCCGCCTGCGGGACGTGTGCGGTCCCGGCTACGCCATCCCCTCGGAGGAGGGCATGGCCGCGGTGCGCCTGATGGCGGAGCAGGAGGGGCTGTTCCTGGACCCGGTCTATACCGGCAAGGCCTTTGCGGGGCTGCTGTCCATGGCCGCCGAGGGGGCTTTTGCCCCGGAGGACAACGTGCTGTTCCTCTTCTCCGGCGGCGCGGGCGGCATCTTTGCCGGGGAGCTCTTCGCCGACGGCGGGTCTGCCCGGCCAGACGCTTGACTTATCATTCCATGATGTAATAAAATAGCGCAAGAACGCAATGATTAAGGAGATCATATCCATGTCACACGTAAAGCAAATCCAGCAGTCCCTTGGCCAGCTTCCCGTGCTGGTCATGATGGACGCGGTCAGCATCCGCTATGCCTGCGAATTCCATATCGACGACGGCGCCGCCGTCATCTCCCATGACAAGGCCTGGGTCATCACCGACTCCCGCTATGTGGAGGCCGCCCGGGCGGCCATCCGGGATATGGAGGTGCTGTGTACCTCCCGCGGCCATGGCGTGGACGCCATCCTGGGGGAGATCTTCGCGGCCGAGGGCTTTGACAGGGCCGGCGCCGATCCCACCCGCTTCAGCCACAGCCAGTGGCAGTGGCTGGAAAAGGCGGTGGGCGTGCCCCTGGTGGAGGACCGGACCACCCTCTATACCCTCCGGGCCAGCAAGGACCGGGGCGAGGTGGACTGCATCGTGAAGGCCCAGCGCATCGCGGAGCGGGCTTTCGACGACATCCTGGGCATCATCCGCCCCGGCCTGACGGAGAAGGAGATCACCGCGGAGCTGGTCTATCGTATGTATAAATACGGCGGCGAGGGGAACTCCTTCGACCCCATCGTGGTGGCCGGCCCCAAGAGCTCCATGCCCCACGGCGTGCCTGGCGACAATGTGGTCAGGGACGGGGACTTCGTCACCATGGACTTCGGCACGCTGTATAACGGCTACTGCTCCGACATGACCCGCACCGTGGCGGTGGGCCACGCCACCGACGAGATGCGCCAGGTCTACGATGTGGTCCTGCGGGCCCAGCTGGCGGGCATCGAGGCCGCCGGCAAGCCGGGCATACCCGGCAAGGAGATCCATAACGCCGCCGCCAAAGTGATCGCCGACGCGGGCTACGGCGAGTATTTCGGCCACGGCTTCGGTCATGGCCTGGGCCTGGAGATCCACGAGACCCCCGGCGCCAACGGGGACAAGCCCCTGCCGGAGGGCGCGGTCATCTCCGCCGAGCCCGGCATCTACCTGCCCGGCCGGTTCGGGGTGCGCATCGAGGATATGCTCTGGCTCCACGACGGCATGGCCGAGGACCTGACGAAGGCCCCGAAACAGCTGATCGTTCTGTGATGCGTCAGATTGGGGTTGTCAAACTGGAAAAAATATAGTAAAATAAAGCGATTGAATAAAACACTCATACGGAGGATGCTTATATGATTTCTGCAGGCGAATTTCGCAACGGCGTGACCTTTGAGATGGACGGACAGGTGATGCAGGTCATCGAGTTCCAGCACGTCAAGCCCGGCAAGGGCTCCCCCTTTGTCCGCACCAAGATGAAGAACGTCATCACCGGCGCGGTGGTGGAGACCTCCTTCAACCCCACGGCCAAGTTCGAGAACGCTTACGTGGAGCGCAAGAACATGGAGTACAGCTATGCCGACGGCGACATCTACTACTTCATGGACGGCGAGACCTACGAGCTGATCCCCATCGACAAGTCCAAGCTCTCCGACGGCTTCCGTTTCGTCAAGGAGAACGAGGTCTGCACCATCAGCTCCTACAAGGGTGTGGTCTTCTCCGTGGAAGCCCCCAACTTCGTGACACTGGAGATCACCGAGACCGACCCCGGCTTCGCCGGCAACACCGCCACCAACGCCACCAAGCCCGCCACCCTGGAGACCGGCGCCGAGATCAAGGTGCCCCTGTTCATCGAGCCGGGCGAGCGCATCGAGATCGACACCCGTACCGGCGAGTACCTGGGCCGGGCCAAGGGATAAGCGGAGCATCGCATAAAGGAGGCCTTTTACCATGACCACAGCCGAAAAAGTCGCGTACTTGAAGGGCCTGGCCGAGGGCTACGGCATCGCCGCCGATCAGAAGGAGGGCAAGCTCCTGGCCACCATCATGGACATCCTGGAGGACCTGGCTCTGGACCAGGAGGACCTGAGCGGCACTGTTGCCGAGCTGGAAGAGGGCCTGGACGCCGTCAGCGACGATCTGGAGGACGTGGAGGAGATCCTGTTCGGCGACGTCGACCAGTCCGATGAGGACGATGACGAGTCCGACGAGGACGACGAAGCCGAGATCGACAGCTGGGATGGGGAGACGGTGTTCTATGAGTGCCAGTGCCCCGCCTGCGGCGAGACCGTCACCTTCGACGAGAACGTGCTGGCCCAGGGTGGCATCCAATGCCCCGCCTGCGGCGAGCAGCTGGAGTTTGACATGGAGGAGAACGATCCGGAGGCCCCGGAGGAATGATTTGAAACAGCAGAAAAGGCCGGCGTTCGCTCTGGCCTTTTTTGTTATTTTGCGATGGTTCGAAAGGGAGAGGCGATATGAAGCGGGAAAAGAAAGCAAAGTCAAGGACGAAGCGGCTCATAGCCGCGGCGCTGGCCGCGGTCCTGGTGCTGGGCTGCGCGGGATTCGGCGCGCTGAAGGTCTGGCAGACCGCCAAGCGGCTGTATATCGAGCTGGTGGAGCATATCCAGGACGAGTCCAAGGATATCTCCCAGACGATCGCCGCCGACTGGGGCGGCCTGGTGGGAGAACAGCAGCACTATACGCTGGACCACGATTGGACCGAGGCCTCCGCCGGACTCATCGCCCACGCCATGGGCGGCATCGACGGGTCCGACTATACCAACTCCCCGGAGGCGTTCCACGCCAACTATGACCTGGGACACCGGGTCTTTGAAGTGGACTTTGACGTCTCTGAGGAATACTACCTCATCGCCTCCCACGACGTCTGGCGCTGGCGGGAACGGACCGGCGCTGAGGGGGACTATACCGTGGAGAACTTCCTCGCCTCCAAGGTGGACGGGAAGTATACCACGATGGACTACCGGGATGTCATCGACCTGATGGCCGAGTATCCGGACATCTATATCGTAACCGACACCAAATATTATGACGAGATCACCGTCACCCTCCAGTTCACCCAGCTGGTGCGCTATGCGCAGGAGACGGCCCCGGAGGTCCTGGACCGGCTCGTGCCCCAGATCTATAAGACCGAGATGCTGGACTGGGTCATGGATGTGTACCCTTTCCAGTCGGTGGTCTATACCCTGTATGACACCACCTGGACGCCCCGGAGCGTGGTGGATTTCTGCCAGCAGCGGGGCGTGGACTTCGTCACCGTCCCGGCGGAGAAGCTGACGGAGGACATCGCGGACTTGTGGCAAGAGGCCGGCCTCACCATCGGCGTGCACACCGTCAACGACGAGGCCCAGGCCGACGCGCTGCGCGAGATGGGCGCGGACATCGTCTACACCGACTTCCTGGCCCCCGCCGCCTGAGGCGGCACGGCGATATAAAAAGGAGACGCCCCGCGGGGGCGTCTCCTTTTTATAGAACATGTGTAAAACTGCTCCGGCGGCCAGTGGGGCCGGGCCGCTTATTTCAGCAGGGAGGCGGCCTCTTCGGGGAAGCCCCGGCCGGAAAACAGCGCCTTGTCCTCCTGGGCCAGGCACACGCCGCGGCTGCTGATATGGATGCGGTGGCAGGTCCCGGCGCCGAAGAGCGTATCGATGGTGGAGCGGTACAGCTCATAGTGCATCTCCGGCATCAGCGCCTGCACGCAGCCGCCGAAGCCGCCGCTGTGTACCCGCCAGGCGCCGCGGCCGGCGAGGATGTTGCCGGACGTCTCCAGAACCCGCGCAAGCCTGTCGCTGCCGCCCTCCATGGTGATGTTGCGAAGGAGTTTTTCCGAGCTGCGGCCGGACTGGTTCATCAGCTCCATATACCGCTGCCCGTCCCGCAGACCCAGCGCGTCGGCCATGGAGGAGACGCGCCACGTCTCATCGAAGAAGTGGCGGGCCCGCATCCACTGGGGGTCGGTCTGGTGGGAGGGCCACTGCTCGTCGAAAACAGGGCCGCGGACCCGGGCCAGCACCGGCTCGCCGAAGGTCTGGGCCACGGCGGTCATGTCGGCGGCGATCTGGTCGAAGGCCGGCGCGGCGCCCACGGTGTCCTCTCCCGTGTCCGCCAGGCACAGGGCCAGCCCCAGGCTGTCGAAATCGCAGTCCAGCTGCCGGACCTTGTTTTCCAGCACGTCGACATACACCCCGCCGCCCAGCGCGCAGGTCAGGGGGTCTACCAGGGAGCAGGGCTTTCCGAACCAGCGGGATTCCGCCTTCTGGGCGGCGCGGGCCAATTCCTCCGGGTCCAGGGAGACGCCGGAAAAGGTGGCCAGGATGAACCCGATCAGCACGGTCAGCGCCGCCGAGGAGGAGAGCCCCCGGTGGGGGGGCAGGTCGCTGAACAAGTACGCGTCGAAGCCCCGGAGACCGGAGATGGTCTCCGACAGGCTCCCGGCGATGCCCCGCACCAGGGCGGAGGGCCGCCCCTTTTCGTTGGCGTCGGGCCAGAGCCGGCGCAGATCCACCTCTACCGGGTCGAAGTCCTCGCAGAATATTCGGATGATGCCCTCGTCGTTGGGCTCTGCCTCCGCCGTGATCCCCCGATCCATAGCGGCGGCCATGACCCGGCCCCGCTGCTGGTCGGTGTGGTTCCCGGCCAACTCCACGCGGCCGGGACAGAAAAATCGTGTCATTTTCTTTCCGCAGCCTCATATGGGCCTCCGCGGGCGGACCAGCCGCACGGGGAGGGATTTGTCGTCATCTCGGACCGTCCCGTCCGGCGCGCTGCCGAAGGCATGGTCCGCCATTGTTTCTAGTATAGCATAAATACTTAGCTATTATATATTTGCTTTCCGAACGATTCAAGGCTATAATGTAAAATTAAGATTACAAATAAATATAAAAGGGACTATAAATAGACCGGAACGATCCGCAAAAGAGGAGGACCAGTCATGCTGAACGACCGGAACGTCAATCTCACGATGCTGTGCGATTTTTACGAGCTTACCATGGGCAACGGCTATCTCGCTGCCGGGATGGAGGACAAGATCACCTATTTCGATCTGTTCTTCCGCACGGTGCCGGACGGCGGCGGCTTTGCCATCGCCGCGGGCCTGGAGCAGATCATCGATTATGTGCAGAGCCTGCGCTTTGAGCCAGAGGATATCGCCTACCTGCGGGGCAGGGGCCTGTTCACGGAAGAGTTTTTGAAATATTTGGAAAACTTCAGGTTCACCGGCGACATCTGGGCGGTGCCGGAGGGCACGCCGGTGTTCCCCCGGGAGCCGCTGGTGGTGGTCCGGGCCCCGGCCATCCAGGCCCAGCTGCTGGAGACCTATCTGCTGTGCATGGTGAACCATGAGAGCCTGATCGCCACCAAGGCCAGCCGGATCGTCCGGGCGGCCAAGGGCCGGACGGTGCTGGAATTCGGCTCCCGCCGCGCCCAGGGCGGCGACGCGGCGGTGGTGGGCGCCCGGGCGGCCTATATCGGCGGCTGCGCGGGGACGGCCTGCGCCCTCAGCGACCAGATGTACGGCGTCCCCGCCGGGGGCACCATGGCCCACGCCTGGGTGCAGATGTTCGACTCGGAGCTGGACGCTTTCCGGGCCTACTGCAAGACCTATCCCACTGCGGCCACCCTGCTGGTGGACACCTATAACACCCTGCAGAGCGGCGTGCCCAACGCCATCCGGGCCTTCGACGAGGTGCTCAAGCCCCTGGGCATCAAAAAATGCGGTATCCGTCTGGACTCCGGGGACCTGGCGTATCTGTCCCGGAAGGCCCGCCAGATGCTGGATGAGGCCGGCTGGACCGAGTGCACCATCACCTGCTCCAACGCCCTGGACGAGTATCTGATCCGGGACCTGCTGGGCCAGGGGGCCTGCATCGACTGCTTCGGCGTGGGCGAGCGGCTCATCACCGCCCGCAGCGAGCCGGTGTTCGGCGGGGTCTATAAGCTGGTGGCCGTGGAGGACGCCTCCGGCGCCATCACGCCCAAGATCAAGATCAGCGAAAACGTGGGCAAGATCACCATCCCCCACTTCAAAAGGCTCTGGCGGTTCTATGCCCGGGATACGGGCAAGGCCCTGGCGGACTATCTCACCCTCTGGGACGAGACGGTGGACGACAGCGGCACGCTGGAGATCTTTGACCCGGAGGCCACCTGGAAGCGGAAAACGGTCTATGATTTTGAGGCCAGGGAGCTGCTGCGGCCCATCTTCCTGGGCGGGCGCCTGGTGTATGAAAAGCCCACGCTTGGCCAGATCCGGGATTATTGCGCCGCCCAGACGGACACGCTGTGGGACGAGGTGCGCCGTTTTGAAAATCCCCACCGGTACTACGTGGACCTGTCCCAAAAACTTTGGGACATCAAAAATGACCTGCTCCACGCCAAAAAATGACGGGACAGGCCAGAATTTGGAAGTTGCGGCGTGTTTTTCCCCTTGCACTATTGAGGAAAACCCGCTATAATATGGCCACGAGATAACAAGGGCAGGCCGTGAGGTGTTTAGCCCGCCCCACGGCCCTATGCAGGAGCTCAACCTCCCACACAGCAGAATTCTGCGCCACGCCTCATTATACCCGCTCCCTGTTGTTTTTACAAGAGCCGGTGAGGTTTGTGTTGTTGCCTTTTTGCGGTGCAGGGGTGACTCTGCGCCGCTTTTGTCATCTCGGCAGGAAAGCCCGCCGGGGCCATCCCGGCCCCCCGGGCCGTACTGTTGAGATCACCTTTGGCCCAAAGTTGAAAGGAGGACCAAAAAATGAAAAGATCCCTCACGCTTCTCCTCGCTCTGGTAATGCTGCTGGCGCTCGTCGTGCCGGCGCTTGCCGTGGAGGATGAGCCCGTGGAGACGCCCGCGCCTACGGAGACGTCTGAGCCCACGGAGACGTCCGAACCTGCGGAGACGCCCGCGCCCACGGAGGACCCCGAGCCTACGGAGGACCCTGAGCCCACAGAGGACCCTGAGCCTACGGCAACGCCCGAGGCCACGGAAACGCCTGAGCCTGTGCCCACGGCGACGCCCACGCCCTCGACAAAGGAGCGTACGGTGAAGCTGGTAGGTGCGAATGACGCCAAATATGGCACCGCCACGGTGACCGACGGCGTCCTGGGCAGCCTGTCCTCTCCCAGCCGCACCGGCTGGACGTTCTCCGGCTGGTATGACGGCCCCGTCACCGAGAAGGTCGACCTGACCGACCCCACGGATGAAAAGACGTATTGGAAGTGGAACATCACGACCAGCGGCAAGCGCGTCTCTGCCGGCTCCCACATCGATGACAGCGTGGATACCCTGTATGCCATGTTCAAGCCGACGGTCGTCCATTACGAGATGCACCCCAGCGGCTGGAAGAACAACTTCGGGACGCTTAAAATCTCCCGTCAGTACGGCGTCCCCTTCACGGGCATCGTCTATAGCTGGACCACGACCGAGTGGGAAGGCTTCGTGTTTGACGGCTGGTTCACCAGTCTCAAGGGCGGCACCCAGGTCATGGAGGGCGACCCTGATACTGGCCGCGATGTCTATGCCCACTGGCATAAGAAAGACGATCCCAGCATCAACCAGAGCACTGCGGAGAAGGGCGTCGACCCGACCCAGACCCTTACGGGCGTGTCCCTGTCGCCCAAGTCCGCCAAGATCCACGTGGGCGATACTGTTTCGCTGACGGTGAGCGCCAAGCCCGCTGGCGCCGCGATGAAGAACGTATCCTGGTCCAGCGATGGCAGCGGCGTCGTCTCCGTTTCCGGCTCTGGAAATAGCGCGACCGTGAAGGGCGTCAAGGAAGGCACTGCCACCATCACCGTCACGGCCGACGGCTTTTCCGCCAGCGCGACGGTGAAGGTCGGCCACGACTTCACCGTGAAGATCTACCACTTCGACGGGACCTGCACCGCCAAGGGCTGGACGCAGTGGAAGTGTTCGATGTGTGATACGCGGTATACTGAATACTTCCCGGCCTCCCACTCCTTCACCCGCGGCACGACCGTTCTGCCCACCTGCACCAGCGGGGGCTATACCCTGCAGGTATGCTCCAAGTGCGGCGCTACCCAGAAGGCCGACGTGAGGCCCGCCGCCGGACACAAGACCACCACCAAGACCATCAGCAGCTGCGGCGGCTCCGTGACGGAGGAGATCTGCACCGTCTGCAACACTGTCGTAAAGGTCAGCAGCAATGCCAGCGGCGCCGAGCACAGCTGGAACAGCTTCTATACCGTCGATAAGGAGGCCACCTGCTCTTCTGAGGGCAGTAAGTCCATCCACTGCGCCAACTGCGACGTCACAAAGGACAGCCAGGCGATCCCCGCCACCGGCGAGCATTCCTGGGCCGATTGGAAGACGATCACGAAGGCCGATTATCAGCGTGAGGGCTTGAAGGAGCGCGCCTGCACCGTCTGCGGCGCGAGGGAATCCGAGGTCATCCCCATGGTCCCCAACTATCCCAACCCTGGACAGACTCCCGATCCGGAGCAGTCCCCTGTCCCTGGGCAGACTCCCGATCCGGAACTGACCCCCGACCCGGAGCAGACTCCCGATCCGGAGCAGTCCCCCGATCCGGAGCAGACTCCTGCGCCGGAGCAGTCTCCCGAGCCCGGGGAGACCCCGGCGCCTGAGGTGACTCCCGTGCCGGTGGTCCCCGAGGCCCCCAAGGACGGCGATTACCCCTGGGAGAAGAACGAGAACGGCCAGTGGTTCGTTTTCGAAGAGGGCGAGCCGGTGAAGAACGATTGGTACATGAGCGACGACAGCGGCTGGTGGTACCATCTGGACGAGAACGGCGTCATGCAGACCGGGCTCCAGACGGTCGGCGACAAGATGTTCTGCTTCGGCGACAACGGCCGTCTGCTCTGCGGCTGGCAGGAGCTGGGCACCTGCGTCAACAAGAATGGCCAGGTCGTCACCAACTGGGGCTGGTTCGTGCCGGAGCACAAGGGCCACTTTGGCGAGTGCACCTGGACCACGGAGTTGGGCAACATCAAATAAGCCCGTATTGAAAAACAAAACGCCTCCGGTTTAACGGAGACGTGAATGAGGTGACCGGTCGCAGAGACCGGTCACCTTTTTATCTGCGCCGCGGCGGTCCGGTCTGCCCGGCCTATGCGCTGGCCCTGGCGGACCGGCGTTTCCATCCCCTTGGCCGAGGCGTCGGCGAAGGGCGCGTCCGGGACCGCCGCGCCGGCACGGGTGATCAGGATGACCGTGGAGCCGCCGAAGGCGAAGTTGCCCTTTTCCGCGCCCCGGACGGCAGGGCCGTCGCCGGGCCGGTTCTCGATGCGGCCCACCAGCAGCGCCCCCACCTCCATCATGACCACCGGACCGAACCGGTCCGAATCTACGCGGCAGTACTCCCGCGTGTTCTCATGGTACACCGGCCGCTGACCCCGCTCCAGAGGCTGGACGGTGTGATAGAGGCCGGGGATGCGCACCGCCGGGCCCCTGGGCCCGTCCACGGGCCAGATATAGCGGTGATAATCCTCCGGGCACAGCCGGAACAGCCACACGAGCCCGCCGGAAAACTCCGCCGCCAGCGCCTCATCCCGCAGCAGCCCCGCCAGAGTATAGGCGGTCCCCTTCACGGGAAAGCGCCCGTCCGGCTCGATGGGCCAGACCGTCAGCCGCCCATCGCAGGGGCTCACCAGCGCCGCCGGGTCCGGGTCCACCGGCCGGGCGTCCGGAGCCAGGGTCCGGGTGAAGAAGTCGTTGAAGGAGCGGAACCGGTCCCTCGGGCACGCTGTCATGTCGATGCCATGGGCCCGGATATAGGGCCTCACGGCCAGGGCGGAGAGGCGGCTGTCCAGCACCCGGCCGCCCAGGAGGGAGAACCAGGGACGGGTCAGGCCCCGGAGCAGCAGACGCCCCGGGGCCGTGCCATATAGGAATTCCGCCGCTCTCATGGGGTGCGCACCCTGCGCAGCACCCATTTCCAGGGCAGCGGGCTGCCCCACAGGTGGCAGGCCAGAATATACAGCACCACCACCGCCACGAAGGCGATGAGCAACATGAGCTCTTTGTTGGTGGGTTTGCGGAAGGGAAAGCGCAGCACGAACAGCAGCCCCGTCGCCAGCATGACGGCAGGCAGCCCGTACAACACCAGGATCGGCCACAGCGTGCCCACCGCGTAAAAGACAGGCAGGATCACCGCGATGGAGGTGATGGGCAGGCCCTCATAGTATTTTTTCCCGTCCTCCCGCGGGGGCGCGGTGTCGGTGGTGACGTTGAACCATGCCAGCCGGATCAGCCCCGCCAGACAGTACAGCGCCAGGACCGCCATGCCGAAGAAGTTGTTCATCCCCAGAAAGTAGCAGATGACCACCGGCAACGTCCCGAAGCAGACGATGTCGCACAGGGAGTCCAGCTGCACGCCAAAGGCCTTTCCCAGGTCGGTGCGGTCCTTTTTCGTGCGGGCCACCTTCCCGTCGAAGGCGTCCAGCAGCCCGGACACCGCCAGGCACGCCAGCGCCCAGCGGAGGTGGCCGGAGCAGGCGCAGAAGATCCCGAATACGGAGGAGATCAGACTCAGATATGTAAGGATGACGGTATAGTCATAGATGCCGATCATGATTCCACCTCTCTTCCTTTGCGGCGCCCCAGCACCAGGAACGCCACTGCCGTGAAGGCCGCCGAGATCAGCAGCCGGCAGTAAAAGTCCGCCCCCCGGCTCAGGACCATGGCCGGCAGGGCCAGCTCCCCGAACACCGGCGCGAATACGGTCAGGAACAGCGCCTCCGTCACGCCCATGCCCCCCGGCAGGGGGAGCATGTCCGCCGCCACGGAGATCACCGCCTGAGCCAGCGCGATGTCTGCCCAGCTCTGGCCCGCCAGCCCGAAGGCCCGGTATACCAGCCAGGGGACCGTGAACAGGGCGAACCGCTGGACGAAGGTGATGAGCTGCACCAGCACCATCAGCCCCATGTGGGTCTTGAAATAGGCCGCCGTCTCATGGTAGCGCTCCATGGCGTCCAGGAGCTTCTCCCGCCGGGACTGCTTGTGGCGCAGGATACGCAGCCGGACCAGCAGCCGGTGCCCGCCGTCCATGGCCGCTTTGGCCAGACTGGGGTGGAACACCAGGATCAGCAGCAGCGCCGTGAAACCCACGGTCAGCGCCAGGCCGATCCAGAACAGGAACATCAGGTCGTCGAACCGGACACGCAGCCAGTCCAGCCGGAACAGGGCCATGGCGGCCCCCACGGCCACCAGCACCAGCTTATAGGTGATGGTCACGGCCATGAGCGCCACGGCGGCCACCGGCACGGGGACCCTCTCCCGGTTCAAAAGATAGACCTGCATGGGCTGGCCGCCCCCGGCGGAGGGGGTGACGGCGGAGAAGAAAAAGCCCGCGGAGGAGACGAGAAAGCACCGGCAGCCGCCCAGCTTTATGCCGCAGGAGCGCAGCAGCAGCCGGATGATGACGCTCTCGCCGCCGATGAACACCAGCACGCAGGCGATCGCGGGGATGAGCCAGCGCTCGTCGCAGTCCCGAATGGCGTCCCGGATGTCGCCCAGGTCCTCCCCGTGGAACACCATGTATAAGGTCAGGGCCAGCAGCCCCACGAAGAGGAGCGCGTCCAGGACGGCCTGCTTAACTTTTTTGCTCACTGCCGTCCGCTCCTCTCCTGGCACCCTCGTCAGAGAGGGGCGTTCTTTTTTCGGCCCCAGAGCCGTCCGTACCAGGCGCCCAGCCCGGTGTGCCCGGCGGCCTGCCAGCACAGCTCCGCCAGAACGAAGCCGGCGGCCACGTCCGCGATCACATGCTGCTTGGTGGTCAGCGTGGACACGCCGATGGCCAGGGCGAACGCCAGGGAGAGGTGCCGCCAGGGTGCCGGGATGTCCCGCCGGCCCCGGAGCCCTGCCCAGCAGAGCCAGCTGTTGAAGCAGTGGACGGAGGGGAACAGGTTGTCCGGCGTGTCCAGCAGACGGATCAGCCCCATCAGCCAGCCCAGCGCCGCGCCGTCCGGGATAGGGGGGCGGACGTTGGCGGTGGGCAGCACGAAAAATACAGCCAGGCAGACCGTCTTTCCCAGCGCGTCCGCCGCCAGGAACCGCCAGGCCCCGCTGCCGCCGTCCAGGGCGGCCAGGTTATAGTTGACGGCCCAAAAGAGATAGGCGGCCACATAGACGGCCACTGTCCAGGGCCAAAAAGGCGTCGCCGCGTCGAAGGCCGTGGTCATGTCCGTGTGCCCCCAGCCGGCCGTGATGAGCCGGCTGCCGCTGTAGACCAGGCACTGAAAGACAAACGAAAAGACGAGCGGCCAGAGACCGGGCGAACCGGCCAGCTTCCGGACAGGGCGGGGCAGGGTCATGGATCGGCGTCTCCTTCCTGTCCAGCGGACGGGCTCAGCGGGGATATTATCTACAGTTTATCAAAAAAATCACAAAGGTGCAATCGATAGGCCATTACAAATATCTTACATTTTTGTCACAGCCTGTCATTCTTATCAGTGGATCTTGGCGGGGATCCGGCGGCGGTCCTGCTGGGGCATCTTATCCACGCCCACCGCCACGGTGTGGCTGGTGGGGGTCCACTGGAACTTGCAGAAGCAGGCGCACACCGCCACAGGCAGATAGGTCATCATGAACAGGGGGAAGGTCAGGCAGCTGACGAGCTTCTGCCGGAGAGTGCCGGGGATGCGCTCCCGCTCCAGCAGCGTGGTCATCGCGCCCATGGCCAGCAGGCCCATATACATGCCCGCCGCGGACAGCGCCAGGCACCGGATCAGCCCGGCGGTGCCGGCGGTCATCAGCGCCAGCAGCGCCGCCAGCACCGCCGAGAGGGTGCAGGCGCCATAGCCGGTCATGGTGAGGGTCAGGTTCTCAAAGCATGTCCACCGCTGCCAGGCCCGGCCATGGAACAGCCCCCGCAGCAGCGCGGCGGTGTATTTGAAGCTCACCTGCATGCCGCCCTGGACCCACCTGGTGCGCTGGACCCAAGACTGGCGGAAGGTGACCGGCTGCTCGTCGTAGACCACCGCGTCCGGGCAGTAGCCCATGCGGACCCCGTTCACGGCACACCAAGTGTCGAACTCGATGTCCTCCACCAGGGTGTGGAAGTTCCAGCCGCCCATCCGCTCCAGCAGCCGGCCGGTGAAGCCGAAGCCGGTGCCCGTGCAGGCGCAGCCGGCTCCCAGGCGCTTGCGGGAGGCGTTCATGTGGGCGCAGTCATGGGCGTACCAGAGGGCGTAGCCGGCGGTGATCCAGTTGGTCATGAAGTTCTTGGACCCCCGGTAGCCGCACACGGTCTCATAGCCCTCGGCAAAGGTCCGGTCTATCTGGGTGATGTAGTCCGGCCGGAGCAGGTTGTCCGCGTCAAAGACCAGGAAGGCGTCGTACCGGCCCAGGGCCCCGTCCCGGCAGATGGCCTCCAGCAGCGCCTGGATGGCGTAGCCCTTGCCCACATGGGTCCGGTCGAAGCGCTCGTAGACAACGGCCCCGTGCTCCCGGGCCACCGCCGCGGTCCGGTCGGTGCAGTTGTCGGCGATCACATAGGGCACCACGCGCCCGCCGGTGTAGTCCTGGGCGCGGATGCTGTCCAGAAGGAAGGGCAGCACCTTTTCCTCGTTCCGGGCGGCGATGAGCACGGCATAGTCGTATCCGGCGCCGGGGGCCTCATGCGTCTCCGCCCTGCGGCGGCGCAGCATGGGCAGGGCCATATAGACGGTCTGATAAAAATAGCTCACGCCCACCAGGGCGGACAGGGCCAGCAGGATGTACTGGAGCAGTTCTACGGATGACATGGTCGGTTCCCTCTTTCGCGGTGATTACAGTCAGGATGATAATGATGCGGGGTAAAGCGAGCGGTAAAGGAAAGGGTAAAAGTTACGGGCTGCCATGTGCCCGCCACAGGCAGTATAAACCATTTTTCGTGATTTGTTTCTTAAGTTTTTCTTAAAATCACCGGCGGTCTGTACCGGCCTCCGCCGGGGGCTGGGACCGCCGGGGCAGGACGATGGTCATGCGGGTGCCCACGCCCTCATAGGAGCGGATCTGGAAGCGGCCGCCGTGGCGGGTGACGATCCAGCGGGCGATGGACAGGCCCAGGCCGCTGCCGCCGCCATCGGTCCGGCGGGCGGTATCGGACCGGAAGAAGCGGTCGAAGATCTTCGGCGCGTCCGCCGGAGCGATGCCGATGCCGTTGTCCTGCACGTCCATGCAGGCCGCGTCTCCCTCCTGGTAGGCCCGCAGGGTGATGCGGGTGTAAATGGGGGAGTATTTTTGGGCGTTGTCCACCAGGATGCGCACGGCTTGCTTGAGCAGCGCCTCGTCCCCCCGGAAGGGCACCGGCGCGGCGGCCTCCAGGGCGTACTCGTGGCCGGGGTCGATCATGCGGCTCTCCTCCCACACCTCGCCGGCCAGCGCCGCCAGGTCCAAGTCCGCCAGCTTCAGCTCCTGCCGCCCGGCGTCGCCCCTGGCCAAAAACAGCAGCTGCTCCACCAAGGTCTTCATGTGGGCCGTCTCGTTCTGGATGGCCCGGATGGATTCCTGGAGCACCTTCTCGTCGGTGGAGCCCCAGCGGGCCAGCATGTCGGCGTAGCCCTGGATCACGGCGATGGGCGTGCGCAGCTCATGGCTGGCGTCGTCCACGAACCGGACCTGCTGGCGGTAGCCGTTGTGCATGCGTACGATCAGGTTGTTCACCGCCGTCTCCAGCCCCGCCAGGTCGCTGTCGCCGATGCGCAGCTGCTCGTCGGGGGAGGCGCCGTTCAGATGGTCGATGGCCTCCTCCAAAGAGTGGAACTTGCCCTCGTCGAAGCCGTGGGAGGAGATGCTCTCCGTCACCTGGGCGATGTCGTCGATGGGCCGGAGGAATTTCCGGATGCGCCGGGTGGCCCACAGACAGCTGAGAAGCCACCAGAAAAGCCGCAGCGCCGTCAGGCTCAGAAGGATGAAGGTGAGCCAGAAGAAAAACAGCCCCATCTCCACTGACTGATCCCCGATCCGGTAGAGGACGCTGCCGGCAAACGTGTCCGTGCCCATCAGCTGTATCAGGATGTTGGACGGGAAGACAAGAAACTTGTCCAGAAAGTCGTTGAACTGGATGCTCCGCTGGCTCCAGCGCAGACCCAGGTCTCCCCGGGCGCCCATCTCCGCGCCGACGCACCACACCGCCGTGCATACGCAGAACAGCACCGCCGTCTGCCAGAGGATGCGCACCAGTCTCTTCCACTGCTGGTTCCAGGCGATGCGCCGGGCGATAGAGCCGGTGCTGCCGGGGTTTTTCATGTGCTGTCCCCCTTGATGACGTAGCCCACGCCCCGGACGGTGTGGATCAGCTTGACGCCGAAGGCGGCGTCGATCTTCTGGCGCAGGTAGCGGATGTACACGTCCACCACGTTGGTCTCCCCGGCGTAGTCATAGCCCCAGACCTTCTCCAGCAGCATGTCGCGGGTCTGGACGATGTCCCGGTTCTCCAGCAGGGTCTGCAGCAGGAAGAACTCCTTGTAGGTCAGCTGCAGAGGCGTCTCGCCGTAGACGGCGGTGTGCCGTGCCGGGTCCAGGGCCAGCTTTCCGCATCGGAGGACCGCGCTGCGCCGCTCCGCCGCCGCGCCGGACCGGAGGGCGGCCCGGATGCGGGCCAGGAGCTCCTCGATGGAGAAGGGCTTGGTGATGTAGTCGTTGGCGCCCATGTCCAGGCCGCTGACCTTGTCCATCACCGCGTCCCGGGCGGTGAGCATGATGACGGGCACGCCCGACTCGTTCCGGAGCCGGCGCAGCACCTCCAATCCGTTCAGACCCGGCAGCATCACATCCAGCAGGATGAGATCGTACTCCCCCGCCAGGGCCATGTCCAGTCCCGTGCGGCCGTCGGCGGCTTTGTCCACGGCGTAGCCCTCATGGGTCAGCTCCAGCTCCAAAAACCGGGCGATGCCGCTCTCGTCCTCCACGATCAGGATGTTGGTGGGCAAATCGGTCACCTGCCTTTCCGTAAAAAAAGGGGACGGGTATCCCGTCCCCGCGTTGCGGTGTCAGTCACTGTTCGTCGCTGCCGTCGCCGTCGCCCATGATGGACTCCTTGATGTCCTCGGCGATGTCGCTGGCTTTGTCCATGGCGGCGTTGATGCCGTCCCTGCCCAGCTGCCGGCCCTCGAACCGGTACTGGCAGCCGCAGAACAGCCCCGCGATCAGCACCACCAGCATCAGTCCGAAGCTGGCCAGCAGCAGCACCAGCAGCACCAGCACCGGCACCGCCAGCAGCTGCTTGTTCCGGTGCAGGACGATGAAGTCGTTCTCCAGCAGGATGTGCCACAGCTTTTTGACGTATTCCCACATGACGGCGAAGCCGTTGGTGAAAAAGGTCTGGCTCTTGCGCGCGCTGACGTTCTTCACGGGCCGGACCGGGCTGGTATAGGCCGGACCGGCGTCGGTCTCCATGTTCACGGAGGGGCCTGCCGCTTTTCTGGCCCGCTCCAGGGCCACCATGGCGTCCAGCAGATCCCAGTTGTTCTGCTCCAGCGCCGTCTTGGCGTCCTCCAGGGATACGCCGGCTTTTTGGCTGAGCAGCTCCGCCATTTCATATCGTTCCATTGACGGGACCTCCTTGTCCTTATCTGCCTATGAGGATAGCACGGTTTTTTTAAATCCCCATAGAAGGGAGATTAAAGCTCCATTAAAAAACGGGGAGGTTTTAGAAGCCCAGGTCCTGGTGGATGAGGACCACCTCCATGCTGTCGCACCACATGGGCTTGCCCCAGAGCACCAACAGGGCGTTGCAGATGCGGTCAGGGCTGTGGCAGTCGTGGCATACCCCGTCCACGGCGCAGGGGGTGTTCTTATGCAGCCGCTTGGCGTTCAGAGGGCCGGCCACGTTCCGGGCCCGCTCCAGGGCCTGGGGGAAGGGGCCGGAGAGCTTGTTCTCGCCGATGACGAAGATGACCCGCTCCTTGCGCATAGCGGAGGCGGCCAGGCGGTTGCCCCGGCCGTCGATGTTCAGGATGTACCCCTCTTCCGAGACGGCGTTGGCGCTGGTGAGGAACACCTGGGCGTTGACCTCATGGACGCACACGTCCGGGCCGTTGTCCGCGGCGTGCCAGTACACGGTGTTGTCCGCCTTCAGCCGGTCGTATATGCCCAGCGCTGCCAGGGTGGCGCTGCCGCCCATGCCCACGGTCTTGCCGTGGATGCTGCCCGCCAGATAGTCCGCCGCGGCCTCCGCCGTGTCGAACTCCGTGACGGCAAAGCCGTTTTTGCGCAGATTCCCGATGATCTTTTCCATGCTCTGTTCCTCCTGAAAGCGTCAGTCTATTTTTTCAATGTTTTGGAAGTTCTTGCCAAACACCTCGTGGGACTGGGTGACCATCACGAAGGCGTGCTCGTCGATGCCGGAGACCAGCTTTTTCAGCGCCGGGATCTGCTGGCGCTTCACGGCGCACAGCACCACGTCCCGTTCCTCGCCGCTGTATGCGCCCTCGCCCTTGAGCAGCGTGGCGCCCCGGCGCAGGCTGTCGCCGATGGCCCGGGCGATCTCGTGGGGATGCACGGTGACGATGTAGCACACGCTGGAGGTAAAGGCGCCGTAGAGGATCAGGTTGATCACCTTGCTGGAGACGAACATGGTGATGACGGTGTACATGGCCGCGTCCGCCCGCTTGAAGATCAGCGCAAAGGCCAGCACCACCGCGGCGTCCAGCACCAGGCCGATGGTGCCCAGCTGTATGTAGGCGTATTTGCGCCGGAGCATCCGGGAGAGGATGTCCGTGCCGCCGCTGGTGCCGCCGGCGGAGAAGATGAGCCCGTAGCCCAGGCCCTTGGTGATGCCGCCGTATACCGCCGCCAGAAGGATGTCGTTGGTGAGCGGGCGGGCGAACAGGTTGAACAGGTCGATGGCCACGCTGGAGCCCGCCATGCCGATGAACGAATAGACGATGAACCGGGGACCGAACTGTTTCCACGCCACGGCGAACAGGGGTATGTTCATCACGATGACCATCGTGCCCACCGGCAGGCCCAGCAGCAGATTCAAGATCTGCGCCACGCCGGTCAGACCGCCGGAGACGATGTTGTTGGGGAAGGTGAAGAAGGAGAAGCTGAAGCCCACGATGGCGCACCCGACCAGGGTGATGGCCACGGCTTTGCCGTCCGTTTTGAGAAACTGTTTTATCTTTTCCATAGTCGCCTCGCAGAGAATTTACAGTATGCTCATCTGTTCCTCGCCCCGGTCCGCGTCGGTGAGCTTCGCGCCGGCGGCGGGAAGGGAGCGGACCCGGTAACGGGACTGGTTTTGGATGGCGGTGTCAGAGAGGAACGCCGCCTTGACCACCGGGTGCTTTTTCACGGCCATGACGGACACGCCCTGGGTGGTGCGGCTGGTCTTGGGGGCGAGGAGCGCCGAGGAGAACACCACGCACCGACCCTCGGCGGAGGTGACGGCGATCTCCTGCTCCCCCTCCAGGGGCAGCAGCGCCGCCAGGGGGGACTTGTCGGAATAGGCGCCGGTGAGCTTTTTCCGGTTGGTCTTGGTGGCATAGGCCGCCAGGGGCAGCCGAGCGCACTTGCCGTTCTGGAAGAACAGCAGGATGGTCCCGGAGTAGTCCCCGCACAGCACGGCGGCGGCCAGGTTCTCCCCCTCGTCGAAGCCCAGCTTTCCCGGCAGATACTCGCCCAGGGCGCTGGCCTTCGTCTCGGCGAGGTCCGATACCCGCAGCTTGTATGCCTGCTGCCGGTCGGTGAACAGCAGCAGCTCTGCGGTGTTGGTCGTCTCCCAGTACCAGCCCAGGCTGTCGTCCTCCTTGTATTTCTGCTCCCCGCTCATGCGCAGGCTCTGGGGGGTGATCTTCTTGAAGTACCCGTGGCGGGACAGGAACAGGTGCACCGGGTAGTCCTCCGCCGCGGCGGGGCTGTCGTCATATTCCTCCACCTCCCGGGCGTACACCAGGCCGGTCCGGCGGGGGGAGGGATATTTTTTGATGACGGCCTTCAGCTCGTCGGTGATGATGGACCGCAGCCGCCGTTTGGAGGACAGGGTGTCCTCCAGGTCCCGGATCTCCTCGGCCAGGGCGGCGGTCTCCTCGGTGCGCTTGAGGATGTACTCCCGGTTGATGTTGCGCAGCTTGATCTCCGCCACGAAGTCCGCCTGGACCTCGTCGATGCCGAAGCCGATCATCAGGTTGGGCACCACCTCTGCCTCCGCTTCCGTCTCTCGGATAATGGCGATGGCCCGGTCGATGTCCAGCAGGATGGCCTTGAGGCCCTCCAGAAGATGGAGCTTTTCCTTCTTCCGGGTCATGTCGAACCAGACCCGCCGCCGGACGCACTCGGTCCGCCAGGCGATCCATTCCGTCAGGATCTCCCCCACGCCCATCACCTGGGGAGAGCCGGCGATGAGGATGTTGAAGTTGCAGGGGTAGTTGTCCTGCAGGGGAGTGAGCTTGAAAAGCTTGGCCATGAGCCGGTCCGGGTCCGTGCCGCGCTTGATGTCGATGGCCAGCTTCAGTCCGCCCAGGTCCGTCTCGTCCCGCATGTCGGCGATCTCGCGGATCTTGCCGTCTTTGATCAGCTCCCGGCACTTGTCCAGGATGGCCTCCACGGTGGTGGTGTAGGGGATCTCGTAGATCTCGATGATGTGGTCCTTTTCCTCATAGCGCCACCGGGCCCGGACGGGGAAGGAGCCCCGGCCGGTGCGGTAGATCTCCGCCATGGCGCCGGGATCGTAGATGATCTCGCCGCCGGTGGGGAAATCCGGGGCCGGCATGGTGGAGAGGATGCTGTGGTCCGGATTTTTGATGAGCTCGATGGTGGTCTGGCAGACCTCCGCCAGATTGAAGCCGCATATCTGGCTGGCCATGCCCACGGCGATGCCCAGGTTGGCGCTGACCAGCACGTTGGGGAAGCTGGTGGGCAGCAGGCTGGGCTCGGTGGTGGTGTTGTCATAGTTGGGGACGAAGTCCACCGTGTCCTTGTCGATGTCCCGGAACAGCTCCGCGCAGATGGGGGCCAGCTTCGCCTCGGTATAGCGGCTGGCGGCGTAGGCCATGTCCCGGGAGTACACCTTGCCGAAGTTGCCCTTGGAGTCCACGAAGGGCACGTTCAGAGCCTCGTTGTCCCGGGTGAGCCGGACCATGGTCTCATAGATGGCCGCGTCGCCGTGGGGGTTATAGTGCATGGTCTGGCCCACGATGTTGGCGGACTTGGTCCGCCCGCCGTTGAGCAGGCCCATTTTGTACATGCAGTACAGGAGCTTGCGGTGGCTGGGCTTGAACCCGTCGATCTCCGGGATGGCCCGGGAGACGATCACGCTCATGGCGTAGGGCATGAAGTTGCGCTCCAGCGTATCGGTGATGGGCTGGTCGATGGTCTCGCCCCGGAGGCCCATCACATTGCTGTCCAGGCCCCGCTTCTGGGGCTGCTGGTCCTTGGATTTTCGTGCCATAGTTCACGCTGCCCTTTCTCAGAATCCCTGCTCGGCCTGGTAGTCGAGGACCAGGCGGATGTTTGCCAGCTGATAGGGGCCGAGAAGATCGTCGGTGAACTGGTCAGGCTCGATGGAGGGCCGGTACCAGACGAACCGGGAGAAATACTCCCCCAGAGCCGGATCGGAAAAGATGCGGCCCGCGCGGGCGTAAGCGCCGTTGATGGCATAGACGCACATCTGCTCGTCGAAGCCGGCGATGTCCGCCGGGGCGAAAAATTCGCTGTCGCAGCGCTCGATGAAGCAGGCCAGCCGTTCCTCCGCGGACAGCGTCTCGGGCAGGGAGGCGCTGCTGATAGCCTCGGGGAGCCGGTCCGCGGTCATCACCGTCAGCGGCTGGGCGTATTCCCCGGCGCCGGCCATGGCGCGGATCCGCCCGATCGCGCACAGGTCGCCGTTCCCGTCCAGATAAGGCCGGACGGCCCGGACGTTGGCGGGGTCGTTGTTGGCCTGGCGCTGCTGGGCCTTGAACTCGTCCTCCGGGGCCATGGAGGACTGCTCCTCAAAGGTGTCCGACAGCACCAGGGCCGCCTGGCCGTAAAAGTCGTCCGGGTCCAGCTCCAGCACGTCCAGCAGCTCCCCGTCGGTGATGCGCCGGCCGGCGGAGAGGGAGACGTTGTAGACGAAATAGACGTTATAATCGTTGCTGTAGCTGGACACGGTCCACAGGGAGAGCACGTCGCCGTTGACGGCCCAGTCGTAGGTCATGTTGTAGGGCTCCGGGGACCAGCCCTCTTCGATGGCGGTCATGGCCCCGTACTCGCTGTAGAGCTCCTCCTCGTAGAGCTCCCGCCAGATGGCGTCGTTCACCGCCTGGATGCCCTCGCCCTCCCGGTCGATCCGGGGCACGGCAAAGCGGTTGTAGTCCCCCTCGGACTGGTAGGAGAACGCGTCGGTCACCAGGTCGGTATCGTCCGGCGCCTCCGCCGCGCAGGCGGTGATCGGCGCGGCCAGCAGCAGCGCCGCCAAAAGAACGGAAAGAAGATCTCTCATGGCTTCCTCCTTGCAATGTTGAACTCAGGATATATCGGCCAGCTCCAGGTATTTGTAACCCTCCTGGGCGATGTGGGCCTTGCGCCCCTCCAGATCGTTGCCCTCGAACAGCTCGAAATAATAGGCCGTGCGCTCCGCCTCCTCGGGCATGACGCGGATAAGGCGGCGGGTCTCGGGGTTCATGGTGGTCAGCCACATCATCTCTGCCGAGTTCTCGCCCAGACCCTTGGAGCGGTTGACGGTGAATTTCGCCTTGCCCAGCTCGTCCACGATGCGGTTCTTCTCCCCGTCGGAGTAGGCATACCAGGTCTTTTCCCGGCAGGTGATCTCATAAAGGGGCGACTCGGCGATATAGACGTATCCCTCCCGGATGAGGGTGGGGGTCAGCCGCCAGAGCATGGTCAGGATCAGGGTCCGGATCTGGAAGCCGTCCACGTCCGCGTCGGTGCAGATGACCACCTTGTTCCAGCGGAGGTTGGCCAGGTCGAAGTTGTTCAGGTCCTTGCCGTGCTTGGCCACCTCCACGCCGCAGCCCAGCACCTTCAAAAGGTCCGTGATGATGTCGCTTTTGAAGATGCGGCCATAATCGGCCTTCAGGCAGTTGAGGATCTTGCCCCGCACGGGCATGATGCCCTGGAATTCCGCGTCCCGGCCCATCTTGCAGGAGCCCAGGGCGCTGTCGCCCTCCACGATGTACAGCTCCCGCTTCTCCGGGTCCCGGCTGCGGCAGTCCACGAACTTCTCCACCCGGCTGACGATATCCATGGAGCCGGTGAGCTTTTTCTTGATGTTCAGCCGCTGGCGCTCCGCCTGCTCCCGGGAGCGCTTGTTGATGAGCACCTGCTCGGCCATCTTGTCCGCCTCGGCCTTGTGCTCGATGCACCAGATCTCCAGCTTCTCCTTGAAGAAGTCGGTCATGGCCTCCTGGAGGAAGCGGTTGGTGATGGCCTTTTTCGTCTGGTTCTCATAGCTGGTCTGGGTGGAGAAGCAGTTGGTCACCAGCACCAGACAGTCCTGCACGTCCTGGAAGGAGATCTTGGACTCGTTTTTCTGGTACTTGCCGATCTTTTTGATATAGGCGTCGATCGCGTAGACGAAGCCCTGCCTGGCCGCTTTGTCCGGCGCGCCGCCGTGCTCCAGCCAGGAGGAGTTGTGGTAGTATTCCAGCAGGCTCACTCGGTTGGAGAAGCAGAACGCCGCGGAGAGCTTGACCTTGTACTCGGGCTTGTCCTCCCGGTCCCGGCCCCGGCGCTCGGTGTCGATGAACACCGGCGCGGTCAGGGTCTCGGTCCCGGCGGTCTCCGTCACGTAATCCAGGATGCCGTGCTCATAGACGTAGTCGGTGGTCTCGAATTTGGACCCGTGCTGGATGCGCAGCCGGAAGGTGACGCCCGCGTTCACCACCGCCTGCCGCCGCAGGGTGTCCCGGAACCATTCCTCCGGGATGTCGATGTCGGTGAACACCTCCAGATCCGGCTTCCAGTGATGGGTGGTGCCGGTCTTTTTCCGGTCCATGGGGGTTTTTTTCAGCTGCCCCACGATCTCGCCCTTTTCAAAGCGCAGGTCGTACCGGGTCCCGTCCCGCCAGACCGTCACGTCCATGTATTCGGAGGCGTACTGGGTGGCGCAGGCGCCCAGACCGTTCAGACCCAGGGAGTACTCGTAGCTCTCCCCCTCGTCGTTGCCGTATTTGCCGCCGGCATAGAGCTCGCAGTACACCAGCTCCCAGTTGTAGCGGTTTTCCGACGGGTTCCAGTCCACCGGGCAGCCCCGGCCCAGGTCCTCCACCTGGATGGACTTATCCTCGAACCGGGTGACGGTGATCACGTCGCCGTAGCCCGCCCGGGCCTCGTCGATGGAGTTGGACAGGATCTCGAACACGGAGTGCTCGCAGCCCTCCAGCCCGTCGGAGCCGAAGATGACCCCCGGGCGCTTGCGCACCCGGTCCGCGCCCTTGAGCTGGCTGATGGACTCGTTGCCGTAAGCTTCCTTCTTTGCCTTTGCCATGGTTCCCTCGCTTTTTACAATATCTTGATGTCCGGTGGACATAACTTTCCCAGCATAAACACATTATAACATACCGGCCCAAAAAATCAAGGCGGGGACTTCCGTCCCCGCCCAGTGGTCTGCGCGTCTCTCTGTCTGGCCATAGTATACGTCTAAACCGGCCGGAAAACAAATACAATTTATGGAAAGGGGGACAGGGTATGCCGGTATATGTGCTGAAGGCGCTGTTCGTGACCACGGGGCTGGCGCTGATCCGCCGGTGTGCGGCGCTGTCGGCGGAGACGGAGAAGCGGCCGCTGCGGGCATTGCTGCAGGCGATGGCGGGACTGGCGGCGCTGTTCGCGGCCAACATGGCCGGATCTCTCGCGGGCCTGGGCGTGGGTCTCAACGGCCTGACGCTGCCGGTGGCGGCGGCGCTGGGGGTCCCCGGCGTGTGTCTGCTGTGGGCGGTCAAGTACCTGCTGTGAGGGGGCGATTTGTTGTGTCGATTTACCAAGCAAAAGAGAATGCGCCCCGTTTCGCTTTATTCAACCTTACAAAATCGCCGGATGACGGTTGACAAGCGGATGGGCCGATGTTATGATGAGCACGCTTGAAAAATGAATCGCTGAACAGAGGCGCGGTTTTCATCAGTACCGCCCGGCAAGGCCAGACAGCCGCCGGTCGCGAAAGGGAACGCCGCCGAAGCGTTTGGGGAGTGTCTGATCCCCTCTCGCTGGGCCGTCGGAGAATATCCGCCGGACTGTCACAAGTATTTGTGGAGCGCTGTCATGGCCGATGGAGAGCCCTTCGGGGCTGATACCGAGTTTTCCGTGGATCGCTTGACAAAGCGATCCATTTTTCTTGCAAAAAAATCTTTTTGTGAGAAAAGGAGAACAAAAACAATGAGAAGACTTACCGCTGTGCTGATGGCCCTGTGCCTGGTGCTCTCCATGAGCGCCATCGCCTTTGCCGAGGAGGCCGAAGAGGCCGTCGAACTGCCCCAGGCCCCCGACTTCACCGACGTGGACACCAGCGCCATCCCCGGCCTGGAGGACGGCGTGTTCACCGTGGGCATGGAGTGCGCCTACGCCCCCTACAACTGGACCCAGATGGACGACGCCAACGGCGCCGTGCCCATCTCCAACGTGCCCGGCGCTTACGCCAACGGCTACGACGTGATGATGGCCCAGCGCATCTGCGACGCCTACGGCTGGGAGCTGGAGGTCGTGTCCAGCGCCTGGGCTTCCCTGACCCCCGCCGTCCAGGCCGGGACCATGGACGCCAACATCGCCGGCCAGTCCATGACCGCCGACCGCATGGCCGAGGTGGATATGGCGGGCCCCTACATCTACGCCACCATCGTGTGCCTGACCACCGCTGACAGCGAGTATGCCGACGCCACCTCCATCGCCGACCTGGCCGGCGGCACCTGCACCAGCCAGTCCGGCACCATCTGGTATGACACCTGCCTGCCCCAGATCCCCGACGCGGACATCGTCGCCCCCGCCGCCACGGCCCCGGCCATGATCATGCAGCTGGAGACCGGCATGGTGGACTTCGTGTGCACCGACCTGCCCACCGCCATGGGCGCCGTGATGAAGAACGACCAGCTGGTCATCCTCAACTTTGAGGGCACCGACGGCGACTTCCAGTTCGAGGACGAGGCCGAGCGGGCCGAGAACGTGAACATCGGCATCTCCGTGAAGAAGGACAACGCCGAGCTGCTGGACGCCATCAACGCCGTCCTGGACGAGTACACCGTGGACGACTTCAACACGCTGATGGACTACGCCATCTCCGTCCAGCCTGAGATCTAAAAAGACCGACCGAACACTCTCGCATCCTCCGGCCCGTCCGGGACCGGAGGATGCGTCTGTCGAAAGGAGCCCCTCTCCCTATGGACCTATTCGCCAAGCTCATCAACGACATCTCCCGCCTGTGGACCAAATACAGCTCCTTTTATCTGGGCGGCATCTGGAGCACCCTGAAGCTGGCGGTGATCGCCACGGTCATCGGCGTGCTCATCGGCCTGGTGTGCGGCATCCTGAACACCATCCCCTGCGGCAGGAATGACAACATCGTCAAGCGGGCGGTGCTGAAGATCATCCGCTTCGTCGTCCGGGCCTATGTGGAGATCTTCCGGGGCACCCCCATGGTGCTGCAGGCGGTGTTCATCTTCTACGGCCTGCCCTATTTCTCCAACGGCGCGGTGGCCTTCCGTGGCAACTCCGGCATGTGGCTGGCCGCGGTGCTGGTGGTGTCCATCAACACCGGCGCCTACATGGCCGAGTCCGTCCGGGGCGGCATCATCTCCGTGGACCCGGGCCAGACCGAGGGGGCCAAGGCCATCGGCATGACCCACGTGCAGACCATGATCCACGTCATCCTGCCCCAGGCCCTTCGCAACATCATCCCCCAGATCGGCAACAACTTCATCATCAACATCAAGGATACCTCCGTCATGTTCGTCATCGGGTTCGTGGAGTTCTTCGCCACCCACCGGAACATCGTGGGCGTGAACCTGATGTACTTCCCCTCCGCCGCCATCGAGATGGTGGGCTACCTGTGTCTGACACTGGCGGCCTCGTTCCTCCTGCGGTGGCTGGAAAAGCGGCTGGACGGGTCGGATAACTATGAGCTGGTCTCCGACGACCAGCTGGTCATGGCCGCCGGCACCTACGCCCACCCGGACCGGGGCACGCCCTTTGACGAGCGGCACAAGCCCTCCCGGGACGAGGTCATCCAGGAGGTCAAGATCGGCAAGCAGAGGGGGGAGCGGTAAGATGGCAGACACGATTCTTGAAATACGCCACCTCTCCAAGAGCTTCGGCTCCCACGAGGTGCTCCGCGATATCGACTTCACCGTCTCCAAGGGGGACGTGACCGCCATCATCGGCGCCTCCGGCTCCGGCAAGAGCACCCTCCTGCGGTGCGTGAACCTGCTGGAGACCCCCACCAGCGGGGAGATTTTGTTCCACGGGAAGGACGTGACCGGCCGGGGGGTGAACGCCCCGGAGTACCGCTCCCACGTGGGCATGGTGTTCCAGTCCTTCAACCTCTTCAACAACATGTCCGTGCTGGAAAACTGCATCGTGGGCCAGGTGAAGGTGCTGAAAAAGGGCAGGGACGAGGCGAAGGAGAACGCCCTTCGCTTTTTGCAGTACGTGGGCATGGCCCCCTACATCAACGCCAAGCCCCGGCAGCTCTCCGGCGGCCAGAAGCAGCGGGTGGCCATCGCCCGGGCCCTGGCCATGGGCCCGGAGGTATTGCTCTTCGACGAGCCCACCTCCGCCCTGGACCCGGAGATGGTGGGCGAGGTGCTCAACGTCATGCAGCAGCTGGCGTCCGGGGGCATGACCATGCTGGTGGTGACCCACGAGATGGCCTTTGCCCGGGACGTGTCCAACCATGTGGTGTACATGAACCAGGGGGTCATATGCGAGCAGGGTTCCCCGGCGGAGGTGCTTGGCAATCCCCAGAAACAGGAGACGAAGGACTTTTTGTCCCGGTTCCGCAACAATTGAATATACCGCCGCCTTTCCCTGCTGGGGAAGGGCGGCGTCTCTTTTTTTGGAAGAAAAAAGAAGTTAAACTTGACATAAGACAAAAATGGCATTAAAATCAATTAGTTACAGTGGGATAATTGGATGGTTTTCCTGCTGTTGCGTCCTTGATTTATCGGATGGGGTGCTTGATACCCGCCGTATGCGAAAACTGAATAGGATAGGAGGTGTGTATACTTACAATGCCTGTATGGTTAACGATCCTTCTTATCCTCGTGGGCCTGGTCCTGGGCTTCGGCTCGGGCGTGATATACCGCAAGCGTGTGGGCGAGCGGGAGATCGGCTCCGCGGAGGAGGAAGCGAAACGGATACTGAACGAAGCCATAAAATCCGGGGAGAGCAAAAAGCGCGAGGCGCTCCTGGAGGCAAAGGAAGAGATACACAAGAACCGCGCCGAATATGAGCGCGAGGTCAAGGAGAGACGAGCGGAGCTTTCCAAGCAGGAGCACCGCTTACAGCAGAAGGAAGAGCACCTGGACAAAAAGACCGACGCCATCGACCGGAAGAACGAACTTCTCACCAAGAAGATCTCCGAGGTCGAGGCCCAGCAGGAAGAGGTCCAGAAGCTCAAGGCGTCGCAGATGGAGGAGCTGGAGCGCATCTCCGGTTACACAGCCGAGGAGGCCAAGCAGCTGCTCATCGATTCGTTGGCAAGCGAGGTGACCCACGAACAGGCCGTCAAGGTCCGGGAGATCGAGGCACAGTTCAAAGAGGAAGCCGACCAGCGGGCGCGGGAGGTCATTGCCCTGGCCATCCAGCGCTGCGCCGCCGACCATGCCAGCGAGGTCACCGTCTCGGTGGTCAGTCTGCCCAACGACGAGATGAAGGGCCGCATCATCGGCCGCGAGGGACGGAACATCCGCTCCATCGAGAATCTCACCGGCGTGGACCTGATCATCGACGACACCCCGGAGGCCATCACGGTCTCCTGCTTCGATCCGGTGCGCCGCGAGGTGGCGCGCCTGGCCCTGGAAAAGCTCATCGCGGACGGACGCATCCACCCGGCCCGCATCGAGGAAATGATCGCCAAGGCCCAGAAGGAAGTCAATGCCACCATCAAGGCCGAGGGCGAGCGCGCCGTGTTCGAGACCGGCGTCCACGGTCTGCATCCGGAGCTGATCAAGCTCCTGGGCCGGCAGAAATACCGCACCAGCTATGGCCAGAACGTGCTCAACCACTCCATGGAGGTGGCCCACATCTCCGGGCTCATCGCCGCGGAACTGGGCGTGGACATCGCCACCGCCAAGCGGGCGGGCCTGCTGCACGATATCGGCAAGAGCATCGACCACGAGGTGGAGGGCAGCCACGTCACCATCGGCGTGGACATCGCCAAGAAGTATAAGGAATCCCCCGAGGTCATCCACGCCATCCACGCCCATCACGGGGACGTGGAGCCCCAGACCGTCATCGCCTGCATCGTCCAGGCCGCCGACGCCATCTCCGCCAGCCGCCCCGGCGCCCGGCGGGAGAACATCGAGAACTACGTCAAGCGTCTGGAAAAGCTGGAAGAAGTGTCCATGTCCTTCCCGGGCATCGACTCCTGCTACGCCATCCAGGCGGGCCGCGAGATCCGCATCATGGTCAAGCCCGACCAGGTCAGCGAGGACCAGATGACCCTCCTGGCCCGGGACATCGCCAAGAAGATCGAGGACGAGCTCACCTATCCCGGCCAGATCAAGGTCCATGTCCTGCGGGAGACCAAAGCGGTAGAATACGCGAAATAATATCCGGACATAAGAAAAGCGCGGTGCGAACGCCCGGTGCTCGTAAGACAGTACGACCCCGAAAAAACGAACATCTGGCAACTGTCTTACGGAATTGGAATCGACAGAGCAGACAGCGGATGGTGCTAAAATGCGCCATCCGTTGCCTGTTTTGAATTGCTTAAAAACTTTGATGTATGTGACGCAATAGACCCCGGTTTTTGGGGTGTGCCGTATAGTATCATTACCCCCTTACTTTGACGACCTGAACCCGTTGTGCCGCAAGGGGTCAGACCGGCCAAAAGCGTCACATCGAACCCTTGTTTTCACGAAGATCCGTGTGCAGAGTCAAATGCTTAAAGAGTTTTAAGTTTGTCCGCATATAGACCCCGGTTTTCGGGTGTCGCCATATACTACCATTGCCCTCCTAAGTTTAACGGTTTCAACCTCTTGCGGCAGAAGGGGGCCAGAGTGCTAAAATGCGGACATCGCCCCCTGATGTAATGGTATAGAAGCCGGTTTTTGGAGGATAGCGGGTGATTTCATGCTTTGCTCAAATTCCCGTTCTGAATCCCTTGGGGCGCAAGGGGTCCAGAGTGTCTAAACCATTACACACCGCCCTCGGTTTTATGGCGGGGTGAGACAAGAAGCAGATATTATGAGAGGAGCGACAGCGGAAATAGCTGTCGCCCCTCTTACATACAGGGAGAGCGGAAGCGGGCATTGCTGTCAATGGCGGCTGAGGGAGCCGTTCATCTTGACCATTGACAGCAACGGCGGCTTCTGCTAGGGATGCTTGTACTGGAAACGTGGCCGAGGTGGTGTTTCTGGCTCGTCGTTGATCACCATCTTCATCTGTATGATGCTGACGTTGTGTTCCTGCTTGCATTTCGGACAAAAGAGGGGAAAGTTTAGTAAAACACTATCTGGATTTACTTTTATCCTTGTCTTTCCGTGGCAAATAGGGCAATGTACCCATTTTGATTGTAGCTCGTCATTCATTCGTTTCACCAACCATTATTGGCTTGGACAGCCCATTTTTATATTAGCTAAAGCGCACCGTAATGACCGTACCTTTCCCA
>CANQIO010000006.1 GCA_947624065.1 uncultured Oscillospiraceae bacterium | reverse complement strand
TGGGCGGCGGCGTGGGCAACGCCATCGCCTATCCCGTGGCCAAGGGCATGCACGACCGGGGCATCCAGGTGGATATGATCGCGGGCTTCCGCTCCAAGGACATCGTGATCTTGGAGGAAGAGATGCGCGCCGGCACCACCCACCTGTATATCACCACGGACGACGGCTCTTATGGCGAGGCGGGCTTCAACGTCACCAAGCTGAAAGCCCTGCTGGACGCCGGCGAGCAGTATGACGAGATCATGTGCGTGGGGCCCACCCGGATGATGCAGCGGGTCTGCGAGGCCACCAAGCCCTATGGGATCAAGACCATTGCCTCCATGAACCCCATCATGCTGGACGGCACGGGCATGTGCGGCGCCTGCCGGCTCACCGTGGGCGGCGAGACCAAGTTCGCCTGCGTAGATGGCCCGGAATTCGACGGCCACCTGGTGGATTGGGACGGCATCATCCAGCGCAGCACGTTTTACGCCGAGGAGGAGAAAGAGGCGGAGAAACATATCTGCCGCATCACGGGAGGTGTGAGAGAACATGGCTAATATGCGCATGGACAAAAACCCCATGCCGGAGCAGGACCCTCTGGTACGGAACAAGAACTTTGACGAGGTGGCCCTGGGCTATACCGCCGAGATGGCCATCGACGAGGCCAAGCGGTGCCTCAACTGCAAGCGTCCCGCCTGCGTGGAGGGGTGCCCGGTGAACGTACATATCCCCCAGTTCATCGCCAAGGTGGCCGAGGGGGACTTTGACGGCGCCTATAAGGTCATCACCTCCACCAACAGCCTGCCGGCCATCTGCGGGCGCGTGTGCCCCCAGGAGAACCAGTGCGAGGGCAAGTGCGTGCGGGGCATCAAGGGCGAGAGCGTGGGCATCGGCCGGCTGGAGCGGTTCGTGGCGGACTACCACATGACCGACGGCCATAAGGACGGCGCGCCCCAGCGCCCCGAGCCCAACGGCCACAAGGTGGCGGTGGTGGGCTCCGGCCCGGCGGGCCTGACCTGCGCCGGCGACCTGGCCCGGAAGGGCTATGAGGTGACGGTGTACGAGGCCTTCCACAAGGCCGGCGGCGTGCTGGTATACGGCATCCCGGAGTTCCGTCTGCCCAAGGCCATCGTGGCCAAGGAGATCGCCAAGCTGGAATACTTCGGCGTGCAGATCGTCACCGACGCGGTCATCGGCCGGGCGGAGAGCATCGACGAGCTCTTCGAGCAGGGCTTCGAAGCGGTGTTCATCGGCACCGGCGCGGGCCTGCCCCAGTTTTTGCACATCCCCGGGGAGAATCTGCTGGGCGTGTTCTCCGCCAACGAGATCCTGACCCGGTCCAACCTGATGAAGGCATACCTGCCCGAGTACGACACGCCCATCAAGCTGGGCAAGCGCGTCGCCATCGTGGGCGGCGGCAACGTGGCCATGGACGCGGCCCGCACGGCCAAGCGTCTGGGCGCGGACGAGGTGTATGTCATCTACCGCCGGAGCATGGACGAGCTGCCCGCCCGGAAGGAAGAGGTCCACCACGCCGAGGCGGAGGAGATCATCTTCAAGCTGCTCAACAACCCCGTGGGGATCGTGGGGGACGAGACCGGCCACGTGACCGGCATCAAGGTCATCAAGATGGAGCTGGGCGAGCCGGACGCCAGCGGCCGCCGCCGTCCGGTGGAGGTGCCCGGCAGCGAGTACGTCATCGACGTGGACTCGGTGATCATCGCCATCGGCACCAGCCCCAACCCGCTGATCCTCAGCACCACGCCGGGCCTGGAGGCCACGAAGAAGGGCGGCATCGTGGCGGACGACGCCACGGGCGCCACCTCCCGCGCGGGCGTGTTCGCCGGCGGCGACGCGGTGACGGGCGCGGCCACGGTCATCAAGGCCATGGGCGCCGGCAAGGCTGCCGCCGCGGGCATCGACCAGTACATCATGGGCAAATGACAGATAAAAAAGCAAAAGCCAGACGGGCCTCCCGTCTGGCTTTTGCTTTGATGGCGTCCCGCCGGCATTTACGCAAATGCGGCTGAGTTGACTGTGGCGGCACGGTCAGCGCCGCTGGTTCTTCTTCCAGATGAGCCACAGGCCCTTGTGGATGAGCTCCCCGTCCACATGGATGTCGGCCCGGCGGCAGTGGGGGATCACCACGGGGGCCCAGGGCCCGGTGGCCACCACCTGGGCGCTCTGGCCCAGCTCCTCCTCCATGCCCGCCAACAGGCCGTCCAGCATGGCGGCGGCGCCGTAGATGATGCCCGAGCGCATGCTCTCGTCGGTGTTGCGGCAGATGATGCTCCCCGGCGCCTGGGGCAGCACGTCATGCAGCAGAGACGCCCGGCTGGTGAGCGCGGCGGCGGAGGCCATGATGCCCGGGGCGATGACGCCGCCGATGTACCGGCCCTCGCCGTCGGTGACGCCCAGGCCGATGGCGGTGTCCATCTCCACGGTGATCACCGGCAGGGGATAGGCCGCCTGGGCGGCCACCGCGTTTGCCACAAAATCGCTGCCCAGCTGGGAGGGATCGTCCAGGCGGATGTTGAGCCCGGTCTTTACCCCCGGCCCCACCACCATGGGGCACTGGCCGGTGAGCTGCTCCAGCGCCCGCGTCACGGGCAGCGTCAGCTCCGGCACCACTGAGGAGAGGATGCAGCCCTCCAGGGCGGCGCGCGCTTCGCCCTGCCGGTCCAGCAGCAGGCCCATCAGCGCGGCGTATTCATCCGAGGTGCGGCTCTTCACCGTGGCCATGTGGCAGGAGAAGAGGACATGGCCGTCTGATACGCCGGCCATGGTGATGCGGCTGTTGGATAAGTCCACTGTGAGTATCATTCGTATCACTTCCCAGGGCCAGTTTACCAGAGTTCGGCCCCGCTGTCAAAGGCTTATATGCTTTCCCATGGCGGCGCAGTAGACGGCCAGGCCCGTGAGCAGCGCGAAGGCCAGGGCCACGGGGCGTACCGCCGCGCCGGTATAGAGCCCGGCCAGCCGCGCCGCGGACCCCGCCAGAGCCGCCCACAGTCCCGCCCGGCCCAGCTCCCGCCAGGGGAGGACGAAGCCGGTGACCTTCTTCAGCCGGCCCATGCTGAGGGCGAAGTTGAAGGCCTCCGTGAAGCAGATCACGAAGATATAGGCCCCCACGCCCCATCGGGGCAGCAGCAGCCATACCAGCACCGCCGAAAGCCCCACGTCGGCGATGTTCACGCCCATGCAGTACATCATCTCGCCCAGGCCCCGCAGACAGCCGTCCGTGGCCATGTCCATGTACATCACCGGTACGATCAGCGCGAAGATCTGGATGGCCCGGCCGGCCTCCTCCGAGCTGAACAAGACCCGGCCCAGGCTGTCCCCCACTCCCAGCAGGAGCCCCGCTGTGACGGCGCAGAAGAGCAGGCTCTTATACAGCACGTCCTCCGTGATCCGGCGGATGGAATCGCCCTTGCCCCGGATCTGCTTTTCCGTGAGCTTGGGCACGATCAGCTCCGCCACCGCCATCATCAGGCAGGAGGGAAACAGCACCGTGGGCAGGGCCATGCCCTGGATCACGCCGTAGGAGGCCAGGGCCGCGTCGGCCGTGAGGCCGGACGCCCGCAGCCCGCGGGGCACCAGCAGATGCTGCAGGGTTGACAGGCCGCTCCGGGCGTAGGACGCCGCCGCCAGGGGCAGCGCCAGGCGCAGCAGCCGTTTTCCTATGCCCTTCAGCGGCGGGGCGGTCCTGTCCCGGCGGATGCCGTGGGCGCGCCGGTCCGCCTCGCAGAGCACGCCCAGGGCCGCCACGCCCAGGCAGTCGCCGATCAGTGTCCCGGCGGCGATGACGGCCGCCGCCCGCTCCAGATCGCCGGCGGGGGACAGGAGCAGCAGCGCCGCCGTGGCGGTGATGGTGGCCAGCTGCTGGCAGACGGACACCGCCACGCTCTTCCACACCCGCCCCACGGCGGTGAAGTAGCCGTGGAGCACCGCGTCGACGCCGGTGAGGGGCATGGTCAGCGCCAGCAGCATCAGCGGCCGCACGGTGCGGGCGTCCTCCAGCCACAGAAAGCCCAGCGGCCGGGCTGTAAAGAGCATGAGCGAGCCGGCGCCGATGCCGAACAGCAGCCCGTACACGAGGCATTCCCCCAGCGCCTGGGCGGCCCCGGACGGCCGGTCCATGCCCTTTTCCTCCGCCAGCAGCCGGGTCACGGCGTACCGTCCGCCGGAGACGGCGACGGTGGCGGCCAGGGCGTTCACGCTCATCACCAGCTGAAAAAGGCCGATGCCCGCCTCGCCGATGTGTCCCACCAGCCAGACCTGCCAGAGCATCCCCACGAACCGCATGGCCAGGCCCGAGACAGTGAGCAGCGCGGTGTTGCGAGCCAGGGTCTTATCCCGCAGCAAATGGATCCCTCCCCATAGCGAAGATACCAGCGACGGCCCGGAATCGGGTTGCAGAAGCGACCGGAAACGGGTATAATCACTATATGGGACAAATACGCCGGATATGTGGAGGAGCGTCCATGGGTGCTGCGGCGGAAAAACTGAAGCAGGCGCGGCTGCCCTATGCCGCGGCGGTGATCGTGGCGGCGGGGTCGTCCAGCCGCTTTGGGAGCGACAAGCTGATGGCGGACCTGGCCGGGGAGCCGGTGATCCTCCGGACGCTGCGCGCGTTCCAGGCGGCGGAGACCGTGGGGGAGATCGTGGTGGTGACGCGGGAGGACCGGGTCGGGACCGTGACGGCCCTCTGCGCGGACAACGGCCTGGGGAAAGTCACAGCGGTGGTGCCCGGCGGGGAGACGCGGGCGCAGTCCTGCCTGAACGGGGTGATGCGTGTCTCGCCCCGGGCGGAGCTCATCGCCATCCATGACGGGGCCCGGCCCCTGGTGACAGGCCAGATCATCCGGGACGCGCTCTGGACCGCATACCGCCATACGGCCGCGGCGCCGGCCATCCCGGTGCGGGACACGGTGAAGGTAGCCCATGACGGGGTGGTGATATCCACGCCGGACCGCTCGGCGCTCTATGCGGTGCAGACGCCCCAGTGCTTCCAGGCGGACCTGATCCGGGCGGCGCTGACGGACGCGGCGGAGAAGGCCCCGGAGGTGACGGACGACTGCCGGGCGGTGGAGCGCATCGGCGGGCGCGTCGCCCTCTCCGCCGGCAGCGAGGAGAACATCAAGATCACCACGCCGCTGGACCTGCGTCTGGCGGAGCTCATATGGAAGGAGAGGACCGGCACATGAGGATCGGACACGGATATGACGCCCACCGCCTGACGGAGGGCCGTAAGCTCATCCTGGGCGGGGTGGAGATCCCCTATGAAAAGGGGCTCTTGGGCCACTCGGACGCGGACGTGCTGCTGCACGCCCTGGCGGACGCCATCCTGGGGGCTGCGGCGCTGGGGGACATCGGAAAGCTCTTCCCCGACAATGACCCGGCCACGGAGGGCGTCTCGAGCCGCTTGATCCTGCGGGCGGCGGCAGAGGCGGCGGCAAAGGCGGGCTACGCGCCGGAAAACTGCGACGTGACCGTCATCGCCCAGCGGCCCAAGCTGGCGCCGTACATCGACCGGATGCGCGCCAACATCGCCGCGGACCTGGGTTTGGACATCGGCGCCGTCAGCGTGAAAGCCACCACCGAGGAAAAAATGGGCTTCACCGGCGCCGGCGAGGGCATCAGCGCCCACGCGGTGGTGCTGCTGCGCTGACCCGGGACCAAAAAGATCCCCTCCCGCATACAATGGCCTGTGACCATTGGGGAGGGGATCTTTTTGCACTATCTGCTGACTTATCGCAGCCTGACCTATGCCCAGCGGGCGGCGCGGGTCCTGGAGAGAGCGGGGGTCACCGGCGCTCTGTCCCGGGTGCCCAAGGACGCGGCCAAGCGGGGCTGCGCCTACTGCGTGACCGTGGCGCCCCGCCACCGGGACCGGGCGCTGGCGGTCCTCCGAGGGGCGGGGCTCAGCCCGGAGCGGGTGCTGCTGCGCCATGACGACGGCACGTGGGAGGCGGTGGGCCCATGATCTATCTGGACAGTGCGGCCACCTCCTTTCAAAAGCCGGCGGCGGTGGCCTATGCCGTGGGTCGGGCGCTGCGGACCATGTCCAGCCCCGGCCGGGGCGGGTATGAGAGCGCCATGGCGGCGGCCGACACGGTGCTGGACTGCCGGACGGCCATCGCGGACCTTTTCTGCGTGAAGGACCCGGAGCGGGTAGTGTTCACCTCCAGCGCCACCCATGGGCTGAACATCGCCATCCGGAGCCTTGTAAGGCCCGGAGACCGGGTGGTGATCTCGGGCTATGAGCACAACGCCGTCTGGCGGCCGCTCCACGGGCTGGGGGCCAGGGTGGATGTGGCGGCCTCGCCGCTGTTCGATCCCGACGCGGCGCTGGAGGCCTTTCGCCGGAAGCTGCCGGGGGCCGCCGCGGCGGTGTGCACCCAGGTGTCCAATGTGTTCGGATTCATCCTGCCGGTGGACCGGATCGCGGCCGCCTGCCGGGAGCAGGGCGTGCCCCTGATCGTGGACGCCTCCCAGGGGGCGGGCAGTGTGGGGCTGGACTTTGACAGACTGGGCTGCGCCTTCGCCGCCATGCCGGGCCATAAGGGACTGCTGGGGCCCCAGGGCACGGGGGTGCTGCTGTGCGGGCCGGCTCTGCCGCCACCCTATATGTACGGCGGAACCGGCTCGGTGAGCGATCAGGCGGAGATGCCGGACTTCTTGCCGGACCGGCTGGAGCCGGGGACCCACAACGTGCCGGGCATCGCCGGGCTCCTGGAGGGGGTCCGGTGGGTGAGCCGGAAAACGCCGGCGGCGCTGCTGGCCCACGAGCGGGAGCTGCTGGCGGCGTTCTCCGGGCTGCTGGCGGAGAACAGGCGGGTGCGCCGGTTTGCCGCGCCGGAGCCTGGCTGCCAGGCGGGGGTGCTCTCGGTGCAGTTCAGGGGCATGGACTGCGAGGACGCCGCCGCCTGTCTGGGGGCGCGGGGCGTGGCCGTACGGGCGGGGCTCCACTGCGCGCCCCTGGCCCATCGCACGGCGGGGACCCTGCGGGAGGGCACGGTGCGCTTCAGCTTCTCGCCCTTCAACACCCTGCGGGAGGTCCGGGACGCGGCGGCGGCAGTAGAGCAGATGCTGGCCTGAGAAGAGACGCGGCGGGGCACCGCCGCGCCCATTTTTTCTTCCGGGGCGGACAAGCTTTTGAACAGAAATCATATTGCCAAAGACGCGGAATTGTAATATAATACTAAGTTGACATAGCTTGTTCACCAACCTACCGAGAGAATGAATGGTGCCGATCATGAGTAACATCCTGTCAAGTTTGCGTGACTCCGCCAACCTGATCCTGTCCATGGGTCTGAGCGATATCGTGGACGTGCTGCTGGTGGGGCTGGCGGTATACGCCGTCATATCCTTTATACGCCGGACCAACTCCATCCGCTTTGCGCAGGGCATTTTGCTGCTGCTGGTGGCGCTGGCGCTGGCCAGCGCGCTGCACCTGACGGTCACCACCTTCCTGCTGCAGCAGGTGTTTGAGATCGGCGTGCTGGCGGTGGTGATCCTGTTCCAGCCGGAGATCCGCCGGGCGCTGGAACGGGTGGGCTCCTACCGCGTCTTTTCCCTGTTCGGGCGCAGTGCCGGCGGACAGTCTATGGAGCGGGTCATCGCCCAGACGGTCTATGCCTGTACCGATATGTCCAAGAGCCGCACCGGCGCGCTGATCGTGTTCGAGCGGACCAACCGGCTGGGCGAGCGGCTGGCGTCCGGGACGCCGGTGGACGCGCTGGTCACCAGCGAGCTGCTCAAGAACATCTTTTACGACAAATCCCCCCTTCATGACGGGGCGGTGATCATCCGGGACGGGCGGCTGGCCGCGGCCGGGTGCATGCTGCCGCTGAGCGAGAATTCCCACCTGAGCCGCGATCTCGGCATGCGCCACCGCGCCGGCATCGGCATGAGCGAGCGCTCGGACGCGCTGGTGGTGATCGTGTCCGAAGAGACGGGGGGCATCAGCGTGGCAGAGGACGGCCTTCTCAAGCGCCACCTCTCCGCCGATACCTTCGAGACCCTGCTCCGGCGGGAGCTCATGCCCGCCGAGGAGGGCGGCAGTCGTTGGAAACAGCTTTTCAAGCGCAAAATGAGGGATACCGATGAAAAATGATCCTGAGACCAAAAGCCGGAGCCGCCTGCGGGACAACAACCTGTTCTGGGCCCTGTTGAGCCTGTGTCTGGCGCTGCTCATATGGGTATATTATACATCGAACTACGGCGCCACGGAGAAAAAGACCTTCTATGGCGTGGAGGTCGCTTTCACCGGCCAGGACGCCATGCGGGACACGCTGAACCTGGTGGTCTCCGATCAGGACGTCTCCGCCGTTAACGTGACGCTGAGCGGCACCAGGCGGGATCTGGCCCAGCTGACCAGCTCCGATATCCGTGCTGTGGTGAACCTGTCCAACATCACCATGGCCGGATACCGGACCATGAGCTATTCTCTGAGCTATCCGTCCAGCGTCAACCAGGCCAACATCCGGGAGGAGAGCCGCACGCCCTCCACCGTGGGCCTGCAGATCAGCAAGCTTGCCACCAGGAGCTATCCGGTCACCGGCGCGTTCGAGGGGACCGTCAGCGAGGGGTATATGGTAGACGCCACGGAGATGACCTTCGATCCGGCCAGCGTCACCTTTACCGGCCCCGAGGAGGAGCTGAACCAGATCGCCAAGGTGCAGGTCGTGGTGGCCCGCGACCAGGTCAGCGCCGCCTTTACCGCCGTGGGCAACTATGTGCTGCTGGACAGCGAAGGCAATACCTTGGAATTCGAGGACGTGCAGTCCGATGTGGATACGCTCTCGGTGAACGTGCCGGTCAGCACCATCAAGGAGGTCGCCCTGGGGGTGGATCTTGTCCCGGGCGGCGGCGCCACCAGCCAGAACGTGCTGGTGGACATCGAGCCCAAGAGCATCACTGTGGCCGGCGACGCGGCGACCCTGGATGGGCTGAACATCATCAATGTGGCCACCGTACAGCTGGCGAATTATCTGAGCTTTGAGCCCACCTCCTACAACATCGTGCTGCCCAACGGCGTGGAATGCCTGTCCGGCGAGACCAGCGCCACGGTGGAGATGTCCTTCACGGGGCTGCGCTACGATACCTTCATCGTCACCAACCTGAGCGTCGTGAACGTGCCGGAGGGCTATGACGCCAAGATCATCGATCTGAACAAGGTGGTCACGGTCCGGGCGCCGGAGGATGTGTTTGCCAAGATCACCTCCAACAACATACGCATCGTGGCGGACCTGACCGACGCCGCGCCCGGCAGGTCGAGGGTGCCCACCACAGTATACATCGACGGCTTCGAGAGCGCCGGCGCGTATGGCAACTATCCCATATACGTGCAACTGGAGGAACAGCAATGACCCAGACTGGCATCGTGAAACGGTTGTTGGACAAGGGCATGGCGGAGGTGTCCGTGGAGCGGATCACCGCCTGTGCCCACTGCGCCGGCTGCGGGGAGTGCATCTACGGCAAGGAGATCCTTGTGGAGGCGCAGAACAAGATCTTTGCGCAGCCCGGCGAGCGGGTGGTGCTGGAGAGCGAGACCCGCACCATCCTGCAGGTGACGCTGCTCATCTATATGCTGCCGGTGGCGGGGCTTTTCCTGGGGTACGGCGTGGGCGCGCTGCTGGGGCTGGATCAGGAAAAATGCGTCATCACCAGCGCCTTGGGCCTGGCGGCCGGCGCGGGGCTGAGCGTCCTGCTGGGCAAGCGCTTTCGGAAGATCGATTACGCCATCACCGGCTATAAGCGCTGATGTACGGCTATGTCCGGCCGGTGAAGGACGAACTGAAGGTGGCCGAGTTCGACCGCTTTCAGGGCGTCTATTGCGGGCTGTGCCATGAGCTGGCCCGGCGGTACGGCTTTTTCAGCCGGTTTCTGGTGAACTACGACTTCACCTTTCTGGCCATGCTCCTGGCCGGGCGCGGGGAGGGGCGGACCTGTCCCCGCCGCTGCGTTCCCCATCCGCTGCGCAGGAGAAGCTGTCTGGAGAGCAGCGAGAGCCTTGCCATGGCGGCGGACATGAGCGTGGTCCTGGGCTGGTGGAAGCTGGCGGACGGCGCTGCGGACAGCGCCGGCATGGCCCGCATCGGCTGTAAGGCGGCCTGTGCCGCGCTGAAAGGCGCATACAAAAAAGCGGCCGCCGCCCGGCCCGCCTTTGCCGCCTCGGTGGAGCAGCAGCTGGAAGCGCTGCACGCGCTGGAAGAGGCAAAATGTCCCAGCGTGGACGAGGCGGCGGACAAATTCGCCCTGATCCTGCGGGCCGCCGCCGCGGAGGAAAAGGGGCCCCGCGGGCGGATATTGGGAGAGCTGCTCTACCACCTGGGCCGGATCATCTATATCCTGGACGCGGTGGACGACCTGGCCGAGGATACGGCGGCCGGGCGCTATAACCCCTTGCGGTACCGGTTCAGCGTCTTGGACGGGAAGCTGTCCGAGGAGGACGAGCGGACCCTCCGCACCGGGCTGCAGCTGAGCCGCAACGCCCTGGCAAGCGCTTTTGAGCTGCTGGAGAGCGGCGACTATGCGGGCATCCTCTCCAACACGATCTACCTTGGCCTTCCCGTCGCGGCGCAGGCGGTGTTTGCCGGCGTGTGGAAGGCCGACGCGAAAATACACAGGAAACGGAGCTGACTATGAACGATCCATACAGCGTCTTGGGCGTGGCCCCCACGGCCAGCGACGAAGAGGTAAAGCGGGCATACCGCGACCTTGCGCGGAAGTATCATCCCGATAACTACCACGACAACCCTCTGGCGGACCTGGCCTCGGAGAAGATGAAGGAGATCAACGAGGCATACGACACCATCACCAAGAGCCGGGAGCAGGGCGGCAGCGGCGCTTCCCGGGGGTATTCCTACGGCTATGGCGGCAGCGCCTATCAGAGCCAGGGCGCCGGCCAGGGCCAGCGGGCCAATAGCCAGTATATCCAGATCCGCAACCTGATCAACGCCAACAACCTGGCCCAGGCGGAGGCCATGCTCAACGCCATCGGGACCCATGACGCCGAGTGGTATTATCTGATGGGCAGCGTATGCTGGCGTAAGGGCTGGATGGATCAGGCGGGGCAGTATTTCCGTACCGCCGCCACCATGGACCCTTCCAACGTGGAGTACCGCAACGCGGTCCAGTACATGAACCAGGGCGGCCAGGCCTACCGGCCGGCCTCCGGCGGCATGGATATGATGGGCGGGGACGCGGCCTGCAACATGTGCCAGAACCTGATCTGCGCGGACTGCTGCTGCGAGATGATGGGCGGCAACCTGATCCCCTGCATCGGCTGTCGGTGAGATGAAAGCGTCTACGAAACGTTTGACCCGGCTCGCCATCCTGGCGGCCATCGGGGTCGTGCTGCTGCTGTTGGGCTCGGTGCTGCCGGCGGGGCGGCTGGCGCTGGTGGCGGTGTCCAGCCTGCCGGTGTGCATCGCGCTGATGATGTATGGGATCAAGTGGTCCCTGGGGCTGTTTGCCCTGACGTGCCTGCTGGGGGCGCTGCTGTTCCCCGGCGCGGCGGCCATCATGTATACCGCCTTTTTTGGGTATTATCCCATCGCCAAGAGCCTCTTTGAGCGGATGCACAGCGCGGCCGCGGGATGGGTGTGCAAGTTCGCGCTGTACACCTTTGCCTTTGTGATCTATTGGCTGCTGGCAAAAGCACTGTTCACCTTCACCGGCGGGGAGCTGAGCTGGTATCTGCTGTACCCGCTGGGAGCGGCGGTGTTCTGGCTCTATGACAGGGCCTATTCGGGGCTCATTCGCTATTACATCGTGAAGATCGCGAGGTATTTTGAATGATCAAGAGCATGACCGGTTACGGCGGCGCCAAGGGCGAGGTGAACGCCATCGCCGTGACGGCGGAGCTGAAGAGCGTCAACAACCGGTATCTGGACGTATCCGTGCGGCTGCCCAAGAGCTGTCTGTTCGCGGAAGAGGCGGTCCGGTCCGCCGTGGCGGAAAAGATCAGCCGGGGCAAGGTGGACGTGTTCATCAATGTGGATACCACCGGCGCCGAGGAAGCCGTCATAAAGGTCAACGGGGATCTGGCGGCGGCCTATCTGAAAGCGGTGAAGGACACGGCGGAGCGCTTTGGCCTGGACGGGGACATCAGCGCTCTGGCGCTGCTGCGGTTCCCGGAGGTGCTCAGCGCCGACAAGACCGATACTGACCGGGACGCGGTCGCCCAGGCCATCGGCGCGGTGCTGGCCGAGGCGCTAACGGAGTTCGACGCCATGCGCGCCCGGGAGGGCCAGCGGCTGGCGGAGGACATCGAGGGCAAGCTCAAAAACCTGGAGGCTATGGTGGCTGCGGTGGAGGCGCGCTCGCCCCAGACGGTGGCCGAGTACCGGGAGAAGCTGCTGGGCCGGATGAAAGAGGTGCTGGCGGACGCGTCGGTGGATGAGGCGCGCATCCTTCAGGAGGCGGCCATCTACGCCGACAAGGTGGCGGTGGACGAGGAGATGGTGCGGCTGAAAAGCCACATCGCCCAGTTCCGGCTGCTGCTGGCCCAGGGCTCTCCCGCCGGACGGAAGCTGGACTTCCTGACCCAGGAGATGAACCGGGAGGCCAATACCACCGGCTCGAAGTGTGCCGACAGTGCCATTGCCAAGACGGTCATCGACATGAAGGCGGAGCTGGAGAAGATCCGCGAACAGATCCAGAACATCGAGTGAGGTGCCGTCTATGAAGCTCATCCCCATCGGGTTCGGCAGCTATGTCTCCGCCGGGCGGATCATCGCCGCCGTGGCCCCGGAGTCGAATCCCATCAAGAGGGTCGTCACCCAGGCGCGGGAGGCCGGCCGCCTGGTGGACGCCACCTATGGCCGCAGGACCGAGACCGTGCTGGTCATGGACAGCGGGCACGTGATCCTCTGTCCCGTGGGACCGGAGGCGCTGGCCGCCAGGATCGGACCGGAAGGGGGAGACGGCGATGACGAATGAGAAAGGCCTGCTGATCGTGATCTCGGGGCCCTCCGGGGCCGGCAAGAGCACGGTCATCGCCGCCCTGATGCGCCGGCGGGACGATATCCGGTTCTCCGTCTCGGCGACCACCCGACCGCCCCGGCCGGGCGAGGTGGACGGAAAGGACTATTTTTTCAAGACCCGGGAGCAGTTCGAGCGCATGATCGCCGAGGACGCGTTCCTGGAGCACGCCGAGTATGTGGGAAACTGCTACGGCACCCCGGCGCAGGCCGTTCAGCGGCAGCTGGACGAGGGATATCACGTGCTGCTGGACATCGAGGTCCAGGGCGCGGCCCAGGTGCTGGCAAAGCGGCCCGACGCCGTCAGCGTGTTTCTCGCGCCCCCCAGCATGGCCGAGCTGGAGCGGCGTCTCCGGGGCCGGGGCACCGACTCTGAGGAAAAGATCGCCGGCCGCCTGGAAACGGCCCGGGCCGAGTGTGCCAGGGCCGGGGAATACGCTTACATCGTCGTCAATGACGACGCGGAAAAGGCCGCGGGAGAGCTGGACGCCATCATCACCGCCCAGCTGTGCCGCAGCGAGCTGAGAAGTCAATTTATTGTTGAAGGAGATCGATCGATATGATGCTCTATCCCCCTGTGGCCGACCTGGTGGACAAGGTCGGCAGCCGTTACGCCCTGATCAACCTGGTGGCCAAGCGGGCCCGCGCCATCTCCGCCGAGGCGGAGACCGCCGGCGAGCCCCTGACGAAGAAGCCGGTCTCTGCGGCCATCGACGAGGTGTATACCGGCAAGCTCACCATCGATAACAGCGGCCGCGATCAGTGACCGCCACGCTCCCGCAGCGGACATGACGACAGAACGGACCGCGCGCATCGCCGTCGCGGAGGTGACCTACTGGGTCGACCGGCCCTATACCTATGCGGTGCCGGCGCACCTGGCGGACCGGGTCCGTCCCGGCGTGCGCGTGGCGGTGCCCTTCGGCGGCAGCCGTCCCCGGGAGGGCGTGGTGCTGGCCATCGGCGGCGGCGACGGCGGCAGACGGCTGAAAAGCGTGCTGGAGGTGCTGGACGAGGCGCCGCTGCTCACCGAGACGCAACTGAAGCTGGCCCTGTGGATGCATGAGCGGTTTTTCTGCACGGTGATGGACGCGGTGCGGGCCATGCTCCCGGCAGGGCTCTGGTACAGCGTGTGGCCGGTATACCGGCTCGCGAACGGCGTGGACCGGGACGCCGCTTATGCAGCCGCCGGCAAGAGCCGGGCGGAGGCGCTGGTGCTGGACGCGGTGACCGGCCATGGCGGCCGGTGCGAGCTGGCGGACATCGAGGCGGTGTTCGGCGCCAAAAATCCGGGACCGGCCCTGGCCAGCCTGGTGAAAAAGGGCGTGCTGACCGCCGAGGCCGGCGCGGCCCGCAGGGCGGGGGACAAGACCATCGCCCAAGCGGAACTGGCCGTACCGCCGGAGGAAGCGCTGCGGCAGGCGGAACGGTGCGGCCGTGCCGTGCGGCAGGGCGCTGTGCTGCGGGTGCTGGCCCAGCTGGGCCGGGCCAGCGTGGCGGACCTGTGCTATTTCACCGGCGCGGGACGGGAGACGGTCAAGCGGCTGGCGGAAAAGGGCCTGGTCACCGTGTCCCGGCAGGAGGTATACCGCCGGCCGGACTTTGACAGTACCGCCGCGGCGCCGCTGCCACACCTCAACGCCGCCCAGCAGGCGGCCTTTGAGGGCATTCTGGCCCTGGCGGACGGGAAAAGCCCCCGGGCGGCGCTGCTGTTCGGCGTCACCGGCTCGGGCAAGACCACGATCTATATCCACCTGATCCATCAGATGCTGCTCCGGGGCAAGGGGGCCATCTTTCTCGTGCCGGAGATCGCGCTGACGCCTCAGATGCTGCAGACCTTCTCCGCCCATTTCGGCGACAGCATCGCCGTGCTGCATTCGTCCCTTTCCATGGGCGAGCGCTACGACGAGTGGAAGCGCATCCGCTCCGGAGCCGCGCGGGTAGTCATCGGGACCCGCAGCGCGGTGTTTGCGCCGGTGGCCGATCTGGGTATCATCATTATGGACGAGGAGCAGGAGGATACCTATAAATCCGAGACCAACCCCCGGTACCACGCCCGCGATGTGGCCAAATTCCTGTGCGCCCGCCACAACGCCGCTCTGGTGCTGGGCAGCGCCACGCCAGACGTGTGCTCCCGGTATTGGGCCGAGACGGGCAGATATCACCTGTTCACCCTCCCGGAACGGTACAACGCCATGCACCTGCCCCAGGTGCGCATCGCGGACATGAAGCGGGAGCTGAAGGCCGGCAACGGCGGCAGCATCTCCTCGCTGCTGCGGCAGGAGCTGGCGGAGAACCTGGAACGGGGAGAGCAGTCCATCCTCTTTCTCAACCGCCGGGGCGCCAGCAAGCTGGTGACATGCTCCGAGTGCGGCTACACCTACAAGTGCCCCAACTGCTCCGCCTCCCTGACCTACCACAGCGTAGGCGACCGGCTCATGTGCCATTACTGCGGCCATGTGCGCCGGGTGGACGCCGCCTGTCCCCAGTGCGGGGGAAAGCTCAGCTTCGTCGGTGCCGGCACCCAGAAGGTCGTCCAGGAGCTGGAGGAGCTGTTTCCGGGCACGCCCATCTTGCGGATGGACACCGACGCGGTGGCGCCTGTGGGCAGCCATCGGGCGCTGTTCGAGCAGTTCCGGGCCCAGCGCATCCCCATCCTGGTGGGGACCCAGATGGTGACCAAGGGGCTCAACTTTGAAAACGTGACCCTGGTGGGTGTGCTGAACGCCGATCAGAGTCTTTATAGCAGCGAGTACCGGGCGGGGGAGCGGACCTTCTCTCTGATCACCCAGGTCGTCGGCCGCAGCGGGCGCTTTGAAAAGCCCGGCCGGGCGGTGATCCAGACCTTCACCCCGGCCAACCAGATCATTCTCCAGGCCGCGAAGCAGGATTATGACAGCTTTTATGCCGACGAGATCGCGCTTCGGCGCATGACGGGCTCGCCGCCCTTCGCGGACCTGTATGTGCTCACCGCCTCCGGGGAGGACGAGAGCGCGGTGCTGCGCTGCTGCGGCGATATCCGCGCGGAGATGCTCCGCCTGACCAGGGATATCCAAGGCGCGCGGGTGCTGGGCCCGGCGCCGCTGCCAGTGGCGAAGGTGATGGGCGCGTGGCGCTACCGGGTGACGGTCAGCTGCCCGGAGTCGCGGGAGATCCGCGCCGCCGTGGGCCGGACGCTGCTGTTTGCCAACGACGGAAAACGATATAAGGGCGTGTCCGTGTATGCGGACTTTGACCCCCTAGATTGACGAATGGAGAGAACGATATGGCACTGCGAAGCATCCGCATGCAGGGCGATGAGGCGCTGAGGAAGCACTGCCGCCCGGTGACGGGCTTTAACCGGCGGCTCCACGAGCTGCTGGACGATATGGCTGAGACCATGCTGAGCGCCAACGGCGTAGGCCTGGCGGCCCCCCAGGTGGGCATCCTCCGCCGGGCGGTGGTGGTGCTGGAGACCAACACGCCCGAGGGCGAGGAGCATGTGATCGAGCTGGTCAACCCGGAGATCATCCTGGCCGAGGGGGAGCAGGAGGGACCCGAGGGGTGCCTTTCCGCTCCCGGGGATTACGGCATGGTGAAGCGGCCGGATCATGTGGTCGTCCGGGCCCAGGACCGGGACGGGAACTGGTTCGAGGCGGACGGCGTCGGCCTGACCGCCAGGGCCTTCTGCCACGAGCTGGACCACCTGGACGGACATATGTTCACAGAGCTGTGCGACCATATCATGACCGACGAGGAACTGGCGGCCTATTATGGCAGCGAGGGCGACGAATGAAAGTCGTGTTCATGGGGACGCCGGATTTTGCCGCCTGTTCCCTGCAAAAGCTCATCGACGAGGGCTTCGAGGTGGCGGGGGTGTTCTGCCAGCCGGACAAGCCCCAGAGCCGGGGGCACAAGCTGCTCCCCTGCGCCGTGAAGCAGACGGCCCTGGCCGCCGGCCTGCCGGTATGGCAGCCGGAGAAGCTGCGGGACGGCGCGGCGCTGGCCGTGCTGCGCCAGCTGGCGCCGGACATCATCGCGGTGGTGGCCTATGGGCGCATCCTGCCGGAGGACATCCTGGCTCTTCCAAAATATGGATGTGTTAACGTCCACGGCTCGCTGCTGCCCAAATACCGGGGCAGCGCCCCCATCCAGCGGGCGGTGCTCGCCGGCGACGCGATCACCGGCGTGACCACCATGTATCTCTCCGCCGGGATGGACGAGGGAGACATGATCTATACTGCCGAGACCGCCATCGGGGAGACGGAGACCAGCGGGGAGCTTTTTGACCGGCTGGCGCCCATGGGCGCGGAGCTTCTGGTGCGGACGCTCCGGGACATTGAGACCGGCGCGGCCCCCAGAATGCCCCAGAACGCCGCGGAGGCCACCTACGCGCCCCCGCTCAGCCGGGAGGAATCGCCCATCGACTGGTCCATGAGCGCTCGCATGGTGCTCAAGCATATTTACGGCATGCAGCCCTGGCCCTGCGCCACAGCGACGCTGGGCGGGACGGAGTTCAAGATCTTCGCCGCCGCTTACACCTACCGGCCCACCGCCAAGGTGCCCGGCACGGTGCTCTCCGCCGGGAAGGCGGGGATCGAGGTGGCCTGCGGCGGGGGAGAGAGCATCCTCATCACCGAGCTCCAGGCGGCCGGCGGCAAGCGTATGGCGGCGGGCGCCTATCTACTGGGCCATCCCATGGAGGTCTGAGCATGCCCAGACGGACGGCGCTGGAGGCCCTGGAGCGGTTCAGGCGGGACTCCGCCTGGAGCCGGCAGGTGCTGGACGGACTGGCCCGGAAGGCGGGGCTGGACAGCCGGGACACGGCTTTGGCGGCGCGGCTGTTTTACGGCGTGCTGCAAAACATGGCCCTGTGCGACTTCTATATAGACCGCTTTGCCAAGGGCAGGCTGGAGCCAAAGGTCCGGGACATCCTGCGGCTGGGGACCTATCAGCTGGCGTTCATGGACCGTATCCCCGCCAGCGCGGCGGTGAACGAGTCGGTGGCGCTGTGCAGGAGCCTGGGATACGGCCGGGCGGCGGGCCTGGTGAACGCGGTGCTGCGGAGGCTGGCCGACGCGCGATCCGCGCTGCCGGCGGTTCCCGGCGAGGGCACGGCAGAGTATCTGGCGGTGCGCTGGAGCCACCCCAAATGGCTGGTGGAAGAACTGATGGCACTGCGGGGCTATGACGGCGCGGAAAAGGTGCTGGAAGCGGATAACGCCGAGCCGCCGGTCTATATCCAGGCGAACACCTGCCGGACCACAGAGGAAGAGCTTATGACACTGCTGCCTCTCCGGCGGACCGGGGCGGGGCTTGTCCTGGACCGGGATGGGGACATCACCCGGACGGAGGCGTTTGAGAAGGGGCTTTTCTATGTGCAGGACCCGGCTGCCCACGCCGTGGTCTCGGCCGCGGAGCTGCGTCCCGGCATGACAGTGCTGGACGTATGTGCCGCGCCGGGCGGCAAGAGCTTTGCCGCCGCCATCGCCATGGCCGATCAAGGCGCCGTCACGTCGCGGGACATCCTGGCCAAAAAGCTGGCGCTGGTGGTGGAGGGCGCCGCGCGGATGGGGCTTGGGTCCATCACCTGCCAGTGCGGCGACGCCAGGGACATCGACGGCAGCGTCCAGTATGACGTAGTGTTCGCCGATCTGCCCTGCAGCGGACTGGGCGTCATCCGCAAAAAGCCGGACATCCGCTACCGGGACCCCCGGGAGCTGGCGGCGCTGCCCCAGCTGCAGAGCGAGCTGCTGGGCGCGGCGGCGCGGGCCGTGCGGCCCGGCGGACGACTCATTTACTCCACCTGCACCTGGCGGGTGAGGGAAAACGGTGCGGTGGCGGCCGATTTTTTGGCGGGACATCCCGCCTTTACCAAGACCCTGGAACGGACCTTCTGGCCTGACCGGGACGGAACGGACGGTTTTTACCTATGCCGGATGGATCGGGCAAACGCGATATAATGTCCCTGCTGCCCCAGGAGCTGAAGGCCCAGTTCCAGGACATGGGCCTGCCGGGCTATCGGGCGGGACAGGTGTTCCGCTGGCTGGGGCGGGGCGTGCGGTCCTTCGAGCAGATGAGCGATCTGCCCAAGCCCCTGCGGGAGCAGCTGGCCACGGCCTACGATCTGCCGGCCCTGACGCTGCTGCGCCGACAGGTCTCCCAGCAGGACGGCACGGAGAAGTATCTCTGGGCCCTGCCGGACGGGGAGAGCGTGGAGACGGTGTTCATGCGCTACAAGCACGGCAACACCGTGTGCATCTCCTCCCAGGTCGGCTGCCGCATGGGATGCGCCTTCTGCGCCAGTACCATCGGCGGCAAGGTGCGGGACCTGGCCCCGTCGGAGATGCTGGGCGAGGTGATCTTTTCCGGGCTGGCCGCCGGGGCGCCGGTGGGCGGCATCGTGCTGATGGGCATCGGAGAGCCGCTGGACAACTATGACAGCGTGATGCGGTTTTTGCGCCTGGTCAACGACCGGGACGGCGCCGACATCGGCATGCGCCATATCTCCCTTTCCACCTGCGGATTGGTGGAACAGATTGACAAACTGGCCGCCGAGCATTTACAATTGACCTTGTCGGTATCCCTGCATGCCCCGGACGACGAGACCCGCTCCAAGCTCATGCCGGTGAACGCCCGGTATGGGGTGGACGAGCTGTACGCCGCCTGTGAGCGCTATTTTGCGGCTACCGGCCGCCGGGTCTCTTTTGAATACGCCATGGTCCGGGATGTGAATGACACGCCCCGCCACGCGCAGATGCTGGTGCGGCGGCTGCGGGGGACCGGCTCCCATGTGAACCTGATCCGGCTGAACTATGTGTCCGAGCGGGGGCTGCTGCCCTCTTCGGAGCAGACCGTCCGGGACTTTGTCAGACGTCTGGAGGACGGCGGCGTGACCGTCACGGTGCGGCGGCGGCTGGGCAGCGATATCGACGCGGCCTGCGGCCAGCTCCGCCGGGGCGAGATGAGGAGAGCATGAACTACTTTGGACTGAGCGACAAGGGGCAGTACCGGACGGAGAACCAGGATTGCTTCGAAATATTGGCGGTCAGCGGCGGCGTGCTGGCGGTGGTCTGCGACGGCATGGGCGGCGTGGCCGGGGGGAACATGGCCAGCGAGATGGCCGTGACCCGGTTCGTGGCCTTTGCCCGGGCGGCGCTGGAAGCGTCCGACGGGGACGACCCGGCCGACGCCCTTCGCCAGGCGGCGGACGCGGCCAACCGGAAGGTGTTCCGGTGCGCGGAGCTGTCGGAGGAGTACGCCGGCATGGGCACGACGCTGGTGGCCGGATACTGGCAGGGCGACACCGCGTTTTTCGTGAACGTGGGCGACAGCCGGGCCTATCGGATGGCCAAGGACGGCATCGTGCAGGTGACGCGGGACCACTCCCTCGTCCAGCAGATGATCGACCAGGGGGAGATCACCCCGGCCCAGGGCCGGCATCACCCCCGGCGGAACATCATCACCCGCGCCATCGGCGGAGAGCGGTTCGTCACCTGCGACGAGTTCTCCGTACCGATACGGGAGGGGGACAGGTTCCTGCTGTGCTCCGACGGACTGACGAATTCCGTTGAGGACGCGGAGCTGCACCGGGTGCTCCTGGCGGAGGACAGCGCGGAAGGGGCCTGTCGGAAGCTGGTGCAGGAGGCTATGGAAAATGGGAGCAGAGACAACGTGACAGCCGTTGTGATCTATGCAGTGAAAGGGGGCGCCTGAGCGTGGAGAATAAAGTCAATTGGCGTCTCGGGAAGACGTTGGATAACCGGTATGAGATCCTGTCCGTGGTGGGCATCGGCGGCATGGCGGTGGTATATCAGGCCTATGACCTGAAATTGAAACGGGACGTGGCGCTGAAGGTGCTGCGGGACGACGTGTCCATGGACGCGGAGAGCCGCAAGCAGTTCCGCAAGGAATACCAGGCGGTGGAGAAGCTGAACCACCCCAACATCCGCGCCGTCTATGACGTGGTGGTCTCCGGGGACACGGAGTACATCGTCATGGAGTACGTGGATGGGATCAACCTGAAGCAATACATGAAGACCCAGGGCGTGCTGACCTGGCAGGAGGTGCTCCACTTTACCACCCAGATCGCCCGGGCCCTGAGCCATGCCCATCGCCGGGGCATCCGGCATATGGACATCAAGCCCCAGAACATCATGCTGCCCAAGGACGGGACGGTCAAGATCGCTGATTTTGGCATCGCGCAGATCGACAACGCCGAGTCCGACGGCGCCGAAGAGGCCGTGGGGAGCATCCACTATATCTCTCCTGAGCAGGCCCGCGGCGAGGCGGTGGACGACCGATCCGACATCTATTCCCTGGGCGTCGTCATGTATGAGATGCTGACGGGACGGCTGCCCTTTGAGGGGAAGAGCGTGGCGGAGGTGGCGATGCAGCACTACTCCGTGCTGCCGGACGCGCCGGGAGAGCTGAACCCGGCGGTGCCGCCGGAGCTGGAGGCGATCGCCCTGCGGGCCATGCAGCCGGACCCGGACGAGCGGTACGCGTCCGCGGACGAGATGCTGGCCGACCTGGAGGATTTCCGCCGGGCGCAGAGCGGCGCGGTGCCGGTCAGCGAGTCTGTCCCCACGGCGCGGGACGAGGTCCACGTCATCACCAAGAACGTGCCCCGGATCAGCCGCTCGGGGGAGCTCTCCAAGGAGGGGTATGCCCGCCGGCGCGCGCGGGCCGGCAGCGTCAGCATGCTGCTGGGGTTCGCCCTGGTGGCGGCTTTCGCCTTGGCGCTGTTCGCTTTCGTGTGGCAGTACTGGCTGCGGGACATCTTTTCGGACGCGGAACGGACGGACGTGTCCTCGTTCATCGGCCTGTCCGCCGAGGACGTGCTGTCCAATGAGTCCTTGAATGAGCTCTATGACTTCGAGGTGACCTACGCCGCCGACGCCAACCACGAGAAGGGCATGATCATCGATCAGGACCCGGCTGCCGGGTCCAGCCGCATGATCGTCTCGGAGGGCATCAAGGTGAATCTGACCGTCAGCTCCGGCATCCAGCTGGTCACCATCCCGGAGGACATCGTGAACGCCCCCTACACCGAGGTGCAGGTGCGGCTCTCGGCCCTGAATCTGAACGTGATCGTCACCTGGGAGGAGTCCAGTTCCGTGACCCAGAACCACGTGATCTCCTCCGATCCGATGGCGGGCGCCAGCGTCTCCAGCGGCACCACCGTCACCATCAAGGTCAGCGCCGGTCCGGCCGCCACCTATACCACCGTGCCTGACCTCATCAATGATACCAAGCAGGACGCCCTGTTGGATCTGCAGCGGGCGGGACTTGTCTGCGGGGAGTCGGAGATCTACTATGTCAGCTCCTCCGTGGACATGGCCGGCAGGGTCATGTGGCAGAGCTACAGCGCCGGCACGCGGGTCGTCATGGGCACCCAGGTTTACCTGCAGATCGGCACGGGACCGACGATCAACGGACAGACCACGCCGCCGGAAGGGCAGGGCTGAGGCTTGCGTTTTGAGGGGGTCATCATACGCTCGCTCAGCGGGTTTTACGATGTCCGCCATGAGGACAGGCTGGTCCGCTGCCGCGCCCGGGGCCGCTTTCGGAAGGACGGGCTGACGCCCCTGGTGGGGGACCGGGTCGTGGTGGAGGCTGCCGGCGAAGTGGGCACAGTGATAGACATCCTGCCCCGGCGATGCGCCTTCGCCAGACCCGCTGTGGCCAACGTGGACTGCCTGGTGATGCTCCTTTCCGCCGTGATCCCGGTGACGGACCCGTTTTTGGTGGACCGGGTGACGGTGCGGTGCGAGAAGAACGGCTGCGGCGCGGTGCTGGTGATCAACAAGTGCGACCTGGACCCGGCCGAGCAGCTGCGCGCGATCTACGCGGGCACGGGCTATCCGGTGTATTGCGTCAGCGCGCGCACCGGGGAGGGGATCGGCCCGCTGCGGGAGGCCCTGGCGGGGAAGATCTGCTGCTTCACCGGCAACTCCGGCGTTGGTAAGAGCAGCCTTCTCAACGCCCTGGCCCCCGGTCTGGATATCCCCACGGCGCAGGTCAGCGAGAAGCTGGGCCGGGGAAAGCACACCACCCGGCATGTGGAGCTGTTTGACCTGGGCCATGGCACCCTGGCGGCGGATACGCCAGGCTTTGCCTCCTTCGACGACGAGGGAGAGCCGCCCATCCTCCCGGAGGAGCTGGCGGAGCTATTCCCGGAATTCCGGCCGTATCTGGACCAGTGCCGGTTCGACGACTGTACCCACCGGTCGGAGCCGGGATGTGCTTTGCGCCAGGCGGTGGAGCAGGCGCTGATCCATCCCAGCCGGTACGGCTCCTATCTGCGCTTATACGAAGAGGCCTCCCGGCTGCGCCGCTGGGAGATCGAGACGGTCTGAACACGACCCGCCTTTCGTCCATACAATGGACGGGAGGCGGTTTTCTATGCGCAGAAATGGCAGAGGCTGCGGCAAGCTGGCCGTGGCGGTGGGCGCGGTGATCTTCATGGCGCTGATCCTGCCCAGCTGGTTTTGGTGGATGATATGCGCGGGGCTCTTGGTGTGCGGCGGCGTATGGATGACGCGCTGCTAGGGCGGCATAAACCCCGCGGCGGGCGCATACCCTTGCACAGAATAACATGCAAGGAGCGATGCATCATGGATACGGCCCTGAAGAAGGATCGATATGAACAGCTGGCCCCCGTATGGTCGGGGTCATTCAGCCGGGATTTCACGGCGGAGAGCATCGTGCCGGACGCCATGCCGGACGTGGCGGCGGTGGTGGATGCCGACGGGATCATCACCCTGCGCAGCAAGGAGACAGAGGCGGGAGCGGTGGCGCTGGCCGCCTCTGTGGCCGTTTCCGTGATGTACATGCCGGAGGGCGGCGGCGCGATGGAGAGCCTGTCGGTGACCGTGCCGGTGGAGCTGCGGGCGGACGCGCCGGGGGCGGATACCGACTGCCGCACGGTGGCGCGGCTGCGTATCCGGGCGCTGGACGCCCGGACGGTGAACAGCCGGAAGCTCTCGGTGCGGGTGGATGTGGACTGCGAGGCGCGGGTATATCAGCGGCGGACCATCGAGCTCCCCTCGGGGCTGGAGACGCCGCAGGCGGGGGTGCATATCCTGACCAAGACCGCGCCCATGGTCACGATCGCGGATGTGCGGGAAAAGACCTTCGTGGTCACCGATGAATACCCGCTGCCCGCCGGCGGAGTGGAGCGGATCCTATCCCAGCGGGCGGAGGTGAAGGTGGAGGACGTGAAATATGCCTCCGGCAAGGTGGTGTTCCGGGGCCGAGTCCGGGCAGGGCTCGTCTTTGCCTGCCGGGAGGCCGGACCCATCGCCGGGCGGTATGAGACGGAGTTCACCCAGATCATGGAGGTGGATACCCAGGCGCCGGACGTGACGGCGGAGGTGGCGCTGGCCTTCACCGGCGTCTATTTCGATCTGCCGGACCGGCAGACGGAGGACGGAAAGGTGGCGGCGGAGCTGCATCTGGCGGCGCAGACGGTGTGCCACGCGGCCGGAGAGGCGGCTTATATCGCGGACCTCTATAGCAACCGCACGGCGCTGGCGGGCCAGCCGGAGCAGGTAGAGCTGGTCAGCGCCGTGCACGCGGTGAGCATGCGCCAGACCGTGACGGGTACGGCGGAGCTCATGGGAGGGTCCGGCGAGGTGCTGGCCATCAGCGCCGCCGTGGGCGGCGTGACGGTGGAGCACGAGACGGTCAGGACCACCGTGAACGTGCGCGTGATCACCGCCCGGGAGGACGGCGGCTTTTCCGCCGCCCGCTGCCGCCTGGCGGCGGAGTTCACCACCGATATCGGCCCGGAGACGGCGCTGCAGGGCGTGACTGTCTCCGCGGCGGACGTATACTGTTCCGCTTCTGGCGGGAGCCTGGACGTGCGGGCGGCGCTGGAGATGGACGCGCTGGCCGTCTCCAATGGGGCCATCACCGCCATGACGGGCCTGACCGAGGACCCGGAGGGCTTTGCCGCGGCTCCCGCGCCGGCGTCGCTGACCCTGGTGCGGGTGGAGCCGGGCACAGATATGTGGACCGTGGCGAAGCGATATCGCTCCACCGTGGAGGCCATCGCCGCCGCCAACGGCGAGCGAAGCAGCGGCCTGCTGCTGGTGCCGAAAGCGAGATAAGCGCGGCATCCGGACATGTTTGCTGTTGCTATTGGGGAAAAGTTGTGGTACAATGACCTGTAACGTAAACGATACAGGGGGATATTCACCATGTCCGGACATTCCAAGTGGCACAACATACAAAAAACAAAGGGCGCCGCGGACGCCAAGCGGGCCCAGGCTTTTACCAAGATCGCCCGTGAAATGATCGTGGCCGTCAAAGAGGGCGGCTCCGGCGACCCGAAGAACAATATGCGCCTGGCCGCCGTCATCACCAAGGCCAAGGCCGCCAACATGCCCAACGACAACATCAAACGCACCATCGAAAAGGCTCTGGGCGCGGGCGACACCTCCAACTTCGAGTCCGTCACCTACGAGGGCTACGGCCCCAGCGGCGTGGCGGTCATCGTGGAGGCCATGACCGACAACCGCAACCGTACTGCCAGCGACGTGCGCCACTGCTTCGACAAGTATAACGGCAACCTGGGGCCCACCAACTGCGTCAGCTGGTCCTTTGACCGCAAGGGCGTCATCGTGGTGGACAACGAGGACGGCAATCTGGACGAGGACACCGTGATGATGGACGCCATGGAGGCGGGCGCGGCGGATATGGAGACCGAGGATGGCGTGTTCACCCTCTATACTGCGCCGGAGGACGTGACCGCGGTGGCGGAATACATGACCGCTCACGGCTACAAGCTGGACTCCGCCCAGGAGGAGATGGTCCCGCAGACCTACGTCACCCTCACCGCCGAGGGCGACCGGAAGAATATGCAGAAGATGCTGGACGTGTTCGAGGACAACGAGGACGTGCAGAATGTCTGGCACAACTGGGATAACCCCGACGAGTGATCGAAAGGTACCGAGTTTTCCGAATGGCCGCGGGCATGAGCCGAAAGGCTGTGCGTGAGGAAAGTCCGGGCTCCACAGGGCAAGGATAACGGGTAACGCCCGCCGATGGCGACATCAGGACAAGTGCAACAGAGATATACCGCCGCGCTTTTGGCGCGGTAAGGGTGGAAAGGCGGTGTAAGAGACCGCCCGACGGCCTGGCGACAGGCCGCCGCTGTAAACTCTATCCGGAGCAACACCGTGGAGGGGGATCAGGCCGGCCCGGCTCCCCCGGGGAGGTGGCTGGAGCACAGCGGCAACGCTGCGCCTAGATAGATGGCCATTTTTAACAGAATCCGGCTTACACGAAGACTCGTATCATAAAAAAGAGACAGGATCGTTTCCTGTCTCTTTTTTGTTGGAACGACCTTCCGGTCAGTGAAATTTCTTCCACCAGAAGATGAACGAGACTGCCCCCGGTATGCCCACCCACAGCACGATGACGGCAGCGGTCACCGCTTCAATGCTGCCGATCGTGAACGCCGCAGCGGCATACAGCAGTGTCAGCGGCAGGGAGATATACCCCAGCACCCGGTGGGCAGCGTTCCAGGTCTGCTCGTCCATCACCGTCCAGGGCAGGCGCAGACCCGTATGGCGGCTGTAGGGGAGCCGGGGCGACACCCAGCCGCCGAAGAGCATCACGGCGCAGGTGACGGCGAAAGCGAGCAGCTTTTCGCGCTCTTGTGTCAGCCGGAGCAGGGACCTCTCCCGCAGCACCAGATAACCGGCTGCCAGGAGAATGAGAGCGATGTCAAAGACCGTCGTGATCTTTACAGCGCCCAGTTTCCGCGCCTCTGTCCCGACGGCCGTGAGCAGGGGAATATGCCTGTAGAGAAGCACCAGTGAAGCCAAGATGCACCCTACTGACAGCAGGATGGACAGGGCCGCGTTTTGCACAGTGAGGGAGATAAACATGGAGGCAAAGCTCATAAGAAGCATGAGCCCCCGTATTTTCCCTGCCTGGGCATCACGGAGGCGCGCATCCTCCAGACTGGCGAGGGCAGAACGAAGACTGGCCAATTCGTCATCGTTTTGTTCTCGGGGCAGGACGCCCAGCAGTTCGCCCACCGGCATGTCCAGCGCCTGTGAAAGCTGTAATAGCTGGTCTGCGTCTGGAAGGCTCACGCCGTTTTCCCATTTGGAGATCGTCTGCCGGACCACATGCAGCCTGGCCGCCAGCTGCTCCTGGCTGAACCCCTTCGCTGTCCGGCCGCTGCGTATCCTGTCTCCGAGCACGTGCCCACCTCCCTTTGCCGGTATTATACTCCGCACCTTGCCGGCGAAGCAAGCAACGGATATTAACATCCGCATCTTTTCAACTGAAACCATCTTGTAGAGATTGTATCTTGTAAACCACAAGATATTGTACTATAATAGCAATGACTGTGAGGTGTGAGCGCTTGACATTGAAGGAATACCTGGCCTCTCTGCGGGGCAGGCGCGTCGCCGTGGTGGGCGCGGGGCTGTCCAACCGGCCGCTGATCGCGCTGCTGGCCGAGGCCGGCGTGGAGACGGCGGTATATGATAAGTCCACGCCCGACGCGCTGGGGGATTTTTACGACCGATACAGCGCCATGGGCGTTGGGTTCCACCTGGGGGAGAACTATCTGGAGGGCCTGACCGGGGACGTGATCTTCCGTACTCCCAGCTTTCTGCCCTTCCGGCCGGAGCTGGCCGCCGCCGTGAAGGCCGGCGCTGTGGTCACCAGCGAGATGGAGGTGTTCATGGCCCTGTGCCCGTGCCCCATCGTGGCGGCGACCGGGTCCGACGGCAAGACCACCACCACGACCCTGATCTCCGAGATCTTGAAGGCCGCCGGACGGAAGGTCTGGCTGGGCGGCAACATCGGCCATCCGCTGCTGGCGGAGGTGGATCAGATGTCGCCGTCCGACGCGGCGGTGCTGGAGCTGAGCTCCTTCCAGCTGCACTCCATGCGCTGCAGCCCGGACGTGGCGGTGATCACCAACATGGCCCCCAACCACCTGGATATCCATAAGGGCTACCAGGACTATATCGACGCGAAAAAGCAGATCTTCCTGCATCAGCGGCAGAACGCCCGCCTGGTGCTGAATCGGGACAACGCCGTCACCGCCGCCTGCGCCGGCGAGGCCAACAGTTTCGTGTGCTGGTTCAGCCGGCGGGAGCAGGCGAGCCCTGGCGTGTGGCTGCGGCCGGACGGGATGATCTGCGGCAGCTTCGACGGGGAGGAGCAGGAGGTGCTGCCTGCGGCGGAGATGAAGATCCCTGGGATGCACAATGTGGAGAACATGATGGCCGCCTTCGCGGCGGTGTGGGGCATGGTCCCCGTGGACGCCATGCGCCAGGTGGCCCGCTCCTTCCGGGGGGTGGCCCACCGCCTGGAGACGGTGCGGGTGCTGCGGGGCGTGACCTATATCAACGACTCCATCGCCTCCAGTCCGGACAGGACCTGCGCGGGGCTGGCCTGTTTTCAGAAAAAGGTGATCCTCATCGCCGGGGGCAAGGATAAGGGCGTGCCCTTTGACAGCCTGGGCCCGGCGGTGTGCGAGCATGTGAAGAAGCTCTATCTGACCGGGCTGACGGCGGAGAAGATCCGCGCGGCGGTGGAAAGCGCCCCGGCATACCGGACCGGCGCGCCGGATATCATCATGATAGACGATTTCGACGAGACGGTGAGGGCAGCCGCCGCCGGGGCGGAGCCGGGAGACACGGTGCTCCTGAGCCCGGCCAGCACCTCCTTCGACCGATTCAAAAACTTTGCCGAGCGGGGCGACCGGTTCCGCCGGCTCATCGAGGAAATGGAGTGATCGCCATGGAACTATTGGAATTGACCCAGCGGCTTTCCGGCCTGTCCGGCCCCTCCGGCTATGAGCAGCCGGTCTGCGAGTATGTCGCCTCCTATCTGCACCCCTGGGCGGACGAGGTCCGCACCGACGTGATGGGCAACTGCCTCGCCTTCAAGCGCTGCGGCAAGCCCGGCGCCAAGACGGTGCTGCTGGACGCGCACATGGACGAGATCGGTCTCGTGGTCACCGGCATGCGGGACGGATACCTCTCCTTTGCCGCCCTGGGCGGGGTGGACCAGCGGATGCTCCCGGCCCGCGAGGTGATGGTGCTGACCGAACCGCCCATGTTCGGCGTCATCGCTACCATGCCGCCCCATGTGCTGAGCCAGGAGGAGCGGGGCAAGGCCATCGATCCCAAAAACCTCTACATCGACGTGGGCCTGACCCAGGAGGAGGCGGAAAAGACCGTTCCTCTGGGCACGGCAGTGGTCTATTCCGCTTTCTGCGAGCCGCTGGGCGAGGGCCAGCTGACCGGCAAGGCTCTGGACGACCGGGCCTGCGCGGCCATCATCATGAAGGCCTTTGAGCGCCTGGCGGGGAAGGACCTGAACGTGGACGTGTGCTGCATGGTCAGCACCCAGGAGGAGCTCGGCCACCGGGGCGCAACGGTGGGCGCCTATGCCGTGGCCCCGGACGCGGCGCTGGTGGTGGATGTGACCCACGGCAGGACCCCGGACGCGAGGGACGTGCCCTGCGTGTGCGGCAAAGGGGCGGCCATCGGCATCGGCCCCAACATGAACCGGCCCATCACCCAGGAGCTGTTCGACCTGGCCAAAGAGCGGGGCATCGCCTACCAGCCGGAGGTGGTCCCCGGCGGCAACAGCGGCACCAACGCCCACGCCATCCAAGTGGCACGGGAGGGCGTGGCCACGGCGCTGGTGAGCCTGCCGCTGAAATACATGCATACGCCGGTGGAGACGGTGTGCCTCGCGGATATGGAGGCCATCGTGGAGCTGCTGGTGGCCTATGTGGAGAATCGGGAGGTGTGACGGGATGCTGGATACGTTAGAGACCCTGTGCTGCCTGGGCGGCGTCACCGGCGGCGAGGAAGAGGTCCGGGATTACATCCTGGAGAGAGCCATGGCCCACGCCGATGAGATCCGCACCGATCCCATGGGCAACCTGATGGTGTTCAAGAAGGGCGCGGTGACGCCAAAGCACCGGATCATGCTATGCGCCCACATGGACGAGGTGGGCCTGATCGTCACGTCCATCACCGACGACGGCTATCTGCACTTTGAAAACGCCGGCGGCATCGACCGGCGGGTCCTGCCCGGCAAGCGCGTGTATGTGGGCCCGGACCGGGTCCTGGGCGTTATCGGCTGCAAGGCGTTCCATCTGACTACGGCCGAGCAGCGCAAGACCCTGCCGGCCATGAAGGACATGTACATCGACATCGGCGCGGCCGACCGGGCCCAGGCGGAAAAGCTGGTGCATCTGGGGGATCTGGCCGCCTTTGACGACACGGTGGTCCGCTTCGGCGACGGTCTGGTGAAGGCCAAGGCGATCGACGACCGGGCCGGCTGCGCCACCATGTTGGAGCTCATCGAGAACGAGATCGCGTGCGACTGCTGGTTCGTGTTCACCGTCCAGGAGGAGGTGGGCACCCGGGGCGCCACCGTGGCGGCGCGGAATATCCAGCCGGACGTGGCGCTGGTCCTGGAGGGGACCACCGCCGCCGATATCCCCACGGCGGAGGGGCCGGACAAGATCTGCCGGGTGGGCGGCGGCGTGGTGCTGCCGTTCATGGACCGGGGGACCATCTACGACCGCGGCCTGCGCCAGACGCTGATCCGGCTGGCGGAAGAGAACGGCATCCCCTGGCAGACCAAGTCGGTCATCGCCGGCGGCACCGACGGCTCCGCTGTCCAGCGCAGCGGCTGCGGCGTCCAGGTGGCGGCGGTGTCCGTGCCGGTGCGGAACATCCACTCTCCGGCCAGCGTGGCCAAGATCGCCGAGTGCGAGGGCCAGGTAAAGCTGGCGCGGCTGTTCCTGGAGGAGATGGCAAAATGACATAAGCGTCCTTTGGCGGGCATATACTGCTCCTATGGGGGTGATATCATGCCGCCAAGACGCTGGCCCCGGCGGGCCGCCGTCCGGCCCGGGACGGAAAAACGGGCCAAGCGCACCCTTGCGCTGCTGGTCGCGGTCATGATCCTCGCGGCTCTCGCGGCTCTCTCCGCGGGACTGCGCAGCATGGTGACCGAGTATGCCGCCTCCGCCGCCCGGGACATGGTGGTCACGAGGGTGAACCAGATCGTCAAGGACGTGATGGCGGACCCGGCCTTTCGGGGCGAGGAACTGGTAAAGCTGGAGAGGGACGCCGCCGGCGCCATCACCGCCGTCACCGCCAACGTGACGGCCGTCAACACCCTGTCATCGGAGGTGCTGGGCCGGGCGGTGGACGCCACAGAGCAGGAGGAGCTGACCGTCGAGATCCCGCTGGCGAACCTGCTGGGCAGCGCCCTCTTCATGAACCGGGGGCCCAGCGTGTCGGTGGACGTGACCGTGCTCTCATCCAGCACGGCGGGCTTTCGCAGCGAGATCACCAGCGCGGGCATCAACCAGACCCTGCACCAGCTGTTCCTGGACCTGGATGTGCAGCTGTCATTCCTGTTGCCCTGGCGGGAGATGGACACCGGCGTGCAGACCGAGATCCTGGTGTCCGAGACGGTGATCGTGGGCCAGGTGCCGGATAGCTATTTGAACTGGGAGAGATAAGATGGACTATACGATCGAGTCATACAACGCCCTGGTGGAGCGTCTGCTTGCCCTTTCCGTGGCCTATTACGACAATGACGCGCCGCTGGTGTCCGATTTTGAGTATGACCGGATGAACAACGAGCTCAAGGCCATGGAGGCGGCCCATCCGGATTGGATCCGGCCGGACTCGCCGACACAGCATGTGGGCGGGCATGTGAGCGAGGCCTTCGCGCCGGTGGCCCATGAGGTGCCGCTGGAGAGCCTGCAGGATGTGTTCTCCTTCGAAGAGGTTGCAGGCTTTGTGGAGCGGATGGACGCCGCTGTCGACGCGCCCCACGATTACGTGACCGAGCCGAAGATCGACGGGCTGTCCGTGGCGGTGGAATACAGAAACGGCGTCTTTTTCCGGGGCGCGACCCGGGGCAACGGCGAGGTGGGGGAAGATGTGACGGAGAACCTGCGCACCATCCGGAGCCTGCCCAAGACGATCCAAAACGCCCCTGAACGGCTCATCGTCCGGGGGGAGGTCTATATGTCCCACGAGACCTTCCGGACCATCAACGCCCAGCGGGAGCTGGAAGGGCAGCCGCTCCTGGCCAACCCCCGCAACGCCGCCGCCGGCTCTCTGCGTCAGCAGGACCCGGCCGTTTGCGCCCAGCGGATGCTGGATGTGATCTTCTTCAACATCCAGCTGGCGGAGGGCGTGACCTATCAGGAGCACTATGAGACGCTGGAGGCCATGGCGGCCATGGGCTTTCCCGTGGTGGACCATACCCTTTGCAAGACCCCGGCGGAGTGCACGGCGGCGATCGACGCCATCGGCGAAGGGCGGGAGGGCTATCCCTTCGATATCGACGGTGCGGTGGTCAAGCTCAACGACCTTTCCCAGCGCCGGCAGCTGGGCAGCACCGCCAAGTATCCCCGCTGGGCGGTGGCTTATAAATACCCGCCGGAGAAGAAGCCCAGCCGGGTGCTGGACATCGTCATCCAGGTGGGGCGCACCGGTGTGCTGACGCCAAAAGCCGTCATCGAGCCCATCCGTCTGGCGGGCACCACCGTGACCAACGCGACCCTTCACAACCAGGACTTTATCGAGAACATGGGCGTGAACGTGGGGGACACGGTGTTGGTCCAAAAGGCGGGGGAGATCATCCCCGAGGTGCTGGAGGTCGTGAAGAAGGACAGCGAGGGCTTCTTCCGGTTCCCCACGGTCTGTCCCGCCTGCGGCGCGCCGGTGGTCCGGGACGAGGACGGCGCGGCCATCCGCTGCACCGGCGCGGAATGCCCGGCCCAGCGGCTGCGCAATATCGTCCACTTTGCCTCCAAGGACGCCATGGACATCGACGGGCTGGGCCCGGCGGTGGTGGAGGCCCTGGATCGGGCCGGGCTCATCAAGACCCCCGCGGAGCTCTATTACCTGGAGCCCCAGTCCGTGGCGGCCGTGGAGCGGATGGGGAAGAAGTCCGCGGAGAATCTCATCGCCAATCTGGAGCAGAGCAAAGACCGGGGACTGGCGCGGCTGCTGTGCGCCTTCGGCATTCGGCAGGTGGGGGCAAAGGCGGCCAAGGTCCTGGCCAGGCGCTTTGCCACCCTGGACGAGCTCATGGCCGCTACCGAGGAGCAGCTGACCGCCATCGATGACGTGGGTGCCGTCACGGCCAAATACCTGACCGACTGGTTCGCCGCCGACCAGAGCCAGGACCTGATCCGGCGGCTGCGGGAGGCGGGCGTGTCCTTTGAGAGCCGGGAGGAGATCGCGGACGACCGCTTTGCCGGCAAGACCTTTGTGCTCACCGGCGCGCTGGAGCACTTCACCCGTTCCCAGGCGGAGGAAATCATCGAGCGCTTCGGCGGCAAGGCCTCCGGCTCCGTGTCCAAAAAGACCTCCTATGTGCTGGCCGGCGCCGATCCCGGCTCCAAGCTCGCCAAGGCCGAGGCCCTGGGCATCCCCATCATCAGTGAGACCGATTTCGCCGAGCTCATCAAGGACTGACGGATAACAACGAAAGCCCCCTTTGCATAGTATGGCATGCAAAGGGGGAAATTTTTTTGCAAGATAAAGATTCCTGCACCTATAAGGAGGGCGCCTTGCCTTCCTGCGCGCCGCTGGCCGTGCCGATGCTGGCCGCCCAGCCGTGCAGCGAGCCGGCCTACGACAGCGCCGACGCCCTGGCCAAGGGCACGCTGTTCCCGGGGCTGGATCTGCCCTTTATGGATTACGTGGCCGTCGGTCCTGTGGAGAACACGCCCCAGGCCGAGCTGATGGCCCTGGATTTCGTCTGCCAGGAGCTGGCGCTGTACCTGGACACCCATCCCGACGACAAGGACGCTTTCAAGACCTGGAAGAGCTTCAGCGCCCTGGCCAAGGAGGGACGCAAGCGCTATGTGGAGATGTACGGCCCAGTGACGCGCTCCGACACGGCCAAATTCGACTGCTGGGTCTGGCCCGAGGGCCCCTGGCCCTGGAACGGCGGAAAGGCAGGTAAGAAATAATGTTCGTATATGAAAAAAAGCTGCAGTATCCCGTGCGGATCAAGAATCCCAACCCCGCCATGGCCAAGTATATCATCAGCCAGTACGGTGGACCATACTGTTATAGACTATAATGCTGGCTACAAAAAAACACGGTATGTAATATTGATGACCATTTGGCTTTTATCAAAGGTGATGCGTTCCGTAATATTGCGGAGCGCAGTATTTTTCTCTTCCAGAGAGGCATCTGGGGCGGAGATAGTATCGTAAGCCTCGCGGATGCGGGAGGTCAAAGCTGCACGGACGGCATCCGGGTCTGCGGTGGTGGACTCCAGAGAAGCGATCCTTTCCTCAATGTCTGCGATTTCCGAGTCAAGACTGGACTTTGCAGTGGAGAACTGTGCAAGGTCGACAGCACCTCCCAGGTATGCGTCCAGCAGTCGCGCGTCACGCCGGCGGAGATCCGTGAGGGTAGTGCGCAGCCGGGGCAGCTCTCCGCTTTGCTCTGCCTCCGACTGCACGACAGCGCAGTCCAGGGTGTTGCTGCCGATCATGTCCTGCATGAGGCGTTCTGTGATCGCCCCATGCAGCAAGTCGATCCGAATATGTTGCGAGCAGGTGCACCGCCCACGCATGTAGTTGTTGCACTTGAAGTAGTGAGGTCTCTGGAAGATGAGAGTGCCTCCGCATGCGGCGCAGCGGACGAGACCGCTGAGCCAGTCCTTCAGCTCGTAGGTTGGACGGGCTTTGTAACCCCAGACGGCCTTGATTCGGGCAATGTTCGTCTGCGCGGCGTCGAAGGTCTCCTGGGTGATGAGAGGCTCATGCTCGCCGTCCGCCAGGATGGTGTCCGGATTGGAAAAATCCCTTCGGGTGCGGCCCGTGGGTGTCCACCGGAGCTTTCCAATATAGACCGGGTTCCGAAGGATATACTCCACGGTGCGGTTCTCAAAAGCGTTTCCCCGGTGTGTGGTGATCCCCAGGGAGTTCAGCCACCGGGCAATGACGTATACTCCCTCGCCGCGGTTGAACCGGTCAAAGATCTGCCGAACGAGCTCCGCTTCCTCGGGGATGGGTTCCAACACCGTTTTTTTTCCAGGGATGATCCGGGCCCGATAGCCGAAGGGAGGCGAGGATTGGAATTCCCCGCGGCCGGCTTTGACGGCCATGGTGCGCTTGACTTCCTGAGAGAGGCGGATGGAGTAAAACTCGTCGAACCACTCGATGATGCGCTCGATCAGGGAGGCAAAGGGGCCTTCGGGCAGCTGCTCAGACACGGACACCACGTCGACGCCGCATTGTTTCCGCAGAAGCGACTTATAGACGATGCTCTCTTCCTGGTTCCGGGCGAACCGGCTGAACTTCCAGAGGAGAAGCACGTCGAAAGGAGCGGGCTTTTCTTTGGCGGTGCCGATCATCTGCTGGAAGGCCGGCCGGTTCTCGGACCGCTTGCCGGAGATGCCCTCGTCGACAAAGACCAGGTTGTCCGGCAGGATGAGGCCGTTCCGGGCGGCATATTTTCGTATTTCAATAAGCTGGCTCTCGGGCGACTGATCCGCTTGGTCCTCGGTGGACACACGGATGTAGGCCGCCGCGGTACGGGGAGAGGGTGCAGCCATGGGGTCCTCCTTGCAATTTTTGAGGGGATATGGTACCATAAAGGGGTAGACGATCCCCTAGGCGGTTTGGGTGGTTTTCTACGTTGCCGTCCCCGGTGTGCGAGACCGGGGGCGGCGTTTTTTTATTGGGCCTTTTTCAGCTCGGTCACATCCTGGGCCAGGGCGGAGACGACGGATTTCAAAAACACGACTTCCTCTTCCAGCGCCTCCACTCGATCTTTCCGGGCCAGAGTATCCAGCAAGGTCTGGTGGCCTTCGGCCAGCAGCTTGAAGTTCGGCATGACGGCGTTCTCGATGTAGGCCATGATGCGGTTTTCCGAGGCGTCGATCTTTGCCGACATGCGCTCCTCGGAGGCGGCAATGGCAGTGGTGACGGAAGTGTCGATCAGTTCCTTGATGGCCTGCAGGTCTTGTTTTTCTAACATGGGGGGTCTCCTTTCTTGCTGTGCCGTTTCCGGTGGTCCCCACCGGGGGCGGCGTTTTTTTGTTTACAGGAACACATCATCGTGCTCTGCCTGCTCGGCATACTGGGACGCGAACTGCTGGGCGGCCTTGGCGTTCCCGTCATTTAGTTGGAATGTGATGACGTGATCTACTTCATCTTCGCCGGTGTAGGTGATGAGCATAAACCTGGTATGTGGCTGGATGAACCGCTTTTTAGAGGAAATTTCGATGGTCGTTTTCAACGTGTCTTTGACCGACTGGCTGATCTGCTCATTGGTATAGACATCGTTGGAGAGGGATATAAGCTTGCTATATGGGATGACAAACACGTCATGAATGCTATCTTGGGACAGGTGGAAAGAGCGGGACGGGGCATTCATGGAGATAAACTCGGGAGAGCGTGACAGAGAGCAGAACGTGCCCTTTTGGAGGTCAAGCCCCGCGATATGGAGGAAAGAACCAACCGGAGAGGAAGGCGTGGCTGTCGGGGGCGCCTGTTTGACGGAACAGCCGCAGTGGGGGCAGAAGAGAGCCTTGGTGCTGATAAGTTTACCACATGCGGGGCAGTCAACAAAGTTGGGAACGACTTCTTCAGGGGGGTCCAAAGAAGCTTGCTTTATTTGCTCACGGCGCCAAATCGCCTCGTCATAGCGTATTTGCTCCAGAAAATCGTCGCTTAGGGCGGTGGGAGGAGTTTTCTTCTTTTGCTGATGGTCAAACTGTTCAGAATAATGGAGATGATTCTTTAAGGGTTGCACGGGCACCGACGGGACGAAATCTTCTACGGCAAGAGGCTCGGCAGACTGTGAGGGAGCAAAAGGGACGTATGCTTCAGAGGACACGGGCACCGATGGGACGGGATCTTCTACGGTAAGAGGTTCGACAGACTGCATGGGGGCAAAAGGAGCGACATCTTCTTCAAAGGAAGCTTCTCTGCCATCATTCTGGGGACCATCAGCCTGCACTGTATTTCGAACAGCCTCGCGCCTCCGTGTTATAAGCACAGCGATTCCGACGATTGCGGCGGTGCCAATGGCGGCGAAAATGACTGCGGGGCTGAAAACGATGTGAAAGACCAAACGAAGAAGCCAGCGAAGGATATAGAAGAATATCACAGCCGTGATTATATAAGCTAGGATAGTTGAGATCAAGGAGTCGTCCTTCTTTTTGCGTCTCTTTCTTGCCATGGCGCCTATTTCACCTCACTGTGCCGATGAGGGCAAGTAATCCTCTGAACACACGCCCAGAATCTTGCCTTGGGCGAGAATGGGCTCGTCGTCGGTGCCGGTGATGAGAGCGTACTCCTTATTGTAGGACACCAGGCCTTCGGGGCCGGATTCTTTGATGTAAAGTTTCGGTCCCTGGGTGAACAGTCCAACGTCGCCAAGCTCGACGCGCTCCTGGGCCCGGACGAACAGTTGGTCCCCGTCGTGGTAGGTGGGCTCCATGCTGTCGCCGTTGACGGTGACGATGAACGAGGTCCCCACGGGCGGGCGCTTCACCAGATCCACCATCTCATAGGAGGCGTCGTCGTTGAAGTCACCATAGCCGGCGGTGGCGGACTGGAGATACTTCCTGGTTGGGAACAGCTCCACCACCTTCTCCGGGCGCTGCCCTTCTTCCAAGAGGCGCTTGACCTCATAATCCAAAACCGTAGAAACGACTTTTTGGCCGTGGTCATCAAGGCTATTATATTTTTTTGCAACTTCCATTGATTCGTCAGAAAGAATAAGGCCTTTTTTCTTCTCGGCAGGGGTTTGAATCCCTGCGAGCCTCTCGAGTGGCACATTGAGGCCATCGGATAGATTGAAGGCGACATTTAGGGCAACCTTCTTCTGCTTTCTATCAATGATGCTCCGGACAGTCGAATCGGAAAGATCGCACATTCTTGCTACATCAGCTATACTCAAGCCTTTTTGGAGCATGATGTTCTCCAAAATCTTATAGAATTCCATCAGCATGACCACCTTTCATAACTACAATAGCACGAATAATCACGCATTGCAAGAAAAATTTTAAAGAAAATGCTTGACGAATCTTGCAATGCGTGATATTCTTTGCTTGAAATAACGCAATGCGCGAAAGGAGGAATACGCAATGCGGGCAAGCAATATTGCATTTGCCAACCTTCGAGCTGAGATGAGTAGGCGAAATATTGGGGTCGTGAAGATGGCAAGGGACCTTGGGTGGAACCGGGACACCCTGGCGAGAAAATTGTCAAGGCGGTCTCAAATCAACCTGGACGAGGCCTTTCTGATCCAGCAGACCTTTTTCCCGGAGTTGGATGTGAAGTACTTATTCACTGAGGAGAAGCAGAAAGGAGCGTGAGCGGGATGGATGAGAAAAAGGCCGCCCCGGCCGGGGAAGGGCCGGGGCGGGCAACGAAATGCGAGCATAACTATGTGGCCTGTGAGAGGATCTTCGGCCTGGCGGTCTGCTGCACGAAATGCGGACACATGATCACATGGAATCCTGATGGTACGACGACAGAAACGTATGCGCCTGTTCATGTGAAGTGAAGATGTGGTCATGAAATCGAATGAGCTGCCAGTCCCAGAGGCTTAGGTAATCGTATCCAATAACAAGACACTCAAAGCAGCCGAGAGGTGTGCTGTGGTCGAGTTTCCTTATCCTGTTGGCAAGGTTCTCTGCACGCTGAGTGATCTGCCTGTTTTGGGCACGGAAGCGCGGAAGGATCATGTTTACCTGCCAGGTAGGGTTTTGGAGGATGAGCCCGGCAGTGCGGACTGTGAAAAGGACCTTGTTAGGGCGAGAGATATTTCCGATGGGAAGGCCAAATTTCAGGGCTTGCTGGTTCCGAACGTTGAAGAAGTGATCCGAGTCCAGACCGAAGGCCGCGATTCTGTCGCAGACATCAAGATCAAAGATCACAGAGGTGAGAGCCCCGCCGGCGGTGTCGATGGCCTGCTGGTCCGTCGAAGAAATACCAGGGATAATCTTGGTATTTGTCCGCGGAAAGCCTTCCGCAATTTGGCATAGGTGGTAATGCTCATGCAAAAGGTTGGCCTCGAAATAGTGCTGAGGGAGATCGGTAACAGATGAAACGGTCCAATTTGGCGCAGTGGTCCAGTCGGCGCGGCCAAAACCAATCGGGTTATCGAGAGGGAGCGGAACGTAATCGACTTTGTGGCCGATATGGTCATATATACGTTCAAGTTCAGCAGCGGTTTCTTTGGAAATTTCCTGGCCTAGGATATTCATTCAACACGCCTCCTTTTGCTCCGATTCTACCACAGGAGCGGGAGGCGGACAAGACAGAAAGGAGGGACAACATGGCAGAGAACACCTATGAAGCCTACAAGGCGGAGCTGGAGCACGCGGGGCCCAGGCTCAAGGAGCTGATCCTGCACCGCGCGGAGCAGGAGGGCGACCTGACCTTCGATGAGTTCGTGGCGCTGTGCCGGATCGCGTATCCGGAGGACTGACGGCCGCCGGCGGGCATAGGACATCCCGGCGGGCGAATAGGCTGACAGAAAGGAGGGCGGCAGGATGAAAAAGCAGCAGAAGATCACCGTGAAGGCGTTTGTGCATGTGGGCGACGAGCTGGTGGACGTGGACACCCTGCCGCCCGAGAAAAAAGTGGAGCTGGCCACACGGTTGAAGGTGGATTACCTCAACGGGATGTTCGCCGGGAAGGCGGTTTTCCGTCCGGCTCAGCAGGGGGAGGCATCATTATGACGGCGCGGAAGGACCCGCTGGAGCGATGCCGGCGGTGCTGGTATGGAGGGACGGTGACGGTGGGGGACGGGCACGAGCTGATGCTCTGCTGCACCTACCGGATGCGGACAGGCCGGGTGCGGACATGCCCCCGAGGAGAGGAATGTACCGTGTTCAAAGAAAGGAGAAATGGATGATGATCTGGGAGATGCTGATGCTGGCGGCTGCCGGCATATGGGACAAGCTGGCGCCGGGGATGGCGATCATCGGCGCCGCGGCGCTGGTGATGGCCGTGGGGCGCATCGGCTGGTTGATGGGCCGGGCCCGGCGGGGAGGCAGCGAAGATGGACGAGCCTGATCTGCGGGAGGTACCGGCGCTCGATCAGCCCCGGTGCAGCGGATGCGGGAGCCTGGCGGAAGAGCTGTACGGGCGGGAGACGCGGACGTGGTTCATCCGGTGCCCGGTGTGCGGCCGGAGGACAGGCCCGCACCTGACGCAGGAAAAGGCGCTCACAGCCTGGGCGGCGATGGAGCGATATGCAGAGGAGGTGCGAGCCACATGCGCAAACGGTCAGTCATAGCCGGGCCCCGCCAGAGGCGGCGGAAGCTCCGCCGGCGGGCGAAGGCGCTGGCCCTGGCCGCGGCGGCCGCGGTCATGCTGCTGGCTGGCTCCTGGACCATGCGCCCGGCGCCGCCGGCGCCCACACCATGGCCGGACGCGACATACAGAGGGTGGATGGAGAATATGGCAGCCCTGAGTCCCGGCCATCGGGACGGCTTCGAGCGCGACTACCCCGGCGTTTTTGGCGTCGGCTGAGAGGGGGATCGGGATGGACGGACAGGCCATGAGGCGCGGCGATGACCCGCCGGCGCGGGAGGGCCCTTGGCGGGTCCGAAAAATGCTTCGCCGCGATGAGAGCGGCGAGGCGCACGTGTGGGTGGTCTACCGGCTGAAGGACCCGGCGGCACCGGACCGCCCGGAGAACCGGTATCATTACCCCAACGGGAAGATCGGCTGGTGTGAGAGCGAGTTCTCCGCGCGGCGGACAGCCAGGGGACTGAATCACTGGGAAATGCTGATGAAAGGAGCGAAAGAGGTTGGATGAGCTAAAGCACGAGGTAAACATCAAGAGCATTCTGGAGATGGCCAGGGGGGGCATCCAGGAGTTGGTGGACTATGAGATGTCCCGCATCCTGGAAAATATCCTGGACGTGAACACCAAGGCCACCGCCGCGCGCAAGCTGAGCGTCACACTGGAGTTCAAGCCGGACGACTACCGCCAGACGGTGGAGGTGTCCGCCCAGGTGAAGAGCGCGCTGGCGACGACCAGCCCCGTGAGGACGGCGCTGTACCTGCACGCGGGCGCCGATGGCGTCGTTGCCACGGAGATGACGCCGCAGATCCCCGGACAGACGAGCTTGCTTGGCGGCGATCAGGGACCGGCGCCACAGCTGAAAGTGATCAAATCCGCATAACAGGAGGGATAAAACATGCTGAAAGAATTTGTCGAAAAGATCGAGCAGATGGCAGGCCCGAAGATCTTTGAGGTGAATGGGCACACGTTCTTCGCGGACGGGGCTACATACGGCGAGGTGAAGCCGGATGTGGAGGTGCCGGAGGAGCTGCCGCTGACGAGCCTGGACGCGATGGTGAAGATGGTACGCTCCGAGGGCCTGTCGAGCCCCTACCGCGCGGAGAGCCCAATCTATATCACCGTTCCGGATCCCCTGACCGTGAGAGCTTTTTGCACCGTCATGCCCAGTGCATGCCAGTGCCATCGGCCGATGCTTTATAAAGCCACAGCAGCAGATGTGCCGGGCTGGGCTCCGGAGGTGAAAATGCCATTCGAGCAGGCGGCGGTAGCGCTGCAGACGCGGTTCCAGGAAGGAGGAGACCGGGATTATACCATCCAGCTGCTCAGCATGATCACCACCGGCGTGAAGGTGACTTATAACGACATCGGCGTGGCCACGAACGTGGTGACGAGCAAAGGGGTCGTGCTGCAGGAGAATTCGCAGATCAAGCCGCTGGTGAAGCTGCGGCCCTATCGGACCTTCCAGGAGGTGGAGCAGCCGGAGGGGCTTTTCCTCATCCGGATCGACGAACGGGGGATCTCCTTCATCGAGGCCGACGGTGGGATGTGGAAGCTGACCGCCCGGCAGACGGTGGCGGAGTGGCTGGCCGACCGCCTCGAAGATGAGGTGAAGAACGGCGACGTGGTCATCGCCCTGTAAGGACAAGGATACCGCCGTCCGGTGCTGGAACACCGGGCGGCGGCAGAGAAAAAGTGCGGCTTGCTTATATTATGCCATGTCGCGCGGTTCCGGCGTCAGCCGGGAGCGCGACCGGTATTTTTGTAAAATAGCAATACCGTTGCTATTTTACCATGAAGAGCGTGGGAGGACAAGGAGAAAGTCATGGGAAAAGACAAACAGACGCCGGTCATGCGCGACTACTGCCGGGTATTGCTCCGCAAGCTGATCGACCAGGTCGACCAGGAGAACGAGCGGCAGAGCGCGCGGGAGTACAGTTTCAGCTATACCAGGGGGCGGACGTTTTCCCTGTGCTGGTGGAGCGGATATGAGATCTTCGAGCATGTTCTCATCCCGTCCGGGACACCGATCATCGAAAAGACGCTCACTGCGGCGACACAAATCATGGACGCCCAGCACAAGGAACTGAATAACGCCTTCGGGCGTTATTTGCGGGAGCCGGGGCAATGAGCGAGGGAGTCTGTCGGGAAGATAGCTCCGCCTCGCCAGAATGCGAGGGATGCAGGCATTGGCGGCCTATCGTCGGCGGGCGGAGCATCTTTGCGTGTCTTTATTTTTTCGACACAGGCCGTCTGCGCACAGTGCGCCGCGGGGAAAAGGTCGAGCGCTGCCGGCGTCATCGGGAGTGCAAAGACAGTAAAGGTGGGGATCTATAACGGAATACCACCATACATCAAGAAAAGGAGGCCCTATCAGGGATGATGAACGAAGCTATAAAGAAGCTCCGGGAGGAGGAGAAAAGCGGGAAGTTTGACCGCTACGGGGTTGCCATGAAGGGCGCTGTGCGCGACGCGCTCATCGATTTCTGCCGCCAGAATGAGGAGTTCGCCCAGGCTGTGGTCCAGGGCGGAAGCTTCACCGACTGCATGAAGGCGGTGGCCAAGAAGATCAAGGGGAACGCCATCAGCGACGTGGAAGCCTATGTGGAGGCGGTTCGGTTCTACTTTCCTGGGGCCGGTATCGACGTGAAGATGGCCATAGATCTGTGCGCCAGTGTCCGGGATAAGGGCGAGACCGCATCGGCGAAGGCACCGGGTGTGGTGCTGGATCTGAGCGACTTTTTCTGAGGGGGCGAGCGGGATGGTCGAAAGAGACGATTGCATCAGCGGCTATGGGGCCAGGCTCCCGGAGACGCTGGAGGCATTGCCAGGATTTCAGATGCCGACAGAGAGGGAACTCGCAGAGGTCAACAGTTGGTTTGCTCCGTACATCTTCTATAAAACGGTCAAAGGCGGCCGGAGGATCACGACGACCTGCTGCGGGCAGCGGGAGGTCATCTATCCGGCGCTGGAGCGGACGCAGACGCCGGAGCTCTGGGCGCTGATGCGCGCCCGGCACAACGACACGGCTGTCTGCCCGTTCTGCGGACGACAGGGGACGGTGAAGTGCGCGGGGCGTACCCGTGACAGCTTTCGCAGAGAAGTTTATGAGCCGGTGGTTTTCCTGCGGGAGAAGGAAGGCGGCCTTATGGCCATGGCCGCGTGGGCGAGGAAGCGATATTTGCCGGGCGCGGAACAGCTGGGGCCGGAATTCAAGATCACCTATGCGTACAGCTTCAAGCCGGACCGGGTAGATGCTACGTGCTATTGGTTCGGCGGCCGGGAAGAGCGTTTGGTGTTCGAGGGGGATTACAGACCGAGAAAGCAGCGGATCAGGGAGCCGTTCACGGATGGATATGGCTGTATGTTCAGTTATGTTTCCTACCGTGTGATTGGGCTGGATGCCATCGGGAAAAGCGCATTCCGCTATTGCGGATATGAGCGGTTCGTGGACGGCGAGGGGACGAAGCACAACTGCCTGATGGGCTTTTTGGGCGCGTGCTGCTTTTATCCGCGGGACGTGGAGATGCTGCTGAAGAGCGGGGCCGGGAAGATGGTGTGGGACCTTGTATACCGGGGATGCAAAAACGCCGACGTGTACAAATGGGGCGCGGCGGACGTGAAAAAGGCATTCGAGCTGGACGGCCAGGAACTGCGGGCCTTCGCCGCGGAAAATTACGACCTGGACCTGCTGAAAATTTACAAATATCTGCGTCGGAACGGTTTTCGGTACAGCTTTGCGCTGGCCAAGGAGATAGATTACACAGTACCCGGCGGCGTCAAGGGGTTCCAGAAATTCATGCAACGGTGCCGGCACGTGGGACAGGAGCCCACCCGCGTCATGCGCTGGCTGAGCAAGAAGCCGCCTTGTGCCAGATACAGCATCACACGTGGGCAGAGGTATAAGCTCTGGACGGACTACCTCGATTTCTGTGCAGAGATGGGGTACGACCTGAAGGACGAGACCGTGGCGCTGCCGAAAGACTTCATGCGCAGACACGACGAGGCCGCCGCGGCGGCGGCGGAAAAGCAGCGGATCGAACTTGAGCGGCGACAGCTCGAGAAGGAGCGGGAATATGCGGAAAGCCTGGAAAATAGGGCGCTGAAATACGATTTCGCCATGGATGGGCTGTTCATCCGCGTGGCACGGACGCACGGGGAAGTCGTGGCCGAGGGAAACGTGCTCAAGCACTGCGTCGGAGGATATGCTGCCCGGCACATCGAGGGAAAGACGACGATCCTTTTTCTCCGGGAGGCTGAGCACCCGGAGCGGCCGCTGGTGACGGTGGAGATGGACGGGGATCAGCTGCGCCAGGCCCACGGGTACCGCAACGACGTGTTCGGGCAGTCCCCGCTGGTGACCTACAAGGCATTTTTCGACACCTGGCGGGACTGGCTGAAGCGTGGCAGTCCCCGAAAGAAGGATGGGACCCCGAAACTGAGAAAAAAGAAAGGAACCGAAGCAGCATGAGCGAAGAGATCATCGAGGCTCAGGAAAGCGTGGCAGAGCCGGTACGGACCATCGAGGTCATCACGGCGGAGATCGTGACCATCAAGCGCCAGGCACAGCAGATCGCGCTGTACATAGCCATCGAACTGGGGCGCCGGCTGGTGGAGGCCAAAGAGTTATTGCCATATGGCGAGTGGGGCACGTGGCTGGAGAAGTCCGTGGACTTCTCCCAGGTGACGGCCACCAGGTATATGAAGCTGTTTGAGGAATATGCTGCGCCGCAGGGGAGTATTTTTGGCGCGGAAACAGAATTTTCAACGTTGAAAAATCTGAGCGTTTCCAAGGCTTTGGCGCTCCTGGCGGTGCCCGAAGAGGAGCGGGAGACGTTCGTGGTGGAGAACCATGTGGACGAGCTCTCCACACGGGAGACGGACGCGCTCATAGAGGACTACAAGGCGAGACTGGCGGCGTATGAGGCGGCCAAGGCTGCCGCGGAGGATAAACTGGAAGCGGCGATCCTGGAGCGGGACAGCCTGGCGCAGCAGGTCAAGACGCTGGAGTCCCGACCGGTGGAGGTAGCCGTCAGGGAGCCGGCCCCGGAGGAGATCAAGGAAAAGGTGGACGCTGCCGTGAAGGCGGCTATGGCGGATGAGAAGGCGAAAGCCAAGGACCTGCGTGCCAAGCTGAAAGCGGCGGAGGAGCGGGCGGACACGCTGGCCAGAGAGGCGGAGGACAGCAAGAGCAAGGCAACAGAGGCCGCCGAAGCCCTGGCGGAGCGGGACAGGCTCCGGGAGCAGCTGCAGGCCGCGGAGAAGAAGCTGGCCATGTCCGATGCCAACGTGGCCCGGTTCGGCGTGCTTTATCAGCAGTCCCAGGACGTGATGAACAAGCTGATGGAGGCCATGGGGGCCGTGGAGGACGTCGACACCGCCGCCAAGCTCCGGAGGGCCGCCGTGGCGATGCTTCGGAAGTTTCTGGAGGCAGTCCGGGACGGGAAGGAGCAATGAGCGATGGATATTGATGAAGCGTTGCTGATCGTGGACCCGGAGACGCGGATAAAGGCCATGGCCGCCCGTAAAGAGGGCTGGTATGAGATGGATGCGGTCATCAAGGAAGCCGCTCGGACGGTGGCGGCCGAATACCGGAAGGTACGGGCCACCTTGGACGCCGCGGTAGCAGACCTGGAAAAACTGATGCTGTATGGAGAGCGTGTTCGGTGCGAGTTTTGCGGAAACGACCGCGACTGGTGTGCTGATCGTGAAGTGTGCGCCCCGGTGTGGCGCGGGCCACAGGAGGCGCAGACATGAAGCCGATCCTGTTCAACACCGAAATGGTGCGGGCCATTCTGGAGGGGCGAAAGACCGTCACCCGGCGGGTGGTGAAGCCGCAGCCTCCTGCGATGTGCCATATTGCAAGGGAAAGGTACTCATGGGCATGGGTCTGGTGGACAGATGGAGATATGCACCGCTTTGCGCCACCGTACAATCCAGCGACGTCCTCTATGTGCGGGAGACGTGGACCCGACTTTGTGGAAGTTACATATACAGAGCGGACCAAAAGCCGGAGATGAAGAATCCGGGGAAAATGCTCCCTTCCATCCATATGCCGCGGGCGGCGGCCCGGCTGTTCCTCCGCGTGACCGACGTGCGGGTGGAGCGGCTGCAGAACATCGATGATGACCAAGCAAAGGAGGAAGGCGCAAACTTCCAGGTGGGCATTGAAGAAAAAATGCGGCGTTCTGCCATAGACCGGTTTGCTGAGATTTGGGACTGCACAATCAAGCCGAAAGACCGAGACCTATACGGCTGGGCGGCGAACCCCTGGGTGTGGGTGATCGAGTTCGAGAGGATCACGAAGGAGGAGGCGATGAAGGCATGAGCCAGAAAAAGCGATATCAGCTGACCATCGACGGCGCGGCCGGGAAGCTGGCCAGGTTGATGGAGCGCATGGGCGTGGAGAAATACGACTATGACTACTCCGAGACCAAGACGGCAAAAAGCTGTTGGGTGGAGCTGATGTGCAACAGCCGGGCGTACCGGTTCACCAACGACACAGCCAAATCCGCCGCCTGCGGCCGTGGGCTGATCTACACGTCGGATCTGTTCGCGGAGATGGTGTATGCCTTGGAGGACCTGGCCAGGTCCATCGAGAAGGGCATCTTCACACTGGACATGCTCCTGGAGGGGAAGCTGGCGCTGCCGGCGGCGCCCACGGCGGAGCCGTGCTTCCAGGCGCTGGGCTTCGCCTCGCGTCCTGAGACGGCCGCCGCCGTGAAGGAGCGGTACAGGCAGCTTGCCAAGGCCATGCACCCAGACGGCGGCGGGTCCTCGGCGGCATTTGCGGTCCTGCAGGAGAATTACCGGCAGTGCATGGAACTGATGGAGGGGCAGGCGTGAAGATCCGGATCACAAAGCAGCTGCCGGTGGAGAAGAACGCACGGCCGGAGGTCGGGAGCGTGCATGACGTGGTGTTCCAACAGTCGGCCGGGCCAGTATACAAGAACATCAGGCGGCCGGAGATGTTCTTCATCAAGGTCGGTTTGGCCCAGGTCGGGGTCAAGCCCGAGGAATGCGAGGTCGTGGAGGAAAAGGCTGAGTCGGAGGCCCGGTGACGGGCCCCTGGCTGAACCTTTTTGAAACGCATACTTAATTTTATTTCACGCGCGCACGCGCGTATTTTCGCGGCTTGGTAACGGCGGGAATTACGGACACGAGGGGAGCGGCACATGGATCGGGCTGAATGGTACATAAGGGAGTACAGGTACGCCAACGGCGTATGCGTCAAGAGCAAGTTTCCGGTGACCCTCGACGGCGTTGTCCGCGAGGGCACCCGGAAACATAGCCGTGCGATCAACCGGGCGGAGAAGCTGGCAGGGGATGCGGCCAGGGATCTGGCCGGGAGGCTCAACAACAACTTCCAGGCCGGAGTGGATTGCTATCTGACGTTGGACTACAGCGAGCAGGGCCTCGATCGGCTCGTCATGAGGGCGGGGACCGATGATCCGGAAGAGCTGTACCTCTCGGCGGAGCGGGAGGCGGAGAATTACACGAAGCGCCTGCGCAGGGCATGCAAAGCAGTGGGGGTGCCGCTGCGCTATGCCTATGTGACCAGCGATATGGACGGCTGCACCTATGAGCCGGCGCGGCTGCATCATCACCTGGTGGTGAACCGGGAGGCGGCGGCCCTGGCGGAGTCGTGCTGGAAGGCTGGGGGAGCCATGGCTAAGACGCTGTACAGCCATGCCCATGGGGACCTGACGGAGCTGGCCGCCTACATGATCGGCCAGGTGCGCCTAATGCCGGGTCGCCACCGGTATCACCCATCCAGGACGCTGGTCAGGCCGGAGGTATACAGCGAGATCCCAGCGAGGAATCCGGAGGCCGTGCTGCTGGTGCCGGCCGGATGCACCTTCATCTGGCGGAGCGAGACGGCGCCGGGCATGAGCCAAACACTGCGGTATTACCGCCCGCCTGAGAAGCGAGGCGGCCGACGGCGGAGGAGGAAAGGAGGTGGATCGTCATCGTGAAGAAGAGAAGGATCGCGGTGCACCCGTCGTGCCCGCGGAGAGACTGTGCGGCAAACAGGGAAGGACTCTGCGACGCTCTGATGGAGGTGGACGGATACGGACAGGGCTGCCGGTTCTTCGCGCCGCGCGCGGAGAGCTTGGCCGCAAAGCTTCGGGGCCTGGGGCGCCGGCTGGGCATCCTCGGAGAGGACCCTTGCTCTCGGTGTCGGTATGAGGATAACTGTGCAGAAAACGGATGCGCCATCCTGCGCGAGGCCGAAAAGAGGATAGGAGGATAGACATGAAGTGGGATTGTGAGGCCATCGAAAAGTTGAAAAAGTACGAGAAGATGAAGGCTGCCCTGGAAAACATCCAAGCGGAGATACACCGGCTGGAATTGGAGCGCACAAGCATCCGCAGCGCCATGGCGGATGGTGCGCCTGTCCGGGGGGGAGGGAACCGCAGGGAGGACAGGCTCCTGACGAACATCGTCATGCGGGAAGAACTCGACAGGCAGTTGGCAAGGACGAGGGAATGGGTGGAGATGACGGATCGGGGCCTGGCCTGTCTGGATGACGAAGAGCGCCTGGTCCTGGACCGGATCTACATCCATGGGCATCGCGGGGCTGTTTCCCAGCTCATGGAAGAGCTGGGGCTTGAGAAGAGCCAGATATATGTCCGCAAAGAGAATGCTATTCGACACTTCACCATTGCTCTGTATGGAGGCGTGGAGAGCTGACGGCCGGAAAAAAACCGGAAGGTTGACAGACTTTTTCTGGGCATGGTATTATAATCACGGCAAAAAAACGAGAGAGCCCCGACGGAGCGCATCCGCCGGGGCTTTGCTATGCCCGGAGGGGGGGCGGAGGCTTTGGCGAGGGGCAAATATCAGCGATGGCAGACCCAGGAGGGGCTGGGACTTATTGAAGCGTGGGCGAGGGATGGTATGGATGATAAGGAACTAGCCAAGGCCATGGGTATCAGCCGAAACACCTTCTATAAGTGGCTCAAGGACTATAGTGACATTTGTGACGCACTGACGCGCGGGCGCGGCGGCGCGCGGGAACAGATTGAAAACGCGTTATATCTAGCAGCTCAAGGCGGCATAAAGACGGTAATGAAGCCAATGAAGCGTCGGATCAGGGAATATCATCCGGTGACAGGAAAGTGCATGCGGGATGAGGAAATCATTGAGCAGGTGACCGAGGAAATCTATGTACCTCCCAACGTGGAAGCTGATAAGTTTTATCTGACGAACCGGGCAAGATCCCGATGGGAGTTGAAACCAGAGGGAACATCTGCCGAGGAGCGGGAGGCGGTGCGGGTGATCGTCGATGTCTGAGATAAGGCTCAGCGAGCATCTTGGCCCGGCGTTCTATGACCTGGCGCGGGACGTGTTCGCCCATGGACACACCTATTACGACCTCAGCGGCGGCCGGGGCAGCCTCAAGAGCTCCACGGTGAGCCTGCTGGTGCCGCTGCTGCTGATCCAGCATCCGGGCACCCACGCGCTGGTGCTGCGGAAAGTGGCCAACACACTGCGGGACAGCGTCTATGCGCAGTACATTTGGGCGCTGGGAGAGTTGGGCATGGCGGACTGGTGGGAGGCCCGGCGGACGCCCATGGAGCTGATCTACAAGCCTACCGGGCAGAAGATCATGTTCCGGGGCGCTGACGATCCCATGAAGATCAAGTCCATCAAGGCGCCCTTCGGCTATATCGCCATCACCCATTTTGAGGAGAAGGACCAGTTCGCCGGCCGGCAGGAGATCCGGAACATCCTCCAGTCCACCATGCGTGGCGGGAGCATGTTCTGGGATTTTGAGAGCTATAACCCGCCACTCAGCCGGGACAACTGGGCTAATCTGGACAGCGCCGAGGATATGCCGGGCCGGATGGTCCACAAGAGCTGCTATCTGGACGCGCCGCCGGAATGGCTGGGGGAGGAATTCCTGGCGGCGGCGGAGCACCTCAAGGCGGTGGACGAGCGGGCCTGGCAGCATGAGTACATGGGGAAGGCCACCGGCACCGGCGGAAACGTCTTTGAGCGGATCGAGGAGCGGGAGATCACTGACCAGCAGATCAGTTCCTTCGACCGCATCTATCAAGGCGTGGACTGGGGCTGGTATCCGGACGCATATGCGTTTCTCCGCACGGCATATGACCCGGCACAGGAGCGGATCTACCTGCTGGACGAGCTGTACGTCAACAAACAGACCAACAGCCAGACAGGCGCGTGGATACTGGAGAAGAGATACACGGACTACACGATCACCTGCGACAGCGCCGAGCCGAAAAGCGTGGGGGATTACAGGGACATTGGCATCCCGGCCCGGTCCGCTGTCAAAGGGCCGGGCAGCATAGACTATGGGTTCAAATGGCTGCAGGGGCGGACCATCGTCATCGATCGCCGCCGGACGCCCAATGCCTGGCGGGAGATCACAGGGTATGAGTATGAGCGGGACAGGGAGGGCCGGGTGATCAGCGGGTATCCGGATCGGGACGACCACGCGATCTCCGCCCTGCGGTACGCATATGAGTCGCTGTTCAACAGGAGAGGAACGAGAGCTTAATGGGAGTTATCGACAAGGTCAAAAATGCGCTGACGGTATCCAGGGCCCGAGAGGTGTTCGGCGTCCGCCCGGTGTCGTCCGCGGAGATGGAACGGATGCTCACCCGGTGCGCGAATATCTACCGCGGCCGGCCGGACTGGGTGGATGCGGACCCGGAGAACACCATCAAGACAGTGAATTTCGCCAGAAGCATCTGCGCCGAGACTGCCCGTCTCACCACCCTGGGCATCAGCATCGCGGTGAGCGGGTCCGCCCGGGGCGACTGGCTGCAGGGCCAGGTGGACAGCTTCTACTGGAGCCTGCGGAAATGGGTGGAGCTGGGGTGCGCCTATGGGACGGCGATCCTAAAACCAAACGGACAGGATGTTGATCTGCTGCTCCCTGACCGCTTCGCGGTGACGGACACCGAGAACGGGGAGATCACCGGAGCGGTGTTCATCACCCGGCGATACGTGCAGGAGAAGGAGAAGCATTACACGCGTCTGGAGTATCACCGATTCACCGGCAGCGGCACTTACACGGTGACGAACCGGTGCTTTGTGGGGTTGACGCCCGGAGACCGGGGCCGTCCGGTGGCCATCGAGGAGACGCCCTGGGAGGGCCTGGCGGAAGAGACGGTGCTGGAGAACGTGGAGCGGCCGCTGTTCGGTGTGTTCCGCACGCCGGGGGCGAGCCTGGACCCGGACAGCCCCATGGGCATGCCGGTGTTCGCCGACGCATTGGAGGAGCTGCGGGACCTGGACGTGGCCTACAGCCGGAACGCCGCTGAGATATTCGACAGCAACCGCCTGGCGATGGTGGACGACCGACTCATGGAGCAGGCCGGCACGCCGATCGGCGGCGGGCCCCGGCGGATGAGGCTGCCGCGCTTCGTCCGTAAGGTGTTCGGCACCGGCGCGGACGAGTATTACCAGGAGATCAATCCGGCGCTGAACACGTCGACCCGGCTGGCCGGGATCAATGCCCTGCTCAGTCAGGTAGGTTTCAAGTGCGGGTTCTCCAACGGATACTTCGTGTTCAACGAGAAGAGCGGGATGATGACCGCCACACAGGTCGAGGCCGACGACCGGCGCACGATCCAGCTGGTCAAGGACATGCGGGACCGGCTGGAGGCGGCGCTGGACGGGGTGCTGTACGCCCTGGGGGTGTTCGCCGATCTCTACGGCTACGCCCCGGCGGGGGAGTATGAGACAGTATACGATTTTGGCGACATCACCTACAGCCGGGAGGAGGACCGGGCCAGGTGGTGGGGCTACGTGACCCAGGGGAAGGTCCCGGCGTGGAGGTACTTCGTCAAATTCGAGGGCATGACCGAGGAGGACGCCAAGGCCATGGCGGCCGAGGCCGAGATCAAGAGGCCAACACTCTTTGGCAGTGAGGAATAATGGGCCATGCTGGACCCGGAATATATGCGCCATGTGGCGGACGGCGCGGAGCAGATCGCGGCGGCGCTCCACGAGGAGCTGATCGAGTGCATCGTCGAGCGGATCATGGCCCGGCTGGACCGGGGAGACGATTACCGGCTGACGGCCGTCGACCGGTGGGAGCTGGAGGTGCTGCAGGACGCCGGCTATCTGCGGGAGGACCTGGAGCGGGTCCTGGCGGAGCGGACAGGGTTGATGCTCCAGGAGATCGCCGACGCCTTTGAGGACGCGGCGGTGCGGAGCGTGGAGTGGGATGATGAGGTCTACCGCGCCGCGGGGTTGGACCCCCTGCCGCTTCGCCAGTCGCCGCATCTCATGCGCCTGGCGCAGCGCGGGTACGAAAAGACCGCGGGGGAGTGGCTGAACTTCACCGGGACACTGGCAGATGAGAGCCAGCAGATCTTTTTCCGGGAGTGCGACAAGGCGTATCATCTGGTATCCTCCGGCGGGATGAGCTACACCCAGGCGGTGCTGCGGGCGGTGGACGCCGTGGCCGCCGGGGGCGTGGTGGTCACGTATCCCTCCGGCCACCGGGACACCATCGAGACGGCCACGTTCCGGGCGGTGCGAACAGGAGTCGGCCAGGCGTGCGGGGAGATCACCGAGGCCCGGATGGATGAGCTGGACTGGGACACGGTGCTGGTGAGCGACCACCTGGGGGCCCGGACCGGCGACGGCGGGGAGAACTTCACCAACCATTTCTGGCTGCAGGGGAAGTTTTACTCCAAGAGCGGCAGAGACAAACGGTTCCCGCCGCTGAGCGTGTGCGGCATCGGGTATGTGGACGGGCTGCTGGGGGCCAACTGCCGGCACAGCATCGGGCCGGGGGACGGAGAGCATAACCCGTTCCGGGGCTATGACAGCGAGGCCAACCGCCTGCGGGAAGAGCTGGAGCAGCGCCAGCGGCTGCTGGAGCGGCGGGTCCGGCGCGTCAAACGCAGGGTGCAGGGGCTGAAGGCGGCCGTGGACGGGGCGGGCACCGACGCCGCCCGGTCGGAGCTGGAGCGGCGGTATCGGGAACAGGCCCTGCGCCTCCAGGAGCGGAATAAGGAATACCGGGAGTTCTGCCGGGAGAACGAGCTCAAGCCCTACCAGGAGCGGCTGGCCATTGCCCGATGGGACCGTAAACAGGCCGCGGCAGCCTCGGCGGCGGCGAGGAAAGCGGAGCGGGATGAACGGGGAAAGAACGAGCGCGCTGCGCGCGCTGTTGATGAGGCCCGCACGAAGATCCAGCGAGGGGACTTCCCACTGGAGATCCTTGAGGGAAAACAGGCCGAGCATATGCAGGGAACGGCCAAAGAGGGGAAAAGCGTGATCACGGTCCCACAGGGAGAACTTCAGCGGATCGTGCTGGAAAAGGCGGGGACTGGCGAGATGCTGCTGAATCGAAAAGGCGAGTGGAACCGTAAGGAGATTATCGACGCAGGGGAAGAAATAGGCTATACATTGAACCTCGATGGTGCTAAAATATGGACCAGAAAGGCTAAAATCCACTATAGAAAGACGGGCGTACATGTCGTGCCGTATTCCGGAAAGGAGGATCCATGAAGATACAAGCACCGGAGCAATACAAGGGAAAGATCATCAAGGTCTATTTCTGTGACGGGCAAGAGCCGATCATAGGGGTGTACGATGGCTTTACCTCGGAGGCAGACGATGATGACGGCGCCAATATCACTGTTTTTCCGGTCGGAGAAACGGAATATTGCTATGGTCTATACGAAGATGAGATCGACCATATAGAGGTCGTAGGAAACGCCTGAACAACCCAACACAAAAAAGAGCGCACAGTGCTTTTGCACCGTGCGTTTTTTCATGCACAGCGCGGGCTCCGCGCTGTGCCTTTTTATGCCCGGACTGGTGGCAGCGCGGCGTGGCTTTCGTCTCTTTCACACGCCGCGGACGGTCCGACTCCGTCTCCGGGCGCCATATTTCGCCGGCACCGGGCGTCACCGTGGCGCGGCCCGCACATGGGCGCCGTCCCGTAAAAACGGCGTAGCGGGAGGAAGGACAAAGAACATGGAACGCGATTTTCTCAGAAACCTGGACCTGAGCGCGCTGGGCGAGGGCGTGCAGCTGCCGAAGTCCGTCATCGACGCCATCATGGCGGAGAACGGGAACGACATCAACGGGCTGAGAGCCCAGATCACCACCTTGACCGGCGAGCGGGACGACTGGAAAAGCCGGGCGGAGACCGCAGAGGCCATCGTGCAGCGGATACCGAAGGACCAGGACCCGGAAAAGCTCCTGGATGCCCTGCAGGCTGCCCAGCGGCAGCTGGAGGAGGCGCAGAACGATTTCGCCAGCCGGACGGCCGCCAGGGACTTCGACGACGCGCTGAAAAAGACCCTGGATGGGATCAAGTTCACATCCGAGGCGGCCCGGCGGGACGTGGAGAACCAGGTGCGGGCGGCCGGGCTGACCGCGAAGGACGGCGCGATCCTGGGCCTGACTGACCTGCTGGGCCAGATCAGGGAGAAGGACGCCGCCGCGTTCGTGGATGAGAAGGCCGCGGGGCAGGACGGGAGGAAAGCGCGATTCACAGGGAAGGAACCGCATGACGCCGGGTCCGGCGGCATGACGGTGGAGCAGATCGCGGGCATCAAGGACCGGGCCCAGCGGCGGGCCGCCATCGCCGAAAATCTTGAACTTTTTGGAGGAAAATGAAAATGGCAGACGAGAATCTGATCACCAGAGAACAGCTGGCACGGGTGCGGGAGATCGACTTCACCCTGATGTTCGAGGAGGGCATCAAGAAGCTGATGGAGGCCCTGGGCGTCACCCGGAAGGTGGCCAAGCAGGCGGGCACCGTCCTCAAGACCTACAAGGCCAAGGGCACCCTGGGCGAAGGCACTGTCGGGGAGGGCGAGACCATCCCCCTGAGCAAGTACCAGACCGAGGCGGTGACCTATAAGGAGATCACGCTGAAGAAGTGGCGCAAGGGCACCAGCGCCGAGGCCATCGTGGACCGGGGCTACGACCAGGCGGTGGAGATGACCACCGACGCGATGCTCCGGGACGTGCAGAAGGGCATCCGCAAGGACTTTTTCACCTTCCTGGGCACCGGTACCGGCACCGCCACGGGCAAGACCTTCCAGGAGACGCTGGCCCAGACCTGGGGCCAGCTGCAGGTGCTCTTTGAGAACACCGACGCCGACGGCATGGTGTACTTCATGAACCCGCTGGACGTGGCGGATTACCTGGCGAGCGCCCAGGTGACGATGCAGACGGCCTTCGGCATGAACTACATCGAGAACTTCCTGGGCCTGGGCACGGTGATCCTCAACAGCTCCGTGCCCAAGGGCAAGATCTACGGCACCGCCAAGGACAACCTGGTGCTGTACTACATCCCCGTGAACGGCGCGGATATGGAGAAGGGCTTCGAGTTCACCACCGACGAGACCGGCTATATCGGCATCCACGAGGTGGCCGATTATTCCAACATGACCGCGGTGGACACGGTGGTGTGCGGCATTGAGCTGTTCGCCGAGAAGCTGGACGGCGTGGTGGTGGGGACCATCAGCGCGGACCCTTGATCGGTCCTGATGGGGTAAATGTCCCTGGCCAGCAGGACCAGACGGGGATCGGCACCAAAAAGGTGTCGGACCTGATCGGGGAGAATTTCGCGATTACTGTCTCTGATAAGACCGTCACCGCTACGGGCGATGTGAAAAACATCACTGAGGCGTGGACGGAGTTCGATGAGACGGACAACACCGGCCATTTTGCCATCATCAAGCTCCCGGCCGAGCTGAAGGGTCAGAAGATCACCATGGAGGGTAGAGCGAAAGGCGCGCGGACCGTGACGGTAGACGAGAGCCTGCTGCTGGTCCAGCGGCTGGAGAATCTGACCGAGGCGAAAAAGCTGACCATCAAAAAGGACGGGGAGCTGTATATGACGGTGGATTTGTCCGGTGTAACCGAGGAATAAGGGAGGCGGCGGCGATGGCCTATGCGACCTACAAGGACTATACGGCGCTGTACGGCGAAGGGAAACTGGATGAGGCGGGGTTCGGCCGCCTCATCTGGGAGGTGGAGAGGGTGATGGATCAGGCTACCACCGGCGTGGACGGCGTTGCAAAACTGCGCGAGGCAAAGCCGGCCGAGGGATACGCCATGGAGGCGGTGAAGCGCTGCGCCTGCGCCCTGGCGGACACCCTCCGGCAGCTGGACGAGGCGGCAGAGGATATCCGCCGGAGCCAGTCGATCATAGAGAACGCCGACGGCACCGTGCAGAGCCGTCAGATCGCCGCGAAGTCCTCCGGCTCCGAGTCCATCACATACGCCACCGGCAGCTCCGCCGGACGCGGGAGCACCGCCGTGGACGCCGCCGTGGCCGACGTGACGGCCCGGCAGCGGCTGCTGGACGACACGGTGCGCCGATATCTGGCCGGCGTGCCGGACGCCAACGGCGTGAACCTGCTGTTCATGGGGCGCTACCCCGTGCGGCTGAGGGAGTGATGGGCATGTACAGCGACATCGTGACCATCTTCAACAGAAAAAGACCCATCGGCTTTGCCGGGGATATCTGGTATCCCACTGTGCTGGCGGGCGTGGATCTCAACACCGACCGGGCGGCCATCGCCGCCCGGTACGGCTATACCTGCACCGACAAGGCTATCCTGCATGTCCGCTGGACGGACGGAGGCCCGGAGGCGCCGGTGCTGGTGGGGGACAAGCCCTGGGACCCGCCGCTGCTCTGGCGGCAGCGGGAGGACCCGGCCGGGGCGCTGACCTTCGCGCCGGGGGAGACGTTCGATTTCTTCATCGTGGGGGCATGGCCGGACACGGCACCGGTGCAGGACAGCGATTACAGGCAGGGGTTTTATGATCATCTGAACCGGACTCGGGACGGCGTGTACGCCATCACGTCCGCTGCCATATTCAGCGTGATCCCCCATTTTGAGATCACGGGGAGGTGACCGGCCATGCCGACGAAACTGTACCATCTCAAGGACCTGGACATCATCGAGGACACCATTGAGGTCCATTTTTCCGGGGAACGCATCGCCGAGCGGGTGCAGAACGCCCACAACGGCCTGCAGCGGGACATGTCCAACTCCATGCAGGACTTCATGCCCCTGCGGGTTGGGGATCTGAAACGCCTGACCAGAGAGAAGAATGCCGAGATGATCGGGACCGAGTACGTGTATGCGGCCGCCGGGACGAAATACGGGCGGTTCCAATACCACGGCAAGGTCATGGTCGGAGAGACGAGCGGGTCGCCCTATGTCAAGAAGGGCGAGAAAAAGGTCGTCACCGACCGGAGGCTGCGGTACAGCCAGCACAATGCGCAGGCGGAGTGGTATGAGGCGGCCAAGGCACGGGACGGGAAGATATGGGTGGAGAACGCCCAGAAGGCGCTGGAGGGCCGGTAATGGACGAGAAGAAGAAAGAGACGCGGTACGACGTGGCGGGATATGCGCCGGTGACGGAGGCGGTGGGGGCGCTGCT
>CANQIO010000005.1 GCA_947624065.1 uncultured Oscillospiraceae bacterium | reverse complement strand
GTTTACGGCGCGGGCTACTCTGCGGGCGGCGAGACCATGTCCAGGGTCATGGGGATGCGCCCGGACCTGTTCGCGGCATATCTGCACGGGGCCTCCCAATGGGACGGAGAGTTTGCCCCGGCGGCGGAGAGCAAGACGGCAGTCTACATCTTCATGGGTGAGCACGACGAATACTACGGCTCGGACAGGGCGCGGGAGGCATATGACGGGCTGCTGGAGGCATACCGTCAGACCGGCCTTGACGATGAGGAGATAGACGAGCTCCTGCGGCTATGGATACCGGACGACGCCTGGTTTGCCGACCGGGGCATCACAAATCAACACGGCGGCGGGAACGTGCTGTTTGAGGAAGATGACATCCAGGAGTGGCTCCTGGAAAAGAAACGATAAAACAAATCTTAAAGGAGGATCTATGAACATGAAAAAGCAGAGACGGTTTGCGGCGGCCATGGCTGCCGTGTTGATGCTGACGCTCGCCATGGGCGCAGGCGCATGGGCGGCAGAGGAACCGGAGGGCGCCCTCGTCATCGCGGACCAGGGGATGTTCTCCGCTGGCGGCACGGTGATCACATCGGACGGGACCTTCGATGTGTCCAACTACTATATGTCCAGGGAAGGCTCCACCTCTCATGTGGACCACGCCAATGTGTTTTATCAGCTCCCGGCGGATCAGACCGGCTTGCCGATGGTGTTCCTGCACGGGTACGGCCAGTCCCGCATGGGCTGGATGACCACGCCTGACGGGCGGGATGGCTGGTCCGATATGTTTCTGAAAAAGGGCCACGGCGTTTTCCTGATCGACGAGCCCCGCCGCGGCGAAGCCGGCCAGACCTCCGTTGCCGGTACGATCAGCACCACGCCCTCTGACCAGACCTGGTATACACAATTCCGTATCGGTACTTATATCGACGGCGCGTTCACCTACAATGAAAACTCCCAATTCCCCCAGGGGGAGGACGTGCTGGACCAGTTCTTCCGGCAGATGACCCCGGACACGGGCATGGATTCCGCCAATGGCGATCAGAACATCGACAACCTTGTTGTGGCGCAGGCGGTGGCGGCCACCATCGACAAGGTATATGAGATGACCGGCAAGGATTCCATCCTTGTGACCCACTCTCAAGGCGGCATCCCCGGCTGGGATGTGCCTCAGTACACGGACCATGTGGCGGCGATCATCGCCATCGAGCCGGGCATGGCGCCCATGCCGGACAGCGACGGCTATAACACGCTTCTGGAGAAGAATATCCCCGTGGCGTTCTATTATGGGGATTACATCGGCCAGGAGTACACGGACGTTCCGGCTGCGGGTATGTGGGCCATGATGAAGTCCTCTGCCGATGCTTTCGGACAGGCTTATACGGAGGCGGGCGGCGTCTGCACGGTGGTCAGTCTGCCGGATGAGGGCATCTATGGCAACGACCACATGATGTTCCAGGACCTGAACAACGATGTGATCGCGGACCACATTGAGAACTGGCTCCAGGAAAACGTGGCCGCAGAGTAAGGCGAAGCAGTCAGACTTAAACGCCAAATCATAGGGTGAAGGGCTGGGTATGTCATGAAACGAATGATCGTAGACCTCCTGATGACCGCCGCGCTGGTGCTGCTCATGAGCTACAGCCTGCTGGGGGAGGCGGCCCACGAATGGATCGGCGTCGCCATGCTGGTCCTTTTCGTCACCCATCATGTGCTCAACAGGCGGTGGTTCCGGGGACTTTTCAAGGGCAAATACACGCCCTTTCGCGTATTCCAAACCGCGCTGGTGCTGCTGATCTTTGCGGGCATGATCGGCTCGGCGGTGAGCGGCGCGGTGCTGAGCCGCTATGCGCTGGACTTTCTGCCAATTCGGGGCGGACGGGCCTGGGCGAGAGTAGTCCATATGCTCTGCGCCTATTGGGACTTCGTGCTGATGAGCCTGCACCTGGGCCTTCACTGGAACACGATGCTGGCAAAGATGCGGGAAACGACCTCAGAGACGCGGACATGGCTGCTGCGGATCATGGCACTGGCGGTGGCCGTGTACGGAATTTACGCCTTTGCTAAACAGGACATTCTGAACTACCTGCTGCTGCGAAATCATTTTGTGTTCTTCGACTTTGACGCGCCAAGGATCGTGTTCTATCTGGATTATATCGCCATCATGGGCCTTTTCATCTGTGTCGGGCACTATCTGGCCCGCTTGCTGCGGCGATTTCCAACGCGGAAAATGAATAAACAAGCGGGGATGCAGTGAACATGTCGAGGGGCAGAAAGTTTATATGCTCTTGGTATGTGAAGAAAGGTATTGCATTTAGTTAAGCATTATATCATATGTCATACTACCGGACTCTCTTTCTATGCAAGGTATTCCAAACGTAGTATACTGGCTTGACAGAAAATGAAAACAGACTTTGGAAGGCGGATCAGGGACAGACGGGACGCATGCGGGATGACACAGGCGGCTCTCGCGGAGATGAGTGAGATGTCCGTCTCCCATGTAAGCTGTATTGAGCGGGGGAAGAGACAGGTAAGTCTGGCCGCGTTCATCCGTATCGTCAATGCCCTGGAGACTACTGCGGACGGGCTGCTGTGGGGGAATCTGATCAATGACAAAGCTGGACTGACAGCGAATGTTGCAGAACTGATGGCAGGCTGTTCAGAAGGAGAGAAGCAGCTCCTGCTTGCAGTACTGCTGGCGTTGAAGGACGCTCTTCGTGAGGCCAGGCTGGATAAGCTGTATATTACGGGTAACGGCTGAATGTTGTAGATGGCTGGATGCGGAACGGTTGTGTTGTCCGATGCGCCTAAGCAAAATACCTCCCTTGTGCTGTCACTGCACAAGGGAGATTTTATGGCTGAAATAATTTATATGGATGCGGACTGAAACGGATGGATGTCCCGGATATCCTTTGCCATGCTTGTTTTCAGTTTCCGGAGGTCGATGTCGTTCTGCATATCCAAAAAATAACGGTCTGAGACGCCAAAATACTTTGCCAGCCGCAGGGATGTGTCGGCCGTGATCTTCCTGCGGTCGTGAAGAATATCCTGGATGCGGGAGGTGGGAACATGGATGGCCTGGGCTAGCTTATAAGCCGATATGCCCAGCGGCTCCATGAACTCCTTCCAAAGGATCTCGCTCATCTTGGGGGTAGGTATCATATCAGGCATTGGTATCCTCCTGCGCATGTATATGTCAAGCGGGTATACTACTGCAATGTCCATACCGCTTTCACTTTTTGCAAAACGATAGGCTATGAGAGGTTCTCTCATAGCCTTCTTTTTATGACAGAACATTGCCTGCTGGTTTTCCGCTGATGCTGACACATATGCCCGGCATGACCTGGAATGGGGTGTTATATGGCATGGAACAGGTCAGTTGAAATAATTTTCCCAGGAAAACACTTGCATTTTGAACAATTCGGTAGTAGTATATACACTATAATTGCTATCGATATGGGACCAATGCAATTGCGGCCCCAATTGATGTGTCTGGCATATATACGGCGGCGGGAGCCGCTCTGTGATCCGAAGGGAGAAAGCAGCCATGAGGAGAAGAACGATCAGGGTCTTGGCCCTTGTGCTCACGTTGGTGATGCTGGTCTGCCAGGCCGGCCTCACGGTCAGAGGAACCGCTGGCACGGGCAGACTCATGTCTGCCGGGGAGGACGCGGGACTCTCCGCCGCGGAAGGCAGCACCCCAGAAGATCAGCCGGGGGGGTATTTTAGAAACTGATACCGCCGCGGCTCCGGAAGAGAGCAGCGCGCCCGGGACGCAGGAATTGGATACACAGCCGGAAGAGTCTCAGCCTGAAGATGGCGGGGACCCGTCCGGCGATGCTGTTTTGCAGGGGGCAGAGCCCACGGCGGAGCCGGAGCAGGATGCGCCCCAAGGGTGGCCGGGCGCCGAGGACGGCCCCTGGTTCGAGGGCCAGATGACCCCCGCGCCCAGCGAATCTCCCGCGCCCACCGAGACAGCGGAGCCCACGGCGGAGCCGGAAGCAACGGCGGAGCCCGACGGGGGGACGCCCTTCGGGGAGGGCATGATAGCCTTTTACGGCGAGGACAGCGAGGCGGAGGCCCTGGCCTATCTGCGGTCGCTGGCGGACGAAGCGCAGGGCGATCTGCCCCTCGGGGACGACCCCGGCATCATGCCCATCGGAGAATTGAATGATGCTAAGGTCGCTCCCGGATACTTCAGCTTTTCCATCTACGGCGCCAACGAGTCGGGCGACCCGACCACATATAGTAGCTTCGACGATTTGATAGCTCGCGGCGAGGACAACGGCCATACTGTAACGAGTGATTCCTGGGACGGCCCTAACGGCGGCGACCTGCTGAAGGACGGGGCAGGTGTTGAGGACACCCTGAATACCTACCCCCAGATCACGGGCTACAGGATCAGCTCCATCCGGCTCAACGGCACCATCCTCTATCATTTGGGCATGTATCAGGTGAAAGACAAAACGTATGTCCATTTCACCTCCATCGACGCCCAGGGCCGCCTGACCACGGTGGTGTTGACAAAGAGTGTCGGTCAATACGACCACCCTCCCTTCGAGGTGCGCTATGTACCCAATGAGTATGCTATCACCTATGAGGTCTATGTGGACGAAACAAATGAAACCGATACCTATAAGAACACTGTCTTCGGCGCGGACCCGTCCGCAATTACGGTCGACGGCTGGGCCAGCGTGGACGTGACCATTCCCGCCGGCTACATCGGCCGGGTGTATATCGACAATACGGATGGTTTTGACAGCAGTTATCCCGGCAACGAGAAATACCCCAACGAATCGTCCTACGGCAATTACCCCCTGGGCGCGGAGCCGCGGTATGTCTATAACGGGGATACCAACACCATCGCGCCTGTTTCGGGCGGTGGCAGCCCCGAGAGCTATACCCTCACCGGCACCTATCTGGTGGGCAGCTCTACCGAAAAGGTGAGCGCGAACCAGACCGTCCGGGTGGTGCTGACGAAAAAGACGACCATCACCTTCCATGCCGAGGCGTGGCAGTCCTATGTGATAGGCGGCACGCCCACCAGCAACAAGGTCGATGTTTCGGGTGGCAGTTGGACTGTGACGGGAAATCTCGATAATCCAGACGTGGGGGCGACCCTCACCTGGACGTTCACGGTGAAGGATACCTATAATGATGGGAACGGGAACCCCATTGATGACGCGGAGCTGCGCACGCTGGAGATCAACGGCGCGACTATAACGGTCCCCTTTGTGAGCACCACGGCTACACCGGCTTCAGCAAGCACGCGGCTGCCCTCCGGCGCGGTTGTCACGATCGAAGCGACTTGGAACAACGGCGACCCCTCATACACGATCACCGTCACCGGCGCCACCCGGGACATCTGGATCACCGGCGGCTCCATGAATACCAATGAGAGTACTTATAAGGAGCTGATCATTTCCGGCCTGTACGGCGTGACGGTCGAAGTCTGGGCGAATAATGAAGGCAGCGGTACCTGGACCCCTGTGCAGGCGGGCCATACGTTTTGCACCGGCGATCAATGGGGGCAATACGAGGAATCGACTGAATACGGTGATGCGGGCTTTCTGTATACATGGACAGACAGCACACACTATAGTGCCAACGTCCGCTTCCAACTCCAGGATGGCTTCACCTTTGCCGGTGGGACTGAAAGCCGTGGCGGAACGGCGGCGAATCCAACGGTACGGCTGGTCGATAAAACTGGCGCGGTCCAAAGTTCCTCGGGCGGCGACAGCGCGGAATTGGAGGTTACCGGGCCGTACGTAGAAGATGGCGAAGAGTGGTACTATGTCAGATTGGTGTCGCCCTACGGTAATACCAACGCGGGTGCCCGGACTGAGACCATGAACGCCTATCTGCTGGAGGTCCGCGCCTATCCGGAGCAGTATATCGTCGTCTACCAGGATGGTGTGAACTACGGAGCGGCAGGCAAATTGAATGAGGGCATCACAGGGGACGTTTCCGGTATGCCCAACTATACAGTAAGAGACGGCAGATACATAGACAATAACGGCGGACAGTACTATGCCATTGCCGCCGGCGACGGCAGCTACAGCGGCGGCGACGCCAGCGACAGCATCTCCGTCAGCAGTGCCACGCCTACGATCACGCAAGGGGAAGGCGAGCGTGCGGTCGGCTTCCAGGGCTGGGTCCTGACGGACCGCACGGGCGTTCCCTATCAGTGGGAAGATAACGACGGTGATAGCAGGATCACCATTGCGGACAGGGTCACGACAAGGACTACTACAGATTCCGGCCAGTATCCCGTCATCCAGCCCTCCGACCTGCTGGAGCTGCGGAACATCATGGACGCTTACAACACCGGATTCGGCGATACGAATACGGAGTACGCCATCTATCTGACCGCCCTGTGGAGCACCCCGGCGGACCACTACACCTATTACGTGACCTTCAACTACACCGACGAGAAGGGCCAGACGCACGAGCATGTGGACGCCACCGTGACCAGAAAGGAAGAGACGGGCGTCCCTACAGAGTACAAAGCCGCGCCGTTTGAAAATGGCACGGATGGATACTACATTGTCAAGCGCGAGACCTTCTTCAATATGGATGGACTCCTCGACTTCCTCGGGGTCACGGGGCTGTCCGTGGCCTTTGACCCGGATAATGTGGACAGCATCAGCGGCGGCGGTCTCACCAGCTGGCAGTGGTATAAGTACGACACGGCGAAAAACGGCAGCGTCACCGACGACGTCAGGGACCCCTACAAGTGGACCGGCATTGGTGACGATGGCGTGGTGGACGTGTGGTACATCTCTACCCTGGGCCAGTTGACCATCGGCAAGACTGTCACCGACCTGTTTGATGGTGAGTACGACCCCGCCGACGCGGTGCGGGACAGCGCGGAATTCCAGTTCGACGTGACGTTCACGCTGCCGGCGAACATTGAGGGAACCACGGGCAACGAGGAAGAATACTTCAACCAGGGGGACGGAACTCACTCCGTTTCGTACACCGTTACCGGCAACGGTGCACCCGAAGGCGGAGAGACAAGGACCCTGACGCTCACGGGACTGACCGGCGACGATAGCAGGACCTACACCGGCACGCTGACGCTCAAGAACGACCAGACCGCCACCTTCATCCTGCCGGCGGACACGAAGTATACCGTGAAGGAGCAGGATTATAAGCCGGCCGAGGGCGGCGTCGACTTCAAGCTGACGGAGATCAACGGTGCGTCTGTGGCCGCCGATGGCAGTGCCACCGGAAGTATCACCGCGGCGACGAGAGAGCCGACGTCGGAGCAGTTCACCAACGCCCCCACTGGCGTGATGCTGGTGAAGAAGCAGGCATCGGAAGGCCACGATCTGGATGAAGATGGGGGCCTGCATGTGGGCTCCGGCGAGACGGTCACGTATACCCTCACCGTCTATAACTATGATGTGACCGCCGCGGGCGGGTTCACCGTCACAGACGAGATCCCCGACGCCAACGGAGAGGCGGGACACCGCAGGCTGCGCGTGCACCAGGGGACCATCAGCGACGGCGGAAAGCTTACCGACCTCAAGGATGGCAAGGACTCCGATCAGGACCCCGGCCTGTATTACGGCGGCAAGGTGACATGGGAAAGTCTGAGTATTCCCACTGAGACTAAGAAGGAGTTGACGTTCCAGGTCTCCACGCCCATCGTCCTGGAGGAGCATACCTATACCAACAGCGCCGCCGTTGCCTGGGACGGCACGAGCGTAAAGTCCAACGCGGTCACGATGACCGTCTATGAGGACTGGCTGCGCATCGGCAAGATCGCCTATGACACCGACGGCACGACGCTGATCGCGCCCAGACAGGACTTTACGTTCACCTTGACGCTGACCCTGCCGGAGGGGCATGGTGCCGGCGTTACGATCGATAACAACTACGCCTATGTGGGGCGCAGGGCCCTCTACTATGACGATATGGGCGTCGCGGCCCCGCCGCGCGGCACGCTGAAGATGACCGGCAACGACGGCGACAGCACCAGAACGTCCGAGACTTTCACCCTGAAGGCCGGGCAGGCCATCACCATCTACGGCATCGCCCCGGGCATCAAGTACAAGGTGGAAGAGGTATCCCCCCGTGATTACTCGGCGTCCGGGATGCTGGGCAGATCGGACACAACGATCGGTGCGGATGGTTTCGGCACGATCAGCAGCGGTGCGGATGACTGGGTGTACTTTGCGAATACCTCCCTCTATGGGAGGCTGGAGATCACCAAAACGGTGGTGAATGGGCCGGAGGGCTTTGCGGACAAGGAGTTCACTTTCGACGTCACCTTAACGCCGCCGGCAGACCTCGATTCCGGTTATTTTGAGCTTGGCTCGATACCCTATACTGTGGACGGTGAGACGCAGGCGCTGACGCTTGAGTCGGCCGACGGCAAGTGCACCGGCAAGCTGACCCTCAAGCATGGACAGACCGCCAGCATCCCTCTGCCCGCCGGCACGGCGTATACCGTATCGGAAGAGACCGCGGCGGGATATACCGCCAAATCTGATAACAGTGTGGGGCCGATCATACAGAGGAACACGTCCACGGCCGCGTTCACCAATACGTATCAACCGAAGACCGCTACCGTGACTGCTCCGAGCGTGACCAAGGTCCTCAACGGACGCACGCTGCAGGCCGATGCGTTCCAGTTCACGATGACGGCGCAGCCGTCCGCGGGCGTCCAGCTGCCGGCAAACGCGTCCAACGCTGCTGATGGGACCGTTGCGTTTGCGGATATCGGATTTACGATGCCCGGCACCTATACCATCACGATCACCGAGGTGCCCGGAAGAGCCGCGAACGTGACCTACGACACCCACGCCTATACCGTCACATACAGTGTGACGGACCCGCTGGGCGATGGCGTCCTGGAAGCGGAGCTGATAGACGAGACCGGTGAGAGCACGTTCACCAATACGTACAGGAGCTATAATCCCGGCGGCCCCGGAACTGTTTCCACGCCTGACCCCGAGTCTACGCCTGAGCCTGGATCTACGCCTGAGCCCGGATCTACGCCTGAGCCCGGCACGACACCGGAGCCCGGTACGACGCCTGAGCCCGGCACGACGCCTGAGCCCGGCGCGACGCCTGAGCCCGGCGCGACGCCGAGACCCACCGCCAGTCCCGTGCAGCCCAGCCGGCCCGGCGAGCCCACCGCCCCGGCGACCGGGGACGAGAACATGCCCGCCCTGTGGATGGCTTTGGCCGCGGGATGCGCGCTGGCCCTGACGGCTGTGGCGGCCGTTCGCCGCAGGAAGAGCCGGCTTTGAGACCTCAAGGAGGCAAGAAAATCTGCCTCCTTGGGCGCGGGGCGTTCCCTTTGAGGAAACGCTGCCGCTGCCAACAGTGCCTGATCTTCTCGCGAAGGTCAGGCACTTTTGCCGCATCGGGAGGGAAAGCGCGGCTTTTTGCTTGCAAAGAGAGCCATTTTGTGCTATTATCTTAAAAGTAGCCGTTTTTTCAGAATGGAATGTGACAGTTTCGGAGGGCCCTCCACGCGGGAGGGCGGCGGCGCGCAGACGGATCTGAGAGGCATGAAATGGGCCTTTCGCCGGATCTAAGGGATCGCGGCGAGAAGGAGATGCGCGTCAACGGTACTGAAAGGAGACACAAAAGATACATGCTCAAGCGTTTTATTTCCATGATCCTGGCCGTGCTGACGGTCCTGTCCCTCTCCGCGACAGCCTTTGCTCAGGAGTCCGCGGACCTCACCACGGAGCAGGAGGCTTATGAGCGTATGATCGCCCTCCAGGAGATCTATCCGGACGGGGCGCCGTGGGACAGCAGCTCCTATTATATCGACAAGAACGGCCTCGCCGAGTATGGCTGCTTTGGGTTCGCCACCCTGCTGCAGGAAGCTGCGTTTCCCGGCCAGACCCTGAAGAAGGTCAAGCGGCCGCCCATCACCATCGAGGATCTGCATGTGGGCGACCTGCTCTCCTACGGGATCGGCTACGGCTCGGGCGGCCACTCGGTGGTCGTGCTGGAGGTCTACAGCGACTATATCGTCCTTGCAGAGGGCAACTGGTCGAACTCCGTCAATTGGGGACGCACGATGTCCGCCGAGGAAGTAAAGAGCGTACAGTATTGCTATACATATTATTCGGACGAGGCTCCCTCCCGGGGGGGCAGCTGGACCGAGGAGGACGGCGAGCGGTACTACTACAAAAACGGCAAGGCCGTGACGGGCTGGGATTGGATCGACTCCGCCTGGTACTTCTTCGACGATGCCGGCAAGCTGGTGCATGACCAGTGGGCGCGGGACAGCAAGTACTGGTACTACATGGGCTCTGACGGGAAAATGCTCACCGGCTTCCAGAAGTTCACGGAGGGCTGGTACTATTTCAACCCCAACAACAACGGCTCCTATGGCCGTCTGATGGACGGCTGGGTCCAGGTCAACGGGGTCTGGCATTACTTCGACAAGTCTCTTGACGGCTACTATGGCCGTATGATCGTCAACGACTGGGCCATGGACGGGAAGTATTGGTTCTTCCTCGACGATGCGGGCGTGATGATGACCGGCCTGCGGTGGATCGCCACCGGCAGCTCCTATGACGGGCTGTACTACTTCAGCGAAGTGCATGACGGCTACTATGGCCGCGTGATGGACGGCTGGCAGAATGTGAACGGCTCCTGGTACTACTTCAACCCGCTGCACGACGGCAAGTACGGCGTCGCCTACACGGACGGGACGTATACCATCGACGGCGCCTCGTATACCTTTGACGCCCAGGGAAGGCTGATCGGGGACCTGTAATGGCTCCTGACGCGATATCGCACGGGATTCACCCGCTGAGCAGCGCTCAGCGGGTGTTTTCGTGAGATAGACACCTGCCGCGGGTCCGTCAGGGCGTTTTCCCGCCGGCGGCAGCGCAAAGTGGACGGCGGGGCTTGAAAAGTTGCGCAAAATTCGCTATAATATCTGCGTGCAGGCGTCGATCTTTGCCGACGCCTGCCGATATGTTACCTTTTCACAGCAGTTCAGAGGGGAAGGCATCCATGCTCCAAGCGCCAAAGACTACTTATACACTGGGGATCGATATCGGTTCCACCACTGTCAAGATCGCCATCCTGCGCTCCGAGGACCGCGGGATGGTGTTCTCCGCTTATGAACGCCATCACGCCAACATCCAGCAGACCCTGTCCGGGCTGCTGCGCCGGGCGGAGGACACCCTGGGCGAGATCGAGATCAGTCCCGTCATCACCGGTTCCGGCGGGCTGACCATGGCGGGACTGCTTGCCATCCCCTTCACCCAGGAGGTGGTGGCCGTGGCCACGGCGCTGCGCGCCTACGCGCCCCAGACGGACGTGGCCATCGAGCTGGGCGGGGAGGACGCCAAGATCATCTACTTCACCGGCGGCATCGACCAGCGGATGAACGGCATCTGCGCCGGCGGCACCGGCTCGTTCGTGGACCAGATGGCCGCGCTCCTGCAGACGGACGCCGCCGGGCTCAACGACTATGCCGCCGGCTATAAGGCCATCTATCCCATCGCCGCCCGGTGCGGCGTGTTCGCCAAGAGCGACATCCAGCCGCTGATCAATGAGGGCGCCACGAGGGAGGACCTGGCGGCGTCCGTGTTCCAGGCGGTGGTGAACCAGACCATCAGCGGCCTGGCCTGCGGCAAGCCCATCCGGGGCAACGTGGCCTTTTTGGGCGGGCCGCTGCACTTTTTGCCGGAACTGCGGAACGCCTTCGTGCGCACGCTCCACCTCACGCCGGAGCAGACGATCTCGCCGGAGAACGCCCATCTGTTCGCCGCGGTGGGGGCGGCCATGACGGCGGAGGCGAGCGCGCCGCGCCTGGGCCTCTCCGCCCTCCGGAGCAAGCTGGAGGGCGAGGTGCGCATGCGCTTTGAGATCAAGCGCCTGGCGCCGCTGTTCGAGAGCCAGAGGGAGTATGACGAATTCCTGGCCCGGCATGGGAGCCACAGGGTCCCCGCGGCGGAGCTGGCGTCATACAGCGGGCCGTGCTTTCTCGGCATCGACGCCGGCTCCACCACCACCAAGGCTGCCCTGGTGGGGGAGGACGGGAGCCTGCTCTACAGCTTTTACAGCAACAACAACGGCAGTCCTCTCGCCACGGCGATCCGGGCCATGGGGGAGCTCAAGGAGCGCCTGCCGGACACGGCGCGGATCGTCTATTCCTGCTCCACCGGCTACGGCGAGGCGCTCATCAAGGCCGCGCTGCTGCTGGATGAGGGCGAGGTGGAGACCATCGCCCACTATTACGCCGCCAGCTTCTTTGAGCCGGAGGTGGACTGCATCCTGGACATCGGCGGCCAGGACATGAAGTGCATCCGCATCCGGGACCATGCCGTGGACAGCGTGCAGCTGAACGAGGCGTGCTCCTCCGGCTGCGGCTCCTTCATCGAGACCTTCGCGGTCTCCCTGGGGTATACGGCACCGGAATTCGCCAGGGAGGCGCTGTTCGCCAAGAACCCGATCGATCTGGGCACCCGGTGCACCGTGTTCATGAACTCCAACGTCAAGCAGGCCCAGAAGGAGGGCGCGCCGGTGTCGGACATCTCGGCGGGGCTGGCCTACTCGGTCATCAAGAACGCGCTCTATAAGGTCATGAAGATCGCGGGACCGGAGGATCTGGGCCGGCACACCATCGTCCAGGGCGGCACGTTTTATAACGACGCGGTGCTGCGCAGCTTTGAGCGCATCAGCGGCTGCGAGGCCGTCCGCCCGGACATCGCGGGCATCATGGGCGCCTTTGGGGCGGCGCTGGTGGCCAGGGAGCGCTGGCAGGGACAGGAGACTTCCATGCTGCCGCTGCGGGACATCCTGGACCTGCGCTACGATACCCGCATGACCCGCTGCCAGGGCTGCGTCAACCACTGCATGCTGACGGTGAACCTCTTTGACGGCGGGAGACGCCGCTATATCTCCGGCAACCGGTGCGAAAAGGGCCTGGGCGCGGAGAAAAAGCGGGAGGACGTGCCGGACCTGTTCGCCTATAAGCTGCAGCGGGTGTTCGACTATGAGCCCCTGCCGCCGGACCGGGCCCCCCGGGGCACGGTGGGCATCCCGCGGGTGCTCAATATGTATGAGGACTACCCGTTCTGGGCGGTGCTGTTCCGGGAGCTGGGCTTCCGGGTGGTGCTCTCGCCCCAGTCCACCCGGAAGATCTACGAGCTGGGCATCGAGTCCATCCCCAGCGAGTCAGAGTGCTATCCGGCCAAGCTCGCCCACGGCCACGTCCAGTGGCTGCTCCAGCAGGGGATCAAATTCATCTTCTATCCCTGCCTGCCCTATGAGCGCAACGAGACGCCCGCCGCAGCCAACCACTATAACTGCCCCATCGTCACGTCCTATTCGGAGAACATCAAAAACAATGTGGAGGAGCTGGCGGACCCGTCCGTCCGGTTCATGAACCCGTTTCTGCCGTTTTCTGACGTCAAGACCCTGACCCGGCAGCTGATCCGGGAGCTGGGCGGGCCGCTGTCCATCCCCTCGGACGAGATCGCCGCCGCCTGCCGCAAGGCGTGGGCGGAGCTGGAGCAGGTCCGCCGCGACATCCAGCGCAAGGGCGAGGAGACGCTGCGCTATATGGAGCAGACCGGTCGGCGGGGCATCGTCCTGGCCGGGCGGCCCTACCACATCGACCCGGAGATCAACCACGGCATCCCGGGCCTGATCGCCTCCTATGGCCTGTGCGTGCTGACGGAGGACTCCGTGTCCCATCTGGCGGAGCCGGACCGGCCTCTGCTGGCGGTGGACCAGTGGATGTATCACTCCCGGCTGTACCGGGCGGCGGAGCTGGTGAAGGGACGGGACGACCTGGACCTGGTGCAGATGAACTCCTTCGGCTGCGGCCTGGACGCCATCACCACCGACCAGGTCAGCGACATCCTGACCGGGTCCGGGAAGCTGTATACCGTTCTGAAGATCGACGAGATGAACAACCTGGGCGCGGCCCGCATCCGCATCCGCTCGCTCATCTCTGCCCTGCGCCTGCGGGAGAAGAGCGGCGCGCCCCGGCAGATCGTGTCCTCCGGCTATCAGCGCCATGAATTCACCCAGCGGATGAAGGACGAGGGCTACACGATCCTGTGCCCGGAGATGTCGCCCATCCATTTTGCCATGCTGCGGGCGGCGGTGGGGTCGTTCGGCTATAAGATCGATCTGCTGGAGAGCCCCCGCCAGAGCTCGGTGGACGTGGGGCTGCGGTTCGTCAACAACGACGCCTGCTACCCGTCCATGCTGGTGGTGGGGCAGGTCATGGAGGCGCTGCTGTCCGGCCGGTACGATACCCACCGGGTGGCGGTGTTCATCACCCAGACCGGCGGCGGCTGCCGGGCGACCAACTATATCGGCTTTATCCGCCGGGCCCTGCAAAAGGCCGGCATGGGCCATGTGCCGGTCATCTCCGTCAGCGTCCAGGGTCTGGAGAGCAACGAGGGCTTCCGCCTGACGCCTACCATGCTGTTCAAGGCGCTGCAGGCGCTGGTCTATGGAGACCTGTTCATGCGGACGCTGTACCGGATGCGGCCTTATGAGATCACGCCTGGCTCTGCCGACGCGCTGCACGCCAAGTGGGAGAGGACCTGCATAGAGGCGCTGGAGGGCCCCTTCTCCATGAGCCGGTTCCGCCGGAACGTGGAGGGCATCGTCCGGGACTTCGACGCGCTGCCCATCCACGAGGACCTTGTCAAGCCCCGGGTGGGCATCGTGGGGGAGATCCTGGTCAAGTTCGACCCCGAGGCCAACAACCACCTGGTGGAGCTGCTGGAGAGCGAGGGGGCGGAGGCCGTCATGCCCGATCTGATGGACTTTCTGCTGTACTGCTTCTATAACTCCAACTTCAAGGCGGATCACCTGGGTGGGAAGAGCGCCACGGCGTGGATCTCGAATCTGGGGATCTCCGCCAGCGAGCACTTCCGCCTCCATGCCCGCCGGGCCCTGGAGCAGAGCCGTCACTTTACCCACCTGTCCCGGATCGGCGATCTGGCCGCCTATGCCAAGGACTATGTTTCCCTGGGCAACATGACCGGGGAGGGATGGTTCCTCACCGGCGAGATGCTGGAGCTGATCCACAGCGGCGTGCCCAACATCATCTGTACCCAGCCCTTCGCCTGCCTTCCCAACCACATCGTGGGCAAGGGGGTCATCAAGGAGCTGCGGGCCGATCACCCCCAGGCCAACATCATCGCCGTGGACTATGATCCCGGCGCCAGCGAGGTCAACCAGCTCAACCGCATCAAGCTCATGCTCTCGGCCGCCAAGCAGCGGCTGGCAGAGGAGAACGAGCCGGTCGTGGCCCAGAGGAAAACGTGATACAGAGCGGACCCGGACGACACAGTCGTCCGGGTCTTTCAGTATTTTTCCTTGCTCTTGAAAAGAGAGGCCACCAGGATGCCGAAAAAGATGGCCGCGCAGATGCCGCCCGCGGCGGAGGTGAACCCGCCGGTGAAGGCGCCGATGACGCCCCGCTGGGCCACCGCCTCCCGCACGCCCTTGGCCAGCAGGTTCCCAAAACCGGTCAGGGGCACCGTGGCTCCCGCCCCGGCCCACTCCGCCAAGGGCTCATAGAGCCCCACGGCCCCCAGGACCACGCCGGCCACCACGTAACCGGTGAGGATGCGGGCCGGCGTCAGCCTGGTCAGGTCGATGAGCAGCTGGCCCACCAGGCACAGCGCTCCGCCCACCAGAAACGCTTTCAAAAATGTCATGACCGTCTCGTTCATATCAGCACCTCGTGTTTTCCAGCGCCACCGCGTGGCAGATGGCGGGGATGCTCTCGCCCTGCTGGTTGGTGGTGGGGCTCATCATGGCCCCCGTGGCGGCGAAGAGAAGCTTGTTCCAGTTGTGCTCCAGCATCCCGTGCAGCAGGTGGCCGCACAGCACCGACGCCGAGCAGCCGCAGCCGGAGCCGCCGGCGTGGGCGTCCTGGCCGTTGACGGCATAGATGAGGCAGCCGCAGTCCATATACCCGATGCCCAGGTCCACGCCGTCCCGGGAGAAGAGATCCGCCAGGATGCGGGAGCCCACCATGCCCAGGTCACCGGTGACGATGGCGTCATAGTAGTCTGGGCCCCGGCCGGTGTCCTCGAAATGGGCCTTGATGGTCTCGTAGGCCGCCGGGGCCATGGCCGCGCCCATGTTGTTCATGTCCGTCACCCCCGCGTCGGTGATGACGCCGGTGGTGATATGGGTCACATAGGGGGCCGGGCCGTCGGCCTTGAGGATCAGCGCCCCCGCGCCGGTGACGGTCCACTGGCTGGTGGGCGGGCGCTGGTTGCCGTATTGGAGGGGGAAGCGGTATTGCCGCTCGGCGGAGCAGAAATGGCTGCTGGTGGCCGCCGCGGCGGTATCGCAGAAGCCGCCGTCGATCGTCATGGCGGCGAGGGAAAGCCCCTCGGCCATGGTGGAGCAGGCGCCGTACAGGCCGAAGTAGGGCACGCCGCACTCCCGCATGGCGTAGGCCGACCCGGCGCACTGATTCAAAAGGTCTCCGGAAAAGACGTATTCCACGTCGCTGGGGGAGGTCTTGGCCTTATCGCAGACGATGGACCAGCACATTTTCAGCATGGCGCTCTCCGCCTTTTCCCAGCTTTTCGCGCCGAAGCGGGAGTCGTCGCTCAGATAGTCGAAATACTTGCGCAGAGGGCCCTCGCCCTCTTTTTTGCCGCCCACGCACGCCGCCGCGGCCACGCCCGGCTGCAAGGTGAGGTGGACGGTCTGTTTTCCCATTCGTTTCGTTTCCATGGGGCTAGTTTGCGCGTAGCGGGCAAAAAAATACGCCGGGAGAAAAAACCTCCCGGCGATTTTGCATTTTTTGCATTTATAAATAAATCTCCGCTTCCACGAAGGTCCGATCCTTGCGGGACTGGCCGCCGATGGCGGCCACCGCGCCCTTGCCCCTGCCCCGGATGGAGATCACGTCGCCCTGGGAGATGGGCGCGTCCACATGCAGGCACTGGGCATAGTTGAGGCTCACCGCCCCGGCGCGGATGAGCTCCGCCGCCTGGGTCCGGGAGACGCCGAACATGTCCCCGGCCACCGCGTCCAGCCGCAGGCTCTTCACCGTGAAGGTTATCTTTTTGACCTTCCGCTCCGGCGCGGCGACGGCGGAAAGGGAGAGGGGGACGGCCTTCACCGTGCAGCGGCCCACCTGGGTCAGCTCGTCCAGCAGCAGCTTTTCCACCGTGGGCAGGCAGAAGATCGTGGCCGTGTCCCCCTGGACCCAGAAGTCCCCGATCCACTCCCGGCGCACCCCCAGCCCCAGGGCCGCGCCCATATAGTCCCGGTGGCCCGGCTGGCCGAAATAGGCGGTCACCTTCAGGGCGCGGATGTATTCTGATGCGTCGAAGTCCGCCTCCTCCAGCCAGAAGGGGAGAAAGAACGCGCACTTGCGCTCACAGGCGGCGCTGCCGCCGTCCAGATGCAGCCGCACATCCGCCCGGCGCTTTGCCCAGGCAGTGAGCTCCGTCTGCTCGGCCATGGTGAGAAAGCCGGTGGATGTGACGGCGCTCTGGCGCTCGCATCGGTCTGCCAGTTCCTCTATGCGCTTTTCCAGGTCTTTTTCCATTTTGTTCTTCTCTCGCAACGCCCCTCTGGCGGGGCAGTATCAACGCCGGCGGACGCATGCAAACGGGAAGTCAAAGGGATGCCAGCAGGCAGATGAGTCCGACGGAGACCAGCAAGACGCCCACGATCCGATCCACAGTCAGAGCCAGATCAGAGGGCTCGGCGTCTTTAAAGCGCCAGCCATATCCCAGAAACCACGCCGTCCGGGGCGAGATCGCCTGGAACGCGCCCAATGCCAGCAGAATGACGGCCAGGCCAGGACTTGGACCGGAATGCTCCTGACCGGCTGTTTCCAGCGATAACACATCCCACAGAACATCCCCCGGCGCATAGCCAGAGGCCTTCGGGTCATAGTCGTCGCTCCATCCGCCATGGCCAAAGTTCCCGTCCATCGTCCAATAGTACCTGGAACCGTCCGGGTAAGTGATATCCAGATCAACAGAATCTCCGCCTCTGTCGGAGATCTCAAACCGGTAGACGACCCCGTCGCAGGTGATCGTTCCCTGTTCCCGGTCCACGGCATAGGTCTTTCCGTTGTGATCGACATCATAATGGTCCGGGCTTTCTTTGCTTTGGCAGCCGCATAAGCAGAACACAGACAATAGCACCGCGATCCAGAGACAAAAGCGCTTCATCATGATCCTTCCCCCTCAAATCCCGATCTGTTGCTCATTTATCCGCGCGGGGATCGACTTAAAACTGCGTCCGTTTCACCGCTTGGGCGATCTGGTCCAGGACCCACTCCACCTCGGCGTGGAACTCGCCGGAGGAGGTGCGCAGCACGCCCGCGCGGAAGGCCCCCAGCTGCACCATCCGGTCGGAGGTGACCACCCGGACGGTCTCGTTCTTGCCGATCTCGTCCGCCAGGTGCTCGATGTACATGTCCGCCGTCTCGCCCTCACGGGTATAGGCCACGCGGATGTTCCCATGGCTCGTCCGGCTGCCGGCGCCGCCGGGGACCTTGTAGGCGTCAAAGACCACCGCCAGGTCGCACTTGGTATAGCCCTGGTAGTTGGCCAGCATGTGCAGCAGCCGCTCCCGTGCCAGGTCCAGGCTCTGGGCCGCCAGGACCTTCAGCTCGTCCCAGGCGAAAATCACGTTGTAGCCGTCCACGATGATGTGTTCGGGCCGCTTGCGGGCCTGCATCTCGATGCCGATGGCGCTGTTGACCTGGGGGGCGGAATAGACCGGCCGGCGGATGGGGCCGAACTCCCGGGTCATGATGGCCTCCAGCTCCTTCTCGTCGATGTCCAGATTCTGCCGCCGGACCTGGGGCGCGGCGTCCGCGTCCGGCCGGGCGGGGTCCTTGAGACCGCTGTCCAGGTGCATGTAGTCCTTGACCTTGTCCCACTTCACGGTGAAGCCCGCCCCATGGGCGCAGAAAACGCTGTCGGGGGTGTTGTCCAGGTCCGCCTCCGGATCGTAGCCCAGCGCGTCGATGACGGCCTGGGCGTTGTGGCAGGGCCGGTATCCGTCCACATGGCAGGAAAACCGTCCCCGGCCGCCGGTATAGGCGGCCACTTGGGCCGCGTAATCGGCCATGGCCGCCACGGGGGCGCTGCCCTCCAGCACGGTCATCTCCCCGGCGGAAACGGGGCTCTCATGGACGCCGCCCATGGCGCGGATGTCGGTGATGGCCCGGCCGATCTGCGCGGCGGGCACCTCCAGCCGGAAGGCGTAATAGGGCTCCAGCAGCACGCTCTCTGCCTGCATCAGGCCCTGGCGCACGGCCCGGTAGGTGGCCTGGCGGAAGTCGCCGCCCTCGGTGTGCTTCAGATGGGCCCGGCCGGCCAGGAGCGTGATCTTCACGTCCGTGAGGGGGGAGCCGGTGAGCACGCCCAGGTGCTGTTTTTCCTCCAGGTGGGTGAGGATCAGCCGCTGCCAGTTCCGGTCCAGCACGTCCTCCGAGCAGGCAGTGGTCAGCTGGATGCCGCTGCCGGGCGCGCCCGGCTCCAGCAGCAGGTGCACCTCGGCATAGTGGCGCAGGGGCTCAAAGTGGCCCACGCCCTCCACGGTGCTTCGGATGGTCTCCCGATAGAGCACCTGGCCGGAGTCGATGTCCACGTCCACGTTGAAACGATCCTTGATGAGTCCCTTGAGCACGTCGATCTGCACCGCGCCCATCAGCTGCACGTGGATCTCGCCCAGCCGCTCCTGCCATAGGATGTGCAGCTGGGGCTCTTCCTCCTCCAGGGTCTTCAGCCGGGGCAGCATGGTCCGGGCGTCGCAGCCCTTGGGCAGCGCGATGCGGTAGCCCATGGCAGGCACCAGATAGGGCTCGGCCCCCAGCCCCTGGCCGGGCCAGGTGGCGGTCAGGCCCGTCACGGCGCAGACCTGCCCGGCGGGCGCCGCGTCCGCCGTGTCGAATTTCACGCCGGAGTAGAGACGGATCTGGCTGATCTTTTCCTCCAGCGGTTCCTCGCCGCGAAGAGGCAGGTAGCGGACGGGCATCCGCACCGAGAGGCTCCCGCCGGTGACCTTCAGATAGGTCAGGCGGTTGCCCTGGCCGTCCCGGCCGATCTTGTAGACCCGCGCGGCAAAGGGCGCGGCGGGCCAGGCGGGGGAGAGGGTGTATTTGTCCAGCGCGGCGAGAAATTCCTCCACGCCGTCCAGCTTCAGTCCCGAGCCGAAAAAGCAGGGGAAGAGCTTTCGCTGCCGGATGAGCCCGGCCGCGTCGCCGTCGGACACGGTCCCGGTCTCCATATACCGGTCCAGCACCACCTCGTCCAGCATGGCCACCGCCTCGTCCCGGGCGGCGCTGTCGGGGGCGGAAAAATCCACGCAGCCCTCGCCCAGACGGCCGCGGATGTCCTCCATGAGGGCGGCCTCGTCGGTGCCGGTCACGTCCATCTTGGTGACGAACAGCACCGTGGGCACCCGATACCGGCCCAGCAGGGACCAGAGGGTCTCCGTGTGGGCCTGGACGCCGTCGGTGCCGCTGATGACCAGAATGGCATAGTCCAGCACCTGGAGCACCCGCTCTGCCTCCGGGGAGAAGTCCACGTGTCCCGGCGTGTCCAGCAGGGTGATCTCCATATCGCCGGAGGACAGGATGGCCTGCTTGGAGAAGATGGTGATGCCCCTGGCCCGCTCCAGGTCGTGGGTGTCCAGATAGGTGTCCCGGTGGTCCACACGGCCCAGGCGGCGGATCTTTCCCGTCAGATAGAGCATCCCCTCCGAGAGGGTGGTCTTGCCCGCGTCCACGTGGGCCAATATGCCGATGGCGAGTTTTTTCATAGGCGAGGTCCTTTGCAGAGAGGATAAAACGCAGAAAATCGCCGGGACTCTGGGGAGTTCCGGCGAAATCCTGGGGTGAAGATGAAAGAGAAGAAACTGACTCTTACATGATCATCATACAGGCCGGATGTTACAAAAGAAAGAGAAAGGTCATTACAAATGTGTGAAGTTTTTCGCAAGCCTCAGTCAAAGGCGAAGCCCCACCACAGCTTGCCGGCCGTGGGGTCGCTGACCGTGGAGCGGAACACGGCGGTCATATAGGGGCGGACCTCGCCGGGGCCCTCCAGGACCAGGGGCGTGCGCACCTCGTATTCCCTGGCGGGCAGGTGTACCGCCGCGGCCTCCAGCACCTCTTTCCAGTCCCCGCCGGGAGCCAGCAGCTCCCGCACCCGGCATACGTCCCCGTCTATGTCCGCGGCCAGGATGTCCCCGTCCACGGAGAAGAACCCGCCGCCGTACAGCGCCATGGTCCTGGCCTCCATGCTCAGGAAGGAGCCGGGCATGACGGCGTAAGGGGTGCCCCGCAGCAGGGACTTGCGCCGCAGGTAGTATTCCCCCAGGGAGATGCGCTCGGCGTTCCGCTCCGGCTGGGGGGACAGCTCCGTCCCCGCGATCCGGCCCTCCCGGATGTAGCTGACCGGCACCACACCGCCGGCCATGCGGAAAAAGTGGAACTGGGCTTCGTCTCCCGGCAGCACGCACGCCGCGTCCTGCCGCTGCAGCGCGGAGGTGACGCAGGCGCGGTATACCGCCGTGCCGATGCCCCGGCCCCGCCAGGCCGGATCGGTGGCCAGCCCGTAAAGGTATGCCGAGGACAGGGCCATGTCGGAGGGCGGGAACAGCAGTGGCCCGTCCAGGATGTACATGGCCGACACCGCCTGGCCCTCCGCCTCTGCCACAAGACAGCTGTCATGGATCAAAAACTGGTCGTGGAAGGCGCGGATATACGCCTCGTCGTGGCGGAAGGCCTCCTGCCACAGGGTCACCAGCCGGGGGCGGTCCGCCTCCCGCCAGGGACGGATGATGAGATCAGACATGTGTAAACTCCACCTTTTTGTTGTCCGCGCCGGCAGACCGGACGCGGCTCAGCCGCGCAGGCTCCGGATCTCCCGCTGCAGCGTTTTCAGGTCCACGAAGGTCTCCGGCCGTTTGCTCGGGTCCCGCAGCAGGGCGGAGGGGTGATACATGGCCATGGCCCTGCGGCCGTCCACGTCGAACCACTGGCCGTGCTCTTTGGTGATGCGGAAATCCGGCTTGATGAACGCCATGGCGGCGATGCGGCCCAGAAAGACCAGGATCTTCGGGTCGACCAGGGCCAGCTGCCGCTCCAGCCAGGGCATGCACGCCGCCTGCTCGTCAGGCAGCGGGTCCCGGTTCCGGGGCGGGCGGCACTTGACGATGTTGGCGATGTACACCTGGGTCCGGTCCAGATCGATGATTTGGAGCATGGTGTCCAAAAGCTTCCCGGCGGGGCCCACGAAGGGCTCGCCCTGCAGGTCCTCCTGCTCGCCGGGGCCCTCGCCGATGAACATCACGTCCGCCGACTCGTTCCCCACGCCGAACACCAGGTGCTGCCGGGTATGGCCCAGCTGGCAGTCCATGCAGCGGGAGCATTCGCCCTTCAGCGCCTCCCAGCTGTCGCCGCCGACGGGGTTTTCTCTGAAAAAGTCCATATCAGTCCAACTCGCTCTGGCCGGTGTAGAGCATGTAGTACCGGCCCTTTTGCTCCAGCAGTTCCTCGTGGCTGCCCCGCTCCACGATCTGGCCGTGCTCGATGACCACGATGGCCTGGGCGTTGCGGACGGTGGAGAGCCGGTGGGCGATGACGAACACGGTCCGTCCCTCCATCAGCGCGTCCATGCCCCGGTCGATGAGCTTTTCGGTGCGGGTATCGATGGAGCTGGTGGCCTCGTCCAGGACCATCACCGGGTGCTTGGCCACGGCGGTGCGGGCGATGGCCAGCAGCTGCCGCTGGCCCTGGGAAAGGTTCTGGCCGTTGCCGGTGAGCATGGTATCGTATCCGTTGGGCAGGCGGGTGATGAACCCGTGGGCGTTGGCGGACTTGGCCGCGGCGATGCACTCCTCGTCGGTGGCGTCCAGCTTGCCGTAGCGGATGTTCTCCATGACCGTGCCGGTGAAGAGGTTGGTATCCTGCAGCACGATGCCCATGCTCCGGCGCAGGCCGGATTTTTTGATGTCCTTGACGTCGATGCCGTCGATGAGGATGCGGCCGCTGTCGATCTCATAGAAGCGGTTGATCAGGTTGGTGACGGTGGTCTTGCCCGCGCCGGTGGAGCCCACGAAGGCGATCTTCTGGCCGGGCTTCGCCCAGACGGTGACGCCCTGCAGGACGGGCTTTTCCGGGACATAGGAGAAGTATACGTCCTCCAGGCGCACGTTGCCCAGCACCTCCCGGAATTCATAAGAGCCGTCCTCCTGGGGGATCTTCCAGGCCCAGAAGCCGGTGCGCTCGCCATGGCCGGTCTCGGTGAGGGTGCCGTCCGGGGCGCGGTCCACAGTGACCAGCGTCACGGTGCCGTCGTCCGGCTCCGGCTCGTGGTCGATGACGGCGAAGATGCGCTCCGCGCCGGCGATGGCGGAGAACAGGTTGATGGCCTGGTTCGACATCATGTTGATGGGCATGGTCACCTGGCGGATGTAGTTGAGGTACACGCCCAGAGAGCCGATGGTGAAGGAGCCCGCCAGGGTCATGAACCCGCCCAGCACGGCCGTCACGGCATAGCAGACGTTCATGATGGCGTTCATGGTGGGGAAGATGATGTTGCCCAGGAAGTTGGCGAAGATGGCGTTGTCCCGGTAATCGTCGTTCAGCTCGCTGAAGTCCTCCTTGGCCCGCTGCTCGTAGTTGAAGGCCTTGACCACCTTCAGTCCGTCCAGCATCTCCTCGATGTAGCCGTTGAGGGTGCCCAGGGAGGACTGCTGCTTTTTGAAGAGGATCTTGGAGAACCGGCCCACGCCCCGGACCAGGCCGAAGGAGACGGCGATGGTCAGAAGGGTGATGAGGAACAGCTTCCAGCTGAGGTTGATCATCAGCGCCACGGTGCCCACGAAGGTGATGATGCCGGACAAAAACTGCACGATGCCCTGTTCCAGGCACATCTGCACGTTGTCCGCGTCGTTGGAGAAGCGGCTCATGAGCTCGCCGTGGGTGTGCTGGTCGAAGAAGGTGACGGGCAGATCCTGCAGCGCGGAGAAGAGGTCCCGCCGCAGGGCGTTAGTGGCCCACTGGGCCAGGGTCATGCAGGTGCGGGAGGTGAAGTATGTGGCCACGGCGCTGGCCAGATAGATGACGGTCAGGATGCCGAGCTGCCGCGCCAGCGCGGCGTAATCCTTGGTCTGCTGGGTGATGAGCGGCACGATATAGTCGTCGATGAGGGGCTTGAGATAGTAGCTGGCCGCCAGGGTGCAGCCGGTGGAGACGAGCATCATCACCAGCACCAGCACGAACAGCCCCTTGTTCTTGCCGGCGTAGCCCAAAATGCGGATGAGGGTGCCCTTGGCGTCCTTGGGCTTGCGGAAATCCCGGCCGCCGCTCTTATAGATGTTCTCGTCGTTGACGTCCACGTTGTCCACAGCCAGGCGCGCCTTCAGCTGGGCCCAAATGCTCTTGCCGTGATCAGCCATTGCTCAGCGCCTCCTCTACCTGCGAAGTGTAGATGTCCCGATAGATGGGGCTGCGCTCCATGAGCTGCTCGTGGGTGCCCACGGATTCGACGCCGCCCTCGTCCAGCACCACGATCTTGTCCGCGTTCACCACGGAGGAGATGCGCTGGGCGATGATGAACACCGTGGTGTTGGACAGCTCCCGGGAGAAGCTCTCCCGGATGCGGCCCTCGGTGTCGGAGTCCACGGCGCTGGTGCTGTCGTCCAAAATGAGGATGGCGGGCTTTTTCAGCATGGCCCGCGCGATGCACAGCCTCTGTTTCTGGCCGCCGGAGACGTTGGTGCCGCCCTGCTGGATGCGGGTGTCCAGCCCGTCGGGCATCTGGGAGACGAAGTCCCAGGCCTGGGCGCTCTTGAGGGCGTCGATGATCTCCTCGTCGGTGGCGTCCTGTTTGCCCCAGGCGATGTTCTGGCGGATGGTGCCGGAGAAGAGGACGTTTTTCTGCAGCACCATGCCGATGCCGTCCCGCAGATCGCGGATGCGGTAATCTCGCACGTCCACGCCGTCCACCAGTACCTGCCCCTCGGTCACGTCATAGAACCGGGGGATCAGGTTCACCAGGCTGGACTTGCCGGAGCCGGTGCCGCCCACGATGGCCACGGTCTGGCCGGGGGCGGCGGAGAAGGAGATGTTCCGCAGCACGTCCTCGCCGTTGCCGGTGCGGGAATAGCGGAAGGAGACGTTTTTGAACTCCACGCTGCCCCGGGACGGCTCGATGGTCCGCTGGGGGGCGTCTGGCCGGTCCTGGATGTCGGGCACGGTGTCCAGCACCTCGGCGATGCGCTTGCCGCAGGCACGGGAGCGGGTGTACTGCATCAGCACCATGGAGAACATCATCACGCTCATCATGATCTGGTTCAGATAGCTGATGACCGCCAGTAGCTGACCGGACTCGATCTCGCCGGTGGCCACCATCCGCCCGCCGAACCAGTAGATACACAGCGTCACCGCGTTGAGCACGATGGTGGCCAGCGGGCTCATGGCGATGATCACGCCCACGGCCTTCAGGTTGGACCGGGTCAGCTCGTCGTTGGCCTTCTTGAACTTCTGCCGCTCGTAGTGCTGGCGGACGAAGGCCTTCACCACCCGGATGGCGATCAGGTTCTCCTGGATGTCCGCGTTCATGGCGTCCAGCTTTTGCTGCACCCGCAGGAAGAGCTTATCCACCAGGGTCATCACCGTGACGACGCCCACGAACAGCAGCGGCACCGCCACCATGTAGATGAGGGCCAGCTTCCGGGAGTAGGAGACGACGATGGCCATAGCCACCAGCAGCTGGAAGGGCGCCTGGATGAAGGTGCGCAGCATCATCTGCACTGCCATCTGCAGCTGGCGCACGTCGCTGGTGGTGCGGGTGATGAGGCTGGCGGTGGAGAACCGGTCGATGTCGGCAAAGGAGAATTCCTGGATCTGCCGGTACATGGCTGAGCGGAGGTTGGCCCCGAAGCCGTTGGCCGCCCGTGAGGCGTTCCAGGTGCTGATATAGCCGGACACGGCGCTCAGGATGGCCAGCGCCGTCATGAGCAGACCGCAGATGATGATGTAGCGCCGGTTGCCGGTGGCCACGCCCACGTCCACGATGTTGCTCATCAGCGTGGGCAGGGCCAGGGTGACCACGGTCTCCAGCAAAACGAAAATGGGGGTCAGGATCAGGGAATCTTTGTACTTTCCCCAATAGCCTGTGAGGATCTCGCGCATAGGGATGAGACGGCTCCTTTCATGTGATCATTTTCTTACAACAATAATTAATAACTGAAATAGTTTACCAAACCGGCCGGTTGAAGTCAACCGTACGGTGTGAACAGAGTGTGAATTGTGCCCCAGTCATAATGGACCGGACAGGCTCATAGGCTTGCCCTGGGAGGGATGGCGATGGATGGATTCACGGCCGCGGCGGCGCTGCTGCCGCCGGCGCTGCGGCGGGCGGCGGAGAGCCTGCCGCCGGAGGACCAGGCCCGCTGCGAGGAGCTGCGGCTGCGGCGGGGCCGGGAGGCGACGGCGCTGGTGGACGGGAAGGAATACGGCCTGGGGACCGGGCCGGTGACGGAGGAGCACATGCGCGCCGTGGCGGAGGCGGCCACGGGCGCCAGCCTGCACGCGGCGGGGGAACAGCTGCGCCAGGGCTACCTGGCCGCACCCGGCGGGGTGCGGGTGGGCCTGTGCGGCACCGCCCTGGTCGGACCGGCGGGCCTGGAGGGACTGCGGGAGATCTCCGGCATGGCCATCCGGGTGCCGCGGGCCGCGGAGGGCTGCGCCGACGGCATCTGGGACGCGCTCACCGCCGGCGGCTTTGCCTCCACGGTGATCTGCGCGCCGCCGGGCGGCGGCAAGACCACGCTCCTGCGGGAGCTGGTGCGCCGGCTATCCTGTGAGGGGCTGCGGGTGGCCGTGGCGGACGAGCGGGGGGAGATCGCCGGGGCGCGGGATGGGGAGCCAGGCTTCGATCTGGGGCCCCGGACGGACGTGATGACGGGGCTCGGCAAGGCGCAGGCCATCGGGCTGCTGGTCCGGACCATGGGCCCCCAGGTGGTGGCGATGGACGAGATCGGCGGCCAGGAGGACGCGCAGGCGCTGCAACGGGCGGCCGGCTGCGGGGTGGCGCTGCTGGCCACGGCCCACGGGGAGCGCGGCTGCCGGGACGGACAGACGGTCCGGTCCCTCGTCGAAGCGGAGGTGTTCCGCCGGCGGGTCTGGGTGGAGCGGCGGGACGGCCGGCGGCGCTATACGGTGGAGCGTGATCTATGCGGCTGACGGGAGCGCTGGCGCTGACGGCGGCTGGGCTCCTGGCGGGCCTGGCCGGCGCGGACCGGCTGCGGGCCCGGGCGGCGCTGCGGGCGGAGCTGTGCCGGATGCTGGACATGATGGAGTTCGAGCTGGGCCGGTTCATGACGCCGCTGCCGGCGCTGTTCGCCAAGCTGGGGGAGCTGCTGGCCGGCGAGGCGGGCGCGCTCTGCCGGCGGATGGCCGGGGAGCTCTCCCGACCCGAGGGACGGGAGGCAGCGGCGCTTTGGGCGGCGGCGATCCGGCCGCTGCCGGAACAGGAACGGCGGCTGCTGGAGCCGCTGGGGCCGGTGCTGGGCCGCTACGGCGCGGCGGAGCAGGTGCGGGCCCTGGCCGGCTGCTGCCAGCAGATGGAGCGGGCCAGGGACGAGGCGTGGGCGGCACTGCGGGAGCGGGGAAAGCTCTGGGTGGGGCTCTCCGCCGCCGGGGCGGCGGCGCTGGCGGTGCTGCTCATGTGAGGCGGGCATATGACCAAGGATGGAGAACATGGATGTAGATCTGATCTTCAAAATCGCGGCGGTGGGCATCCTGGTGGCGGTGCTGAACTTGCTTTTGAGCCGTTCCGGCCGGGACGAGCAGGCGCTGATGACCACGATCGCGGGGCTGGTGGTGGTGCTGGTGATCCTGGTGCAGCGGATCGCGGAGCTGTTCGAGCTGATCCGCCGGCTGTTCGAGCTGGGATGAGCGTGCTGATGAAGGCGGTGGCCCTGGGCCTGACCGGGGCGGTGGCGGCGCTGCTCTTAAAGCGCAATGTGCCGGAGATGGGCCTGGCCGTGACGGCGGCGGTATGCGTGGCGGCGGCGGCCATGGCGGCGGAGCTGATGGGCCAGCTGCGCCAGACAGTGGATCTGGCCAGAGAGCAGACGGGGCTGAGCCCCGCGGTGGTGACGCCCGTGCTCAAATGCGTGGGCATCGGCATCGTCACGCGGCTGGGGGCGGACCTGTGCAAGGACGCGGGGCAGAGCGCCGTGGCCTCGGCGGTGGAGCTGACCGGCGCAGCCTGCGCCATGGGGGCGGCGCTGCCCCTGATCCGGGCGCTGCTGCAGATGATCTCGGAGCTGACATGAGAACGGTGCTGTTTCTTTTGATATGCGCGCTGCTGCTGCCTGTGCCGGCCTATGCCGCCCAGGCGGAAGAGGTGGAGCAGGCCCTGCCGGAGTCTGCCCGGGCCATCATGGGGGATGTGAGCGTCTATGAGGCGGCGGGCGGCGGGCTGTGGCGGCGGATATGGTCCTGGGCGGTCGAGGCCCTGTCCGGCCAGCTGAAGGCGGCGGCCCGGAGCGCGTGCGTGGCATTGGCGGTGACGCTGCTGTGCTCGCTGGCGGCCGCGCTCAGCGAAGGGGGGAAGGCCCCGGAATATGTGCTGCTGGGCGGCGCGATGGCCATCATGGCGGTCTGCGCGGGGGACATGCGCTCCTTCCTGGGCCAGACGCGCCAGGCGCTGGCGGAGCTGTCGGACTTCTCCCGGGCGCTGCTGCCCACCATCGCCGGCGCCTCGGCGGCGGGGGGGCACGGGGCCTCGGCGGCCGTCAAATACGCCGCGTCGGCGCTGTTCATGGACGTGCTCATGACGGTGGGGATGGACGTGGTGCTGCCGCTGATCTACGCCTATGCCGCGGCCAGCGCCGCCAACGCGGCCTTGCCCTCCGGGGCGCTGGGGGGACCGGTGAAGCTGACCGGCTGGGTGTGCTCCACGCTGCTGGCCGGGCTCACCACGGTGTTCACCCTGGCCCTGACGGTGACCGGCGTGGTGGCGGGCACGGCGGACAAGGCGGCCGGGAGCCTGGCCAAGACGGCCATCGCGGCGGCGCTGCCGGTGGTGGGCTCCATCCTGGCGGACGCGGCGGACACCTATCTGGCCGGGGCGGCCCTGCTGCGGGGGGCGGTGGGGGCGTTCGGCCTGGCGGCGGTGGTGTGCGTGTGCGTGGGCCCGGCGCTGGGCCTGGGCCTGCACTATGTGCTGTACAAGGCCGCGGCCTGCGTGGCGGAGCCCTTCGCCGAGGGACGGCTGGCGGCCCTGGTGGGGGCCATCGGCACGGCCTACGGCATGGCCCTGGGGCTGGTGGGCAGCGCGGGGGCGATGCTGTTTATCTCGGTGGTGCTGGGAGCGGAGGTGATGAGCCCGTGAGGCAGTGGATCGCCGCCATCGCGGCGGCGTCGGTGCTGTCGGCCATGGCCATGGCGCTGACGCCCAAGGGGCGGGTGCGGCAGGTGACGGGGCTGGCCTGCGCGCTGGTGTGCGCGCTGGCGGTGGCGTCGCCGGTGACGGAGCTGGATCTGGGGGAGCTGGCGGCGGGCATCGCCGGCTATGAGCAGCGAGCCAGGACGGTGGTGTCCGACGCGGAGGAGGAGGCGAAAATGCTGGATAGGACATACATAGAGGAGCGCTGCCAAGCATATATATTGGGCAAAGCGGGTCCGGACACGGCGGGCGTGACGGTGACGGCCCGGTGGGACGAGGAGCAGCTGGTCTGGTATCCCTGGTCCGCCCAGGTGGACGGCGCCTATGACGGCGCGCTGGCGGCGGTGATGGAGGGGGAGCTGGGCATCCCCCCGTCCCGCCAGAGCTGGAGGGACCATGACTGACGGCGCAAAGGGCATGCTGGAGAGGCTGGGCCGGTTCCGGTACGCGCTGATCGTGGCCGCCGTGGGGCTGGCGCTGCTGCTGTGGCCCTCCGGCGGGAAGAACGCCGCGGACGGAGACACGGAGGAGGCGAGATTGAGCGCCCTGCTCACACAGATGGAGGGAGTGGGGCGCGCGGAGGTACTGCTCTCGGAGAAAGGCGCGGCGGTGGTGTGCCAGGGCGCGGACAGCGCCTCGGCGCGTCTGGACATCACCAGCGCGGTGCGCAGCTACACGGGGCTGGGCGCGGATAAGATCGTGATCTTCAAAATGAATGAAAGCTGGAGGGATGGACATTGAAAAGGAATCTGAAACGGAATCTGGTCATCGTGGCCGTGCTGGTGTTCGTGGGCGCGGCGGTGTATCTCAACTGGAGCTACAACAGCCGCTGGGGCGCGGCGGACGCCGCCATGGTGGCCGCGGAGGACGCGGCCATGCGGGCGGCCCAGGAGCAGTATACGGCGGCGTCCGCCGAGAAGGATGACGCCAGCGTGGCGGTCACGGCCTATTTCGACGAGGCCAGGCTCACCCGGCAGACCTCCCGGGACGAGGCGCTGGAGCTGCTGGAGCAGGCGTGCGCCGGCCAGGATACGTCCCAGGAGGTGATCGACGAGTCCATGAGGCAGATCAATGCCATGGCGTCCTGGAACCTGCAGGAGAGCCTGCTGGAGAACCAGCTGCTGGCCAAGAACTTCACCGACTGCGTGGTGTTCGTCTCCGGGGACGGCGTCACCGTGGCGGTGCCCGCGCCGGTGGAGGGCCTCACGGATACCCAGGTGGCCCAGATCACCGAGGCGGTGGTGGCCAACACCGACTATACCGCCCAGGCGCTGCACATCATCGAGGTCACGGAATGATCTGGCTGTAAACTGCCTCTTCCTTTTTTGCGATCGGTGTGTTATAATGGCCCAAAGAATGTGCCGAAGGACGTTTGGAGGTAGCAGCCCATGGCAGAGAACTATATCACCAAGCAGGAAGAGAAGGGCACTGTCAACATCTCCGAGGACGTAGTGGCTGTGATGGTGGCCGCTGCGATCAACGAGGTGGAGGGCGTCGCCGGCCTGGGCAGCCCCAACACACCGGAGCTGACGGAGCTTTTCGGACGGAAAAATCCCGGAAAGGGCCTGAAGATCCGCTTCATCGACGAGCGGATCACCATCGACGTGCTCATCAATGTCCGCGCGCCCGGAAGCGTCACCGACATCGCCGTGCGGGTGCAGGACGCGGTGTGCAGCGAGGTGGAGTCCATCACCGGCATGAGCGCGGTGGTGAACGTCCACGTGACGGGTATTTCCTTTGACAAGTGAACGCCTTGTGATCGATAGGGAGCCCCGGTTGAGGGGCTCCTTGTTGTATTTTTGCGATTCGGAGGGACTATGACCAGATCAGCAGCGAGAGAGATCGCCATCCAGCTGGGCTTCGCCGCGACCGGCGCCGGGGAGGACCCGACGGCGGCGGTGGAGGCTTTTTTTGAGCCCGAGCACTACGCATCCCTGGCCGCAGAGGACGAGCTGTACAGCGAGAGACCGTCCAAAAAGGACCTGGATTTCATCCGGCGCAGCGTCGCCGGCGTGGCGGAGCGGCGGGAGGAGCTGGACGGGCTCATCGGCCGGTACGCAAGGGGCTGGCGCACCGAGCGCATCAGCCGCAGCGCCGCGGCCATCCTGCGCCAGGCCATGTATGAGATCCTGTACATGCCCGAGGTGCCGGACGCGGCGTCCATGGACGAGGCGGTGGAGCTGGCCAAGGGCTATGAGGACGCCGAGGTGGTGGCCTTCATCAACGGGGTCCTGGGCGGGTTCTATCGGGGCGAAGTGTCCCACGCCGACGCGCCTGCCCCGCAGGAGAGCGCGTTGGACGCGTCCCCGGAGGATAAGGATGAATGAGACCGTTTTCACCGTCACGGCCCTGAACAGCCGGGTCAAGGCCCTGCTGGAGGCGGACCCGATGCTGGCCCGGGTGGCGGTGAAGGGAGAGCTGTCCAACTATAAGATCTACCCGTCCGGCCATCACTACTTCACCCTGAAGGACGCGGAGAGCAGCGTGCGGTGCGTGATGTTCCGCTCCAGCGCCGAGCGGCTCCGGTTCCGGCCGGAGAGCGGCATGGGCGTGACGGTGACGGGCCGGGTCAGCGTGTTTCCCCGGGACGGGGCCTACCAGGTCTATGTGACGGGCATGGTCCCCGACGGCATCGGAGATCTGCAGGTGGCCTTCGAGCAGCTGAAGGCGAAGCTGGCGGCGGAGGGCCTTTTCGATCCGGCCCACAAAAAGCCGCTGCCGCCCTATCCGGGCCGGGTGGCGGTGATCACCAGCGGCGCCGGCGCGGCGGTGCACGACGTGATCCGGGTGCTGGGACGGCGCTGGCCCCTGGCGAAGATCCTGGTGCTGCCGGTGCGCGTTCAGGGCACGGAGGCGCCGCCGGAGATCGTGGGCGCGATCCGCTACGCCAACCGGTATCAGGTGGCGGACCTGATCATCACCGGCCGGGGCGGCGGGTCCATGGAGGACCTGTGGGCCTTTAACGACGAGCGGGTGGCCCGGGCCATCTATGATTCCGAGATCCCGGTCATCTCCGCCGTGGGCCATGAGCCGGATGTGACCATCGCCGACTATGTGGCGGACCGGCGGGCGGCCACGCCCTCCAACGCCGCGGAGATCGCCGGGCCGGAGGTGGACGAGCTGCTGGCCTGGCTGCGGCAGCAGGACGCCCGGCTGGGACAGGCCCTGAGCGGGCGGCTGGACACGCTGCGGCGGAAGCTGGAGCAGCTGGGAAAGCGCCCGGTGCTGACGGACCCGGAGGTCTACCTGGGGACCAAGGCCATGGCGCTGGACTATTCCCGCTCGAGGCTCGCGGCGGCGGGAGAGCGGGTCGTGGGCGAAAAACGGCGGGCCTATGCGACCCTGGCGGCTAAGCTGGACGCGCTGAGTCCTTTGAAGGTATTGGGCAGAGGCTATGCCATCGCGGAAAAGGCGGGCGCGCCGCTGCGCCGGGCGGAGGACGCCTCTCCCGGCGACCGGATCGGCGTGCGCCTGGGAGAGGGACGATTGGGCTGTATCGTGGAGGAGGTACATCATGGCGAAGAAAGAACCGAGCTTTGAGCAGTCGCTGGAGCGGCTGGAGCAGATCGTCCAGCTGCTGGAGCGGGGGGACGCGCCGCTGGCGGAGAGCCTGGGCCTGTTTGAAGAGGGCACGGGGCTGATCCGCTCCTGCGAGAAGCAGCTGACCCAGGCGGAGCAGAAGGTGGTCCAGCTGCGCAAGGGACCTGACGGCGAGCCGGAAGAGCTGCCCTTTGAATGAGAGGAGAGAGCCGATGAACACGATGGAGAGATATGAGCGCTATAAGACGATGGCGGACCTGTGGCTGGCGGGACGGTTTGTCCCCGCCGGGGACGGGGCGGACGGGCTGCGCCAGGCGATGGCCTATACCCTGGGCGCCGGCGGCAAACGGGTGCGGCCCGTGCTGTGCATGGAGTTCGCCCGCATCTGCGGGCTGGAGCCGGAGGACGCGCTGCCCATCGCCTGCGCGGTGGAGCTGCTGCACACCTACAGCCTGATCCATGACGATCTGCCCTGCATGGACGATGACGATGAGCGCCGGGGCCAGCCGTCCAATCATGTGAAGTTCGGCGAGGCGACCGCCGTGCTGGCGGGGGACTGCCTGCAGGCGGAGGCCTTCGCGGCCATCTGCGACGCGCCGGTGGAGGAGGCGGACCGGTTCCGCTGCTGCCGCATCCTCAGCGCCGCCGCCGGGACCGGCGGCATCTGCGGGGGCCAATTCATGGACCTGCAGGAGGGACCTGCCTCCGCGGAGGAATTGACGGCTACCGACGTGTGCAAGACCGCCGCGCTCATCGCCGCGGCCTGCGCCATGGGAGCGGCGGCGGCCGGCGCCGACGAACAGACCGTGTCGGCCGCCCGGGATTTCGGCGCGGCGCTGGGCATGGCGTTCCAGTGCCGGGACGACGTGCTGGACGGGGACGGCTTCTGTGCCCTGCTGGGGGCGGAGAAGTGCCAGCAGATGACGGAGGAATATACCCACGACGCCTATCGGCTGCTGGACGCCTTTGACGATACGGAGTTTCTGCGGGAGATGACCGAGAAGCTGGCCGGACGCACGGCGTGAGCAGACCGGGAAAGGAGGACCCATGACAAGACGCATCGTTTCGCTGCTGCTGGCGGCGCTGCTGGCGGCGGGACTGTGCCTGCCCGCCTATGCGGAGGCCGCGCCGGAGGGACCGGCGGAAGAAGCCCTGCCCGCGCCCGCCGTGAGCGCGGATATCCAGGCGGAAGAAGCGGATACCGCCGAGCCTGTGGATGAGCCGGACCCCCAGGACACGCTCCCCGGGGAATTGGAGCACGAGGAACTGCCTGAGCCCGCGGTGGAGATCTCCCCTGAGGAGACGCCGCCGGCCAGCGTGACGAACGGCTCCTGCGGCGCGAATGTGACCTGGCAGCTGGTGGGCTCCGAACTGACCATCACCGGCACCGGGGACATGTTCGACTATGCGGGCAATGGCTCCTGGGCCCCCTGGTACGGCCGTTCTGTTACCAGCGTGACCATCGGCAGCGGCGTCACCTCTGTTGGCCGCAACGCCTTCTATGAATGCGCGAGCCTGCGCACCGTCTCCATCCCGGGGACGGTCACTCGCATCGGCGCCGCCGCCTTCGAGGGCTGCACCTCCCTGCAGGAGCTGGCGCTGCCGGCCCAGCTGACCGACATCGGCGCGCGAGCTTTCTACCAGTGCTCGTCCATCGCGTCGCTGGCCCTGCCCAACACGGTCACCAGCCTCGGCAACGACGCCTTTGCCTTCTGCACCGGCATGCGGAGCGTGACGCTCTCCACGGGGCTGGATCTGGTGAGTCTGCGGGCGTTCGCCGGCTGCTCCGCGCTGCAGTCGGTGACCATTCCCGACTCTGTGACGAGGATCAACGGCAGCGCCTTTGACGGCTGCGCGTCGCTCGCGTCCGTGAAGCTGCCGTCCCGGCTGGCGACGCTGGGGCCCAGCGCTTTCCAGGGCTGTGTGTCGCTGAAGAGCGTGACCATCCCCGCCGGTCTTGCCGAGGTGGGGGACTGGGCGTTCGCCGACTGCACCAGCCTAGCCTCCGTGACCTTTGCCGGCGGCAATACGCGGATGGGCATCCAGTCCTTCTCCAACACCCCCTGGGCCAAGAGCCAGGGCGACTTTCTGATCGTCAACGGCACGCTGGTGCAGTACCAGGGCCGCGGCGGCAGCGTGACCATCCCCAGCGCGGTGAAGACCATCGGCGGGTATGCGTTCGCCGACTGCTCCGCCCTGACGGGCGTGACCATCCCCAGCTCCGTCACCTCCATCGGGGAGAGCGCCTTTGCCAACACGGGCCTGACCGCGGCCGTGATCCCCAACTCCGTGACGAGCATCGGCGATCTGGCCTTCTGCAACATCCCCAGCATGAAGTCCCTGCGGGTGGCTGGATCGGTGCGGACCATCGGCCGGGACGCCTTCTGGGCCTGCTCCGGGCTGACGAGCGTGTACATCGCCAACGGCGTCGCCACCCTGGGAGAGTGGGCCTTTTCCGACTGCTCCGCCCTGGCGGAGCTGACGCTGCCGCCCAGCGTCACCAATATCGGCGCCCACGCGCTTCCGGCGGAGGGGAGCCTGCGCCGGGTGACCGTCCTGGGGCGGAGCTGCGTCATCGGGGACAATACCCTGCCGGCGGGGACGGTGATCAGCGGCTATGACGGCTCCACGGCCCAGACCTTTGCCCGAAATGGCGGGTACTCCTTCGTGATCTACACCGGTCCGGAGGTCCCGACCGAGCCGACGGACCCGACCGATCCGACGACCCCGCCGAGCCCGACGACCACCAATGAGTGGGTGAAGCAGAACGATAAATGGTATTACTATGTCAATGGCCAGCCCGTCCGGAGCACGTGGCTGATGAGCGCCCGTGGCATCTGGTATTACATGGACGCCGACGGCGTGATGGTCACGGGCGTCAACTATGTCCCCGCGTCCAGAGGCAACTATAACGAGAGGATCGGCGCGTATGAGACCGGCACTGTCTGGCCGGGCGGATGGTATTATTTCGAGACGCCGGCGGACAGCGACGCCCAGGGCCGGGTCCGGGGCGGCTGGCATACCACCCAGTTTGGCCGCACCCTGTCCGAGTCCAGCCACAACGGCCGCTATGGCATGGTCACCTATACCGAGCAATACGGCTACGGCCAGCCCCCGGTACAGGCTCAGCCGGGCGAAAAGAGCGGCTGGGTGAGTGAAGGCACGGCGTGGTACTACTACCGTGACGGCGCGCCGCTCAAGAGCACTTGGCTCATGAGCGCCCGGGGCATCTGGTATTATATGGATGAGAACGGCGTCATGGTGACCGGCGTCCATTATGTGCCCGCCAGCACGGGCCATTTCAGCGAGGGGACCGGCCGGTTCGACGCCACCAGCTCCTGGCTCGGCGGATGGTATTACTTCGAGACGCCGGCGGACAGCGACGCCCAGGGCCGGGTCCGGGGCGGGGAGCATGTGACCCGCTTCGGCAGGACCGTGTCCGAGTCCAGCCACAATGGACGCTACGGCATGATCACCTATACCGAGATGTACGGCAGCGGTCAGCCGCCGCGGGACGCCTGAGAAGGAACAGAACGGTTTTATTCATTACAATTTGGAAATATGCAAAATACACCTTGAAATTCAAGGTGTATTTTGTTATGATGAAAAAACATGTGAAAGACTTTTTTGACCACAATGGATCTTGGAGCCGATATGGGTTTATTGGATAATATACATTCTCCCGCGGATGTGAAGGCCCTCCCGCCGGAGGCGCTGGGGCAGCTGTGTCAGGAGATCAGACAGGTCCTCATCGACGCGCTGGCCGCCCATGGCGGACATCTGGCCTCCAACCTGGGGGCGGTGGAGCTGACCGTGGCCCTGCACAGGGTGTACGATACGCCGAGGGATAAGCTGGTGTTCGATGTGGGCCATCAGTGCTATACCCACAAGCTGCTCACCGGCCGGCGGGACTTTTCGGATTTCCGGGACCTGGGCGGCATGGCGGGCTTCCCGCGCCCGGATGAGAGCGCGCATGACGCTTTCATCGCCGGCCACGCCTCCAATTCCGTCTCCGTGGCGCTGGGCATGGCCCGGGCCCGGACGGCGCTGGGGGAGGACTATGACGTGGTGGCGCTGATCGGCGACGGGGCCCTCAACGGAGGCATGGCCTTCGAGGGACTGTCCGACGCCGGACGCAGCGGCGAGCCGCTGGTGGTGGTGCTCAACGACAACGGCATGAGCATCGACGAGAGCGTGGGCGGCCTGGCGGAGATGCTGGGCCGGATGCGGACGAGGGTGGAGTATATCCGCTTCAAAAAGTGGTACCGCAGCTCCATCATGCCCCACATCCCTTGGCTGAGCGGGGAGCTGGCCCGGATGAAGCAGTGGCTGAAGGAGCGGATCATCACCGAGAACATCTTCGACGATCTGGGCTTTGAGTACATCGGCCCCATCAACGGCCACGACATCCGCAAGATGGAGAATGCCATCCGCTGGGCCAAGGAATACCGGGCGCCGGTGCTGGTGCATGTGATCACCCAAAAGGGGAAGGGCTACGCGCCCGCCGAGAAGGCCCCGGAGGCCTACCATGGCGTGGGCGCCTTTGACCCGGAGAGCGGCGAGCCGCTGGGCGGCGGGGAGGACTTCTCTTCCGCCTTCGGCCGGGCGCTGACGGAGCTGGCGGGGGAGGACCCCAAAGTAGTGGCCATCACGGCGGCCATGAAGGAGGGAACGGGCCTGCAGCAGTTCCAGAAGGCCTATCCGGAGCGGTTCTTCGACGTGGGCATCGCCGAGGAGCACGCCTGCGCCATGGCCGCGGGCATGGCCTCGCAGGGGTTGAAGCCGGTGTTCGCGGTGTACTCCACGTTCCTGCAGCGGGGCTATGACATGCTGATCCACGACGTGGCCCTGATGGGGCTGCACGTGGTGTTCGCCGTGGACCGGGCCGGCATCGTGGGCCGGGACGGCGTGACCCACCAGGGCAGCTTCGACGTGGCCTACCTCTCCAGCGTGCCGGGCATGAAGATCTACGCCCCGGCCAACTTCGCTGAGCTGCGGAGCATGCTGCGAAAGGCGGTGCTGGAGGATACCGGCCCCGTGGCGGTGCGCTATCCCCGCGGCGGCGAGGACTTCGCGGGCAGCGACACCTCCGATGCGGCCGCCAAAACGGTGTATTTTCACGGCGACGACGTCACCATCGTCTCCTACGGCACGGAGATCCACGAGGCCATGATGGCCGCCAGGATGCTCCGGGACAGAGATATCGAGCCGGAGGTCATCAAGCTGAACGTGCTCTCGCCCCTGGACCCGACGCCGGTGCTGGATTCGGTCCGCCGGACCGGCGCGCTGCTGGTGGCGGAGGAGGCGTGCGCCGCCGGATGCGTGGGGGAAAAGCTGCTTGCCGCGGCGGAGCAGGCGGGCATCGCGCTGCGGGCGAGCCGGCTGGTGAACCTGGGCGACGGGGTGCTGCCCCATGGGGAGCCCTGGAAGCTGCGGGAGAAAATGGGATTGGATAACGGCTCCCTGCGGGACGCCGTCCTGGAGATGCTGCATGCAGAAGTCAAGACTTGACCAGCGGGTATTCGACCTGGGCCTGGCGTCCAGCCGGGAGCGGGCCAAGGCCCTCATCATGGCGGGAAGCGTCTATGTGGACGGGGAGAAGCAGACGAAGCCCGGCGCCCCTGTGGCGGACAGCGCCGACATCCAGGTCCGGGGCGAGAAGCTGGCCTATGTCAGCCGGGGCGGGCTGAAGCTGGAAAAAGCGCTGGACACCTTCGCCATCGACCCGGCGGGGTGGGTGTGCGTGGACTGCGGCGCGTCTACGGGCGGCTTCACCGACTGCTTGCTGCAGCGGGGCGCGGCGCATGTGTACGCGGTGGACGTGGGCTACGGGCAGCTGGCCTGGAGCCTGCGGACCGACGAGCGGGTGACGGTGATGGAGCGGACCAACGCCCGGAGCCTGACGCCGGATATGTTCCCGGCGGCCATGGACCTGGCGGTGATGGACATGTCCTTCATCTCCCTGCGGCTGGTGCTGCCGGCGGTCAAGGGCCTGCTGGCCCCGGCGGGACAGGCGGTGTGCCTGGTCAAGCCCCAGTTCGAGGCGGGCAAGGAAAAGGTGGGCAAAAAAGGCGTGGTCCGGGACCCGGCGGTGCACCGGGAGGTGCTGGAGGGGTTCCTGGAGCAGGCGGCGGAGATGGGCTTCGCGGTGAAGGGGATGACCTATTCGCCGGTGCGGGGCCCGGAGGGGAACATCGAGTATCTGGCCTGGCTGGGCCTGGAGGGCGGCGGCGCTGCCATCGACTGCGCCGGCATCGTCAGCCGGTCCCACGAGGCGTTGGATGGAGGAGCCCGGGAATGAAAAAAGTCGTGCTGTGCCCCAATGTCCAGCGGGACGAGGGGTTTTCCCGCACCGCCCAGGCGAAGGCCATGCTGGAGCGGGCGGGCTTTGCCGTGGCGGTGAGTCCCGTGTGCGGGGAGGACTATGACCCGCCCGGCTTTGAGACGCTGCCGCTGGAGCGGGCGCTGGAGGGCGCGGATCTGCTGGTGACCCTGGGCGGCGACGGGACCATCCTGCGCATCGCGCCGCAGGTGATGGTCCACGGAACGCCCCTGGTGGGAGTGAACCTGGGACACACGGGCTTTCTTGCGGAGCTGGATGAGAGCAGCATGCAGCTGCTGGTGAACGCCGCCGCGGGGGAGTATGATCTGACGCCCCGGATGATGCTGGACGTGGAGGTCATGCGGAACGGGAAGCGGGTGTTCTTCGACACGGCCCTCAACGACGCGGTCATCTCCGGCATCGTGCAGAGCGTGCATCTGACCGTTTTGGGAGACGGCAACCGCATTTTGTCCTTCTCCGGCGACGGGGTGATCCTGGCGACGCCCACCGGCTCCACCGCTTATTCTATGGCGGCGGGCGGCCCCCTGGTGGAGCCGGGCGCGGAGGCCATCGTGATGACGCCCATCTGCGCCCATATGCTGGCGGCCCGGTCCTTCGTGCTGAGCCCGGAGAGGAACGTGGCCATCATCCCGGCGGATGTGGGCGAGGGGCGCCGTTGCGTGCTGAGCGTGGACGGCCGGGGCCTGACAGACCTCTATGACGGGGACGAGCTCATCGTCACCAAATCGCGTTATAAGCTGCTCATGGCCCATCTGGGGACCAGGAGCTTTTATGAGACGGCATTTGAAAAGCTGGGGGAGAGAGCATGAAAACATCGAGACAGAGCGTGATCCTGGACATCATCGGCGAGCAGAGCATCGAGACCCAGGGCCAGATGCTGGAGGCGCTCCTGGCCAGGGGCGTGAAGAGCACCCAGGCCACTGTCTCCCGCGATATCAAGGAGCTGCGCCTGGTGAAGGAGATCGGCCCCGACGGCCGATACCGCTATGCCCAGGCCGACCAGAACGAGGCCAGCGAGTCCGCCCGGCGGCTGGAGGAAATCTTCCGGGAGGGCTGTGTGGGCTTCGATCATGCCCTGCATACCGTCGTCGTAAAGACCCTGCCGGGCCTTGCCAGCGCCGTGTGCAGCTCCATCGATGCCATGGGGGAGGACTCCATCCTGGGCTCCGTGGCGGGGGATGACACCGCCATCATCGTGATGCGCAACGCGGCTGCCGCCGAGCGGCTGTGCGCCCAGCTGCGCCGGGCCTATAAGAGGTAAGGCCATGCTCAGAAGTCTCCACATCGAAAATATCGCGGTGGTGGAGCGGGCCGACGTGGAGTTTCGCCCGGGTCTGAACGTGCTGACCGGCGAGACCGGCGCGGGCAAGTCCATCATCATCGACGCGCTGTACGCTGTCACCGGCGGGCGGACCAGCCGGGAGCTGGTGCGCTCCGGGGCGGAGCGCTGCCTGGCGGCGGCGGAATTCGACGCAGAAGGCGCCGGCGCCTGGTGCCAGGCCAACGGTGTGGAGCCGGAGGACGGCGTCTTGATCGTGCAGCGGACCGTGTCCGCCGACGGCAAGGGCGCCTGCCGTGTCAACGGCGTGCCGGTGACCGTGGCTCAGCTGCGGGCGCTGGGAGCGCTGCTGGTGGACATCCACGGCCAGAACGACGGCCGCCAGCTGCTGGACGAGGGGCGGCATTTGGATTATCTGGACGCCTTTGCCGGGAACGGCGAGGCGATGGAGCGCTATCGGGCTGCCTATGACGAGTACGCCGCCAATGAGCGGGAGATCCAGCGGCTGAGTCTGGACGACGACACCCGCCGCCGGCTGGCGGAGAGCCTGTCCTATCGGGTGCAGGAGCTGGAAAAGGCCCAGCTGAAGGCCGGCGAGGAGGCCCAGCTGGAGGAGCGGTCTGAGCTGCTGCGCAATTCTGAAAAGCTCCGGGAAGCCGCCGAGGGGGCCTATGGGGCGCTGTATGGCGACGAGGGCTCGGCCCTGGAGCTGGCCGGCCAGGCCAGAGGCTGGCTCAGCCGGGCCAGGGGCTGGAGCGCCCAGCTGGCCCAGGCGGACGACACCCTGGCGGAGGCGGCGGCCCTGCTGCAGGACGCGGCGGAGCTGGTGCGGGACGTGGGGGACAGCCTGGACTTCTCCCCAGAGGAATTCGACCGGGTGGAGGGGCGGCTGGTGCAGCTGCGCCGGCTGGAGAAGAAGTTCGCCGCCGCGGACGAGGCGGCGCTGCTCGCGCTGTATGAGGAATCCTCCGCGCGTCTGGCGGAGATCGAATACGGCGACGAGGCCCTGGAGCGGCTCTATGAGAAGCGGGAGGCGCTGACGAAGCGCTGCCGCGCCGCCGCGAAGGAGCTCACCCAGGTCCGTGAACGGGCGGGACAGGCCCTGGCGGAGCGGGTAGAGCGGGAGCTGCGGGAGCTCAGCATGCCATCGGTGCGGTTCGTGACGGAGGTGGAGCCCATGGGCGGCAGTCCGGGCTTCGGGCCGAAGGGCGCGGACGAGGTGCGCTTTCTCATGAGCGCCAACGCCGGCGAGGCACCCGGCCGGATCAGCAAGATCGCCTCCGGCGGCGAGCTGAGCCGGATCATGCTGGGGCTGAAGACCGTGTTTGGCCAGAACGACCCGGTGCCCACGGCGGTGTTCGACGAGATCGACACCGGCGTGTCCGGAGTGGCGGCCAGCCGGGTCGGCGAAAAGCTGGCCCTCACCGGCCGATACCGGCAGGTGCTGTGCGTCAGCCACCTTGCGCAGATCGCGGCTATGGCGGACAGCCAGTACCTCATCGAGAAATCCGAGCGGGGCGGCCGCACCTATACCACCGTCACAGAGCTGGACCGGCCCGGCCGCCGCCGGGAGATCGCCCGGCTCATCGGCGGGGACAACATCACGGACATCACCACCGCGTCCGCCGAGGAACAGCTTGCCGCGGCGGATGCGTGGAAAGAAAAACAGCATTGAGGAGAGCGGAAAATGACACTGTATGACGAATTGGTGGCCCGCGGCCTGGTGGCACAGGTGACGGACGAGGACGAGATCAAGAACCTGATCAACAACGGCAAGGCCACCTTCTATATCGGCTTTGACTGCACGGCGGACAGCCTGACCGCCGGCCACTTCGTGACTCTGACGTTCATGAAGCGGCTGCAGCAGGCGGGCAACAAGCCCATCGCCCTCATCGGCGGCGGCACCACCATGATCGGCGACCCCTCCGGCCGGACCGACATGCGCAAGATGCTCACCAGGGAGGCCATCGACTACAACGCCGAGTGCTTCAGACGCCAGATGTCCAATTTCATCGACTTCGGCGAGGGCCCCGGCCAGGCGCTGATGGTCAACAACGCCGACTGGCTGCTGAATCTGAACTATGTGGACCTGCTGCGGGAGGTGGGCGCCTGCTTCTCCGTGAACAACATGCTCCGGGCCGAGTGCTACAAGCAGCGCATGGAGCGGGGTCTCAGCTTCCTGGAGTTCAACTACATGATCATGCAGTCCTATGACTTCTACCACATGTTCCAGACCCTGGGCTGCAACATGCAGTTCGGCGGCAACGACCAGTGGAGCAACATGCTGGGCGGCACGGAGCTGATCCGCCGCAAGCTGGGCAAGGACGCCTACGCCATGACCGTGACGCTGCTCACCGACTCCAACGGCAACAAGATGGGCAAGACCGCCGGCAACGCCGTGTGGCTGGATCCCAACAAGACCAGCCCCTATGACTTCTACCAGTACTGGCGCAACGTGGGCGACGCGGACGTGATGAAGTGCATCCGCATGCTCACTTTCCTGCCTATGGCAGAGATCGAGGAGATGGACACCTGGCGCGACCAGAAGATCAACCAGGCCAAGGAGATCCTGGCCTATGAGCTGACCAAGATGGTCCACGGCGAAGCCGAGGCCGAAAAGGCCCAGACCGCGGCCCGGGCGCTGTTCGGCGCCGGCTCGGGGGAGGATGTGCCCGTCACCGAGATCTCCGAGGCCGACCTCACCGACGGCGCGGTGGACATCAAGAACCTGCTGGTGAAGGCGGGACTGGTGAAGTCCAATTCCGAGGCCCGGCAGAACATCGCCCAGGGCGGCGTGACCCTGGACGGGGAGAAGGTCACGGATCTGTTCCTGGCCGTGCCCGCCGAAAAGCTCCGGGAGGGCGTGCTCCTGCGCCGGGGCAAGAAGAGCTACCGGAAGGTCATCCTGAAGTGATATCAGCTTGCCAGACGGGCAAGCAATAATGTATTAACGATTTTGATGTCAATGTGCGGTTTTTGGGGAAACTGCACATTGACATCATCCATTTAAAGTAATAATATATACAAGACGTCATTTCTTTCTACAAATCTTTAAATCACAAAACAGAAAGGAATCCTTACAATGAAAAAGATGATCGCGATCGTTCTGGCGCTGGTCATGGTCCTGGCGCTGTCCGTGACCGCCTTTGCCGGCGGCGAAGAGACCTATCTGGTAGGTATCTGCCAGTTGGTGCCCCACGAGGCGCTGGACGCCGCTACCCAGGGCTTTAAGGACGCTCTGGAGGAGCTGCTGCCCGGCCAGGTGGAGTTCGACGAGCAGAACGCCGCCAATGACCCCGCCACCTGCGCCACCATCGCCAACGCTTTCGTGTCCGAGGGCGTGGACCTGATCATGGCCAATGCCACCCCGGCCCTGCAGGCCGCCGCCACCGCCACCGCCGACATCCCCGTGCTGGGCACCTCCGTCACCGAGTACGGCGTGGCTCTGGGCATCGAGGACTTTACCGGCACCGTGGGCACCAACGTGTCCGGCACCTCCGATCTGGCGCCTCTGGACGAGCAGGCCGCTATGATCCAGGAGTGGTATCCCGACGCCGAGACCGTGGGTCTGCTGTACTGCTCCAACGAGCCCAACAGCCAGTACCAGGTGGACACCGTCCAGGGCTACCTGGAGGAGATGGGCTACATCTGCACCCAGTATCCCTTCGCTGACTCCAACGATATGGCAGCTGTGTGCCAGACCGCCGCGGACGAGTCCGACGTGCTCTACGTCCCCACCGACAACACCGCCGCCTCCAACACCGGCATCATCGACAACATCTGCCGCGGCAATACCCCCGTGTTCTGCGGCGAAGAAGGCATCTGCAAGGGCTGCGGCGTGGCCACCCTGTCCATCAGCTACTATGACCTGGGCTACGCCACCGGCGTGATGGCCGCCGACATCCTGACTGGCAAGGCCGACATCGCCGAGACCCCCATCGGCTATGCCGCCACCTTCACCCCCAAGTACAACGAGGCCATCTGCGCCGACCTGGGCATCGAGGCTCCCGAGGGCTATGAGGCCGTCGTCATCGAGGAGGCTCCCGCCGAGGAGGCCGCCGAGTAAGGCGCAAAGAAACTGGAAATCGCAAAAACAGCGGAAAAGGGACTTCCCTTATCCGCTGTTTTTTGCTATAATTATTTTAACTATGCACTGGCGCAAAGCGCGTTTCATGTTAGGAGGACTGTCTATGGGTGGCTTTCTCAACGCCCTGCCGGGCGCCGTCTCCCAGGGCCTGATCTGGGGCATCATGGCGATCGGCGTTTACATCACCTTCAAGATCCTGGATCTGGCCGATCTGACGGTGGACGGCTCGTTCTGCACCGGCGGCGCCACGTTCGTGGTCCTGTTCGCCTCCGGCGTGTCGGTCCCTGTGGCGCTGCTGGCGGCCTTTGGAGTGGGGCTGCTGTCCGGCTTGGCCACCGGCCTGCTGCACACCTTCTGCGGCATCCCCGCCATCCTGGCGGGCATCCTGACCCAGCTGGGGCTGTGGAGCGTGAACCTGGCCATCATGGGCATGAAAGCGAACGTGGCCATCAACGTCATCAACCCGGAAAACCTGGATAAGCTCTGGGTCTCTCTGCGGTTCGTGCAGGACGTGGCAAGTGGCAAGCGGCCTTTCTTCCGCCACCCGATCTTCATCGTGGGTCTGTTCACGCTGGGCGTCATCGCCATTTTGTACTGGTTTTTCGGCACGGAGCTAGGAAGCTCCCTGCGTGCCACCGGCGCCAACTCCCACATGGCCCGGGCCCAGGGCATCAACACCAGCGTAACCACGGTGCTGGGTCTGATGATCTCCAACGGCCTGGTGGCCCTGTCCGGTTCGCTGCTGGCCCAGTACCAGAGCTTCGCCGACTCCAGCATGGGCAAGGGCGCCATCGTTATCGGCCTGGCCGCCGTCATCATCGGCGAGGCGCTGTTCTCCAGGATCTTTCGGAACTTCGCGCTGAAGCTGCTGGCGGTGTCCCTGGGCGCGGTGATCTATTACGTGGTCATCCAGGCGGTCATCAGCCTGAGCAACATCAACGCCAACTACCTCAAGCTCATCTCCGCCGTGATCGTGGCGATCTTCCTGTCGGTGCCCTACTGGAAGGGAAAGTATTTCACCAAGGCCAAAAAGGGGGTGCGGGCCGATGCTTGAGCTGCGAAACGTCTATAAGACCTTCAACCCCGGCACGGTGAACGAAAAGCGCGCCCTCAACGGGATCGACCTGACGCTGAACGAGGGGGACTTCGTCACCGTCATCGGCTCCAACGGCGCGGGCAAGTCCACGGTGCTCAACGCCATCGCCGGCGTGTGGCCCATCGACGCCGGCTCCATCGTTATCGACGGCCAGGACGTGACGAATCTGCCCGAGCACAAGCGGGCCAGGTTCCTGGGGCGGGTGTTCCAGGACCCCATGACCGGCACCGCCGCCACCATGCAGATCCAGGAGAACCTGGCGCTGGCCAAACGGCGCGGCGCGGCACGCACCCTGCGGCCGGGCATCACCAAGAAGGAGATGGAGCAGTACCGGGAGCAGCTCAAGACCCTGGATCTGGGCCTGGAGGACCGGATGACCGCCAAGGTGGGACTGCTGTCCGGCGGCCAGCGCCAGGCGCTGACGCTGCTGATGGCCACGCTGCAAAAGCCCAAGCTGCTGCTGCTGGACGAGCACACGGCGGCCCTGGACCCCAAGACGGCGGAGAAGGTGCTCAATACCACCGACACCATCATCCGGGAGAACCACCTGACCGCGTTCATGGTCACCCACAACATGAAGGACGCCATCGCCCACGGCAACCGGCTGATCATGATGAACGAGGGGAAGATCATCTTCGACGTGGCCGGGGAGGAGAAGAAGCGCCTGACCATGAAGGACCTGCTGGACAAGTTCGCGGAGCTGTCCGGCAGCAGCATCCAGAGCGACAAGGCCCTCCTGGCCTGATATAGACAAAATAAAACGGCGCATGGAGCGATCTCCATGCGCCGTTTTTTGTGCGCTTCTGACGTCAGCCGCCCAGGTACGCCTTTTTGATCTCGTCGCTCTCGGCCAGCTCCCTGCCGGTGCCGGAGAGGGCGATGGTCCCGGACTCCAGCACATAGGCCCGGTCGGCAATCTGCAGGGCCATTTCCGCGTTCTGCTCCACCAGCAGGATGGTAGTGCCGGTGGCGTGGAACTCCTGGATGATCTTGAAGATCTCCTCCACCAGGATGGGCGCCAGGCCCATGGAGGGCTCATCCAGCATCAGCAGCTTGGGCCGGCTCATCAGCGCCCGGCCCATGGCCAGCATCTGCTGCTCGCCGCCGGAGAGCGTGCCGGCGATCTGGCTGCGGCGCTCCTTGAGGCGGGGGAAGTGCTCAAAGACGTTCTCAAAATCGGACTGAGGCGGCTTTTTCTGGACATATGCGCCCATCTCCAGGTTCTCCATGACGGTCATCTGCAGGAAGATGCGCCGACCCTCAGGCACCTGGGCCAGACCCTTGGCGGGCAGCTTGTAGCCGTCGGTGTGGGTGATGTCCTCGCCCAGGAAGGAGATCTTGCCGCTCCGGGGGTGCATGATGCCGGAGACGGTCTTGAGGGTGGTGGACTTGCCGGCGCCGTTGGCGCCGATCAGCGCCACGATCTCGCCCTCGTTCACCTCGAAGGAGATGCCCTTGATGGCGTGGATGGCACCATAATAGACATGGATGTTCTCAACGGTCAGCATTATTTCGCCCCCTTCTTGCCCAGGTAGGCCTCGATGACCACGGGGTCGTTTTTGATGTCGTCCGGGCTGCCCTTGGCGATGACCTTGCCGTAGTTGAGCACGCAGATGCCCTCACAGATGCCCATGACCAGGTTCATGTCGTGCTCGATGAGCAGAACGGCGATCTGGAACATATCCCGGATGCGGCGGATGTTCTCCATCAGTTCCTCCGTCTCGGAGGGGTTCATGCCCGCAGCCGGCTCGTCCAGCAGCAGAAGGCTGGGGTTGGTGGCCAGGGCCCGGAGGATCTCCAGCCGACGCTGGGCGCCGTAGGGGAGGGAGCCGGCCTCGTCGTCGGCCATGTCCTCCATGTTGAAGATGCTCAAAAGCTCCATGGCCCGCTCCCGGGCGATGCGCTCGCTGCGGTAGAAGGAGGGCAGGCGGAGCAGGCCGGTCAGGACGTTGTAGCTCATCTCGTCGTGCAGGCCTACCAGGATGTTCTCCGTCACGGTCATGTTGCTGAACAGGCGGATGTTCTGGAAGGTGCGGGCGATGCCCAGCTTGCAGACTTGGCTGGTCTTCATGCCCCGGGTCTCCCGGCCGTCCAGCAGGATGGAGCCGCGGGTGGGCTGGTAGACGTTGGTCAGCAGGTTGAACACCGTGGTCTTGCCCGCGCCGTTGGGGCCGATGAGGCCGGCGATCTCGGTCCGGCCGATGGTCAGGGTGAAGTCGTCCACCGCCACCAGGCCGCCGAAGTCGATGCCCAGGTGGTGGGTCTCTAGAATAGGAGACTTGTCGATGTCCCGCTCGGGGATGACGCTGCGGCTGGGGACAGGGACCAGCTTGACTTTATTTTCCATTTCCAGCGCCTCCTTCCGGGGCCGGGCCGTCGGTCTTTTTTGCGCGGCCCGTCAGCTTGCCCTTGACGATGTCCACATATCCCTTCAATACGGGGTTGTTGGTGATGAGCATGACCAGGATCAGCACGATGGCGTAGATCAGCATGCGGTAATCCGCGAACTGGCGCAGAGCCTCCGGCAGGATGGTCAGCGCCGCGGCGGCGATGATGGAGCCCAGCATATTGCCCAAGCCGCCCAGCACCACGAACACCAGCACCAGGATGGATGTGTTGAAATCGAACTTGTTGGCGATGATGGTGGAGTAGTTCATGGCGAACAGGGTGCCGGCCGCGCCCGCCAGGGCCGCGGAGGTCACGAAGGCCATGAGCCGGTATTTCACCACGTTGACGCCAACGCTCTCCGCGGCGATGCGGTTGTCGCGGATAGCCATGATGGCCCGGCCGGAGCGGCTGTTGACCAGATTGAACACGATGAACAGCGTGAGCATGACCAGCAAAAAGCCCGCTGTGAAGGTGGAGAGCTTTTCGATGGTGGTGATGCCCATGGGGCCGTTGATGATGATCTTGCCGCCCTCCGCCAGCGCGAGCTTGTTGGTCAGCAGGCTCAGATGCAGCCCGTGCCCGTCCACGCCCACATAGAGGTTGTTGACGATGCTCTTGATGATCTCGCCGAAGGCCAGGGTGACGATGGCCAGGTAGTCGCCCTTGAGCCGCAGCACCGGGATGCCGATGAGCACGCCCGCAACCGCGGCAAAAACAGAGCCCACCATGATGCCGATGAGCAGACGCAGGGCGGGGTAGGGGACGACGTTCTGCAGGGCCATGGCAGCGGTGACGCCGGTGAAGGCGCCCACGCTCATAAAGCCGGCGTGGCCCAGGCTCAGCTCGCCCAGTACGCCCACCGTCAGGTTCAGGGACACGGCCATGATCACGTAGGCGCAGATGGGCACCAGCATGCCCTTCAGGGAGGAAGTGATGGAGCCGGTGACCGTCATGGTCTGCAGCACGGCGTAGGCCGCTATGACGAGCCCGTAGGTGGCGAAGTTCTTGCGGGCGTTTCGGTTCAGCGTTTTGTTCTTCATAGGCGCACCTCAGACTTTCTCGCTGACCTTCTTGCCCAGAAGCCCGGCGGGCTTCACAAGAAGGACGACGATCAGTACGGCGAAGACGACGGCGTCGGAGAGCTGGGTGGAGATATAGGCCTTGGCAAATATCTCGATCACACCCAGCAGCAGGCCGCCCACGAAGGCGCCGGGGATAGAGCCGATGCCGCCGAACACGGCGGCGGTGAAGGCCTTGATACCGGGCATGGAGCCGGTGGTGGGCACCAGGGTGGGGTAGGCCGAGCAAAGCAGTACGCCGGCGACGGCCGCCAGCGCGGAGCCGATGGCGAAGGTGACGGAGATGGTGGAGTTGACGTTGATGCCCATGAGCTGGGCGGCGCCCTTGTCCTCTGAGCAGGCCCGCATGGCCTTGCCCATCTTGGTCCTGCCGGTGAACAAGGTCAGGGCGATCATGATGACGATGCAGGAGGCGATGGTGGTGATGGTCACGTAGGAGACGGTGAGCTGTCCGCCGAACAGGGCCAGCCGGCCGGTGCCTACCACGGAGGAGAATACCTTGGGGTTGGGCGTCCAGAGCAGCTGCGCGCCGTTTTGCAGGAAGTAGCTGACGCCGATGGCGGTGATCAGCACTGCCAGAGAGGGGGCCGCGCGCAGGGGCTTGTAGGCAAGCCTCTCCACCACGATGCCCAGCACCGTGCACACCGCCATGGCGGCCAATACGCCTACGACGGGCGGCATGTGGTAGCGGGATACGGCGAAGAAGCATATGTACGCGCCCACCATGATCACGTCGCCGTGGGCGAAGTTCAGCATCTTGGCGATGCCGTACACCATGGTGTAGCCCAGGGCGATGATGGCGTAGATACTGCCCAGGCTGATGCCGCTGAGCAGGTAGTTGAGGAAAGTCATCATATTTTTGCCCCCTTGGAGGTCATTTGGCTGGGATGGGGAAGCGGGGAAAAATCCGGCAAAGCCGGAGCAGAAGCGTAAAGCCTCTGCTCCGGCCGCGTTGGATAAATCAGGATCGATCAGTCAAGGCCGACGTACACGCCATTCTCGATGACGCAGCCATGAGCGCCCTTGCTCACCGCGCCGCTGGCGTCCCAGGTCATGCCGGTGCCGGTCAGGCCGTCAAAGGTCATGGTGGTGAACTGCTCGATCATGAGGTCGTTCAGCTCCTCATTGGTCATGTCGGGGGTAGCGCCGGCGGCCTCCAGGGCCTGCTTGTAGGCGTAGATGCAGTCATAAGCGTCGGCGGCGAACTGGTTGGGGGTCTCGTCGTAGAGCTCCTGATACTTCTCCACGAAAGCCTTGGTGGCAGGATCGTCAGAGTCGGCGTTGAAGGGGGTCAGCAGCATGACGCCCTCGGCCATGGCGGGATCAAAGCCTTCCATGGTCAGGATGCCGTCCATGCCGTCCACACCGAACCACTTGGGCGCATAGCCCATGGCGGCGGCCTGGGACAGGATCAGGGAAGCGGGCTGGTAGTACATGGGCAGGAACACCAGATCGGCCCCGGCGTTCTGCATCTCGGTCAGCTGCACGGAGAAGTCGGTGTCGTTGCCGGCGGCAAAGGTGGTCTCAGCAACGATCTCCAGGCCCAGCTCAGCGGCCGTATCCACGAAGGAGTTGCGCAGACCGGTGGAGTAGTCCTCGTCGTTCTTCCAGATGATGCCGACTTTCTCGGCAAGGCCCATGCTGCTGATGTACTGAGCGGAAGCGCCGCCCTGGGTGGGATAGTCCAGGAAGCACATCTGGAACACGTTGTCCTTGCCGTCGATGACGGTGGGAGCGGAGGCGGAGGGAGTCAGGGCGAAGATGCGGTCGTTGAAGTTCTCCGCGGAGGTGGCGTTGGCGGGAGCGGAGGTGACAGAGCCCAGGGACAGCTGCATGCCCCAGTCCTTCAGGGCATTGTAGGCGTTGACGGCTTTCTCGGCGTCGTGGGTGTCGTCCTCATACTTCAGCTCGAACTGGATGCCGCCCTCGGCGTTGATCTCGTCCACGGCGATCTGGGCGCCGCGCTCGGCCGCCAGGCCGTAAATGGCCGCGCCGCCGGTCAGGGGGCCGGTGCCGCCGATCTTGAAAGCGTCGCCTTCGTCAGCCAGCGCGAAAACGGAGCACAGGGAGACGACCAGAGTCAGCACGATCACGAAGGAGAGCATCTTCTTGGCAGTGTGTTTCATTTGTCATACCTCTTTCCAATGATTTTCTATTCCACTGCGGCCTTGGCCCCAGATGAAAATAAGAGTTTAGCATAGATAATAGAGTGTCCGCCGGCAAATGTCAATGTGCCAAAATCATGTTTGTAAAAACTGTGCACGATGACGGACAGGCACTTTGCTATTTTAGTCAATAAAAACAATAAAGAATCCGCCTCCGAAAAGCCATTTTCGGAAGCGGAAAAGTGGGTTTTTAGCGGCCGCGCGGCCGTCAGAAGAGCCGCTCGGCGATATGGGGATCGGCGGGGCGGGGGGTGTCCTGGGGCCTGCACCGGGCACAGGTCATGCCCCGGACGGCCAGCTTCACCATTTTCTTGAGGGTGTATTTGCTCTCGCCCACGGCGCGGGGCGCCCGGGCGTATCCCACCGTGGCGATGTCAAAGCCCAGACGAGTGGTCAGGCCCCGGAGGAAGGGATCGTCGTCATGGTAAAGGGCCAGCTTCTCCAGCGCGGCCCGGTCCATGAGCCGGTAGTCGGCGTGGTTATAGATGAGCTTTGCGCCGAACAGGTTCATCAGCGCGTAGTAGCTCTGGGCGGTGAAGCGCTTGAGGAAGGTGTCTGTCTCCCGGCTGGAGCGCACGCCGCAGACGATGTGGAAGCCCTGCCCGTTCTTGTCCATCATCTCGTCCATGGCGCGGATGTCGTCCTGCAGGTCCGCGTCGATGCTGATGGTCACATCGGCCCGGTCTTTGGCCTCCATGAGACCGGCCATCACCGCGTTCTGATGGCCGCGGTTGGGATGCAGGCGCAGCCCGATAAAGACGGGGTCGGCCTCATGCAGCGAGCGGATGCGGTCCCAGGTGCCGTCGACGGAGCCGTCGTCCACCAGCAGGATGCGGCTGGCCGGGCCGGCCTTCCCGGCGTCTGTCAGACGGGCCAGCTCCTCCCGGAAGGACGGCGCGGTCTGGGGCAGACAGTCGGCCTCGTTGTAGCACGGCACCACGATGTACAAAGTGTGCAATATGGCTCACCTCCCAAGTATACAAGACATTATAGCCACTCTTTCCCACAATTTCAACAGAAATGAAAAAAGCCCAAACTTCCCCTTGCAAAAAAACGGCCAGGGTATATAATATTGAAGGTTAATGATAGTGGAAAACTAGGCTTTTTTGGGAGACGTTCCCGTATGAACAGCATCGTCCTGTATGCCCCCGAGATCCCCCAGAATACCGGCGCCATCGCCCGCACCTGCGCCGCCACCGGCGCGAGCCTGCATCTGATCAAGCCCCTGGGCTTCGACATCTCCGACGCGGCCGTAAAGCGGGCGGGGCTGGACTACTGGCACCTGGTGGATGTGCATGTGTACGAGAACGTGGACGAGTACCTGCGGGTGAACGGGGACGAGCAGCTGTGGCTGCTGTCCACGAAGGCCCCCCGGAGCTATGCCGAGGCGTCCTTCGGTCCGGACGCGGCCCTGATGTTCGGCAGGGAGACGTCCGGTCTGCCGGAGGCGCTCATGGAGCGGTACCGGGACCGGTGCCTCCGCATCCCCATGAAGAGCCGGGCCAGGAGCCTGAATCTGGCCAGCTCCGCGTCTATCGTTCTCTATGAGGCCCTGCGGCAGCAGGGGTTCCCGGGCCTGTTGGAAACGGGGATCATGGCCGTGGGAGAAAATTAGTTGAGACCCATACTATGGAAATATGGAGGAAATAGGATCATGAACTACAACAAGAAAAACGTGACCCAGGTCGACGTGAAGGGCAAGAAGGTCCTGCTGCGTTGCGACTTCAACGTCCCCCAGGACAAGAAGACCGGCGAGATCAAGGACGACAAGCGCATCCGCGCCGCTCTGCCCACCATCCAGTATCTGCTGGACAACGGCGCCGCCGTCATCGCCTGCTCCCATCTGGGCAAGCCTGAGCCCAGCTTTGACAAGTGGGTGAAGAAGCAGACCGAGAAGGGCAAGGACCCCGCCGAGCTCACCGAGGCCAAGTGGCAGAAGGCCCTGGACGCGCTGCGCATGGAGCCCGTGGCCGAGCGCCTGAGCCAGCTGCTGGGCAAGCCCGTGATCCTGGCCAGCGACGTGATCGGCCCCGACGCCAAGGCCAAGGCCGCCGCGCTGCAGCCCGGCCAGATCATGCTCCTGCAGAATACCCGCTTCGAGAAGGGTGAGACCAAGAACGATCCCGCCGTGGCCAAGGCCATGGCCGACATGGCGGAGCTGTATGTCTCCGACGCTTTCGGCACCGTGCACCGTGCTCACGCCTCCACCGTCGGCGTGGCCGATTATCTGCCCGCCGTCTCCGGCTTCCTGATCGGCAAAGAGCTGTCCATCATGGGCAAGGCTCTGGCTGACCCCGCCCGTCCCTTCGTGGCCATCCTGGGCGGCGCCAAGGTCTCCGACAAGATCGCCGTCATCGAGAACCTGCTCACCAAGGCCGACAAGATCATCATCGGCGGCGGCATGGCCTACACCTTCATCAAGGCCCAGGGCCATGAGGTGGGCGACAGCCTCCTGGAGGAGGACAAGGTCGAGTTCGCCCAGAAGATGATCGCCGACGCCAAGGCCAAGGGCGTGGAGCTGCTGCTGCCCGTGGACACGGTGGTGGCCAAGGAGTTCGCCGCCGCCGCCGAGAGCAAGACCGTCCCCTCCGATTCCATCCCCGCCGGCTGGCAGGGCCTGGACATCGGCGAGAAGACCCGCGAGGCGTTCGCCGCCGCCGTCAAGGGCGCCGGCACCATCGTGTGGAACGGCCCCATGGGCGTGTTCGAGTTCGATAAGTTCGCCGAGGGCACCCGCGCCGTGGCCCGTGCCGTGGCCGGCTCCGGCGCCGTGAGCATCATCGGCGGCGGCGACAGCGCGGCGGCCGTGGAGCAGCTGGGCTTCGCCGACAAGATCACCCACATCTCCACCGGCGGCGGCGCCTCCCTGGAGTTCCTGGAAGGCAAGGAGCTGCCGGGCGTGGCCGCGCTGCAGGACGCGTAAGGAGCGTGTGGGCTATGGAGAAAAAGTATCGCAACGCCCTGATCGCGGGCAACTGGAAGATGAACAAGCTGGCCAGCGAGGTGCCCGGCTTCTGGGCGGAGCTGGCCCCCAAGGCGAAGCTGGCGGAGGGTGTGGACAGCGCGCTGTGCGTGCCCTTCCCCCTGATCCCCGCCATGAAGGCGGCCACCGCCGGCAGCCAGATGAAGGTGGGCGCCCAGGACGTGTCCAGCCATGACAAGGGCGCGTACACCGGCGAGGTGTCCGCCGCCATGCTGGCGGACCTGGGTGTGGACTACTGCATCATCGGCCACAGCGAGCGCCGGGCCTATCACGCCGAGAGCGACGAGCTGGTCAACGAGAAGCTCAAGGCCCTGCTGGGCGCGGGCATCACCCCCATCATGTGCTGCGGCGAGAGCCTGGAGCAGCGGGACGCGGGCGTGACCCTCACCTTCGTGGAGAGCCAGATCAAGGGCGGCCTCGCCGGCGTCAGCCCCGAGGAGATGAAGAAGGTCGTCATCGCCTATGAGCCCATCTGGGCCATCGGCACCGGCCGCACCGCCACCGCGGAGCAGGCCCAGGAGGTCTGCGGCTACATCCGCGGCGTGCTGGCCGGGCTGTACGGCGAGGCGCTGGCCAAGGGCGTGCAGATCCTCTATGGCGGCAGCATGAACGGCAAGAACGCCAAGGAGCTGCTGGCCCAGCCCGACATCGACGGCGGCCTGATCGGCGGCGCCAGCCTCAAGCCGGAGTTTGCGGACATCATCGGTGCTGCCAATGAGTAAGAAGCCCACCGTACTTCTGATCATGGACGGGTTCGGCCTGGCGCCGGCGTCCGAATGGAACGCCGTGTCCGTGGCCGAGACCCCTGTGCTGGACGGCCTGTTCGCCCAGTTCCCCCACTCCCAGCTGCAGGCCAGCGGGGAGGACGTAGGTCTGCCCGCCGGGCAGATCGGCAACTCCGAGGTGGGCCACACCAACATCGGCGCCGGCCGGGTGGTGTTCCAGCCCCTGCCCCGCATCAGCCGGGCGGTGGACGACGGCAGCTTCTTTGAGAACCCCGCCTACTGCGCCGCCATGGACGAGGCCGCGTCAAGCGGCCACCCCGTGCATGTGCTGGGCCTGCTGTCCGACGGCGGCGTGCACAGCCACATCAAGCACATCTTCGCCCTGGTGGAGATGGCCAAGGAGCGGGGCGTGAAGCAGTGCTATCTGCATTGCTTCCTGGACGGCCGCGACGTGCCGCCCTCCTCCGGGCAGGGCTACGTGCAGAAGCTGGCCGACCACTGCGCCGAACTGGGTTACGGCAGGATCGCCACCATCCAGGGCCGCTTCTGGGGCATGGACCGGGATAAGCGCTGGGAGCGGCTGGAGAAGGGCTACCGCGCCATCGTCTGCGGCGAGGGCGCGCCGGCCAGCGATCCCGTGAAGGCCGTGGGCGACAGCTATGCCGCCGGCGTGACCGACGAGTTCATGGAGCCGGTGGTCTGCGACCCCGAGGGCACCATCCAGGCCGGCGACAGCGTGATCTTCGCCAACTTCCGGCCCGACCGGGCCCGGGAGATGACCTGGGCGCTGATGAAGCCGGACTTTGACGGCTTTGAACTGCCCCGCGGCCACTTCCCGGTGCACTATGTCTGCACCGCCCAGTACGACGAGGCCATGACCGAGCTGCCCATCGCGTTCCCGCCGGAGGTCCTGGAGGATACCTTTGGCGAGATCGTCAGCCGCAGCGGCAAGACCCAGCTGCGCATCGCCGAGACGGAGAAATACGCCCATGTGACGTTCTTCTTCAACGGCGGCGTGGAGCGGACCTATCCCGGCGAGGACCGGGTGCTGGTGCCGTCCCCCAAGGAGTATCCCACCTATGACCTGATCCCCCAGATGAGCGCCGAGGAAGTCACCTCCAAGGCCGTGGAGCGGATCGAGTCCGGCGCCTATGACACGGTCATCATGAACCTGGCCAACTGCGACATGGTGGGCCATACCGGCGTCATGGAGGCTGCCGTGAAGGCCGTGGAGACCGTGGACACCTGCGTGGGCAGGGTCTGGGAGGCCGTGCGCCAGATGGGCGGCGTGCTTCTGGTCACCGCCGACCACGGCAACGCCGACAAGATGCGCGCCGAGGACGGCACGCCCCACACCGCCCACACCACCAATCCCGTGCCCTTCATCGTCTGCGGGGCGGGGGACGTGGCGCTGAAGGACGGCCGCTTGGCCGATATCGCTCCCACCATGCTCTGTCTCATGGGCCTGGAGCAGCCGGCAGATATGACAGGCGAATGCCTGATCTGTAAATAAGCAAACGAAATTTATTTTAATAGGAGAGGCATATGAAAGACTATTTTGAGATCGTAGACGTGAAAGCCCTGGAGATCCTTGACTCCCGCGGCAATCCCACCGTTGAGGTGGAGGTCACCCTGGACGACGGCACCGTCGGCCGCGCGGCTGTCCCCTCCGGCGCTTCCACCGGCATCCATGAGGCCTGCGAGCTGCGTGACGGCGACAAGAGCCGTTACCTGGGCAAGGGCACCCTCACCGCCGTGAAGAACGTGAACACCGAGATCGCCGAGGCGCTGCTGGGCCAGAACGCTCTGGATCAGCCCGCCATCGACAAGACCCTCATCGAGCTGGACGGCACCCCCAACAAGACCCGTCTGGGCGCCAACGCCATGCTGGGCGCCAGCCTGGCCTGCGCCAAGGCCGCGGCCAACGCTCTGGGCCTGCCCCTGTACCAGTATGTGGGCGGCTGCAACGCCAAGACCCTGCCCGTGCCCATGATGAACGTGCTGAACGGCGGCGCGCACGCCACCAGCTCCAACGTGGACATCCAGGAGTTCATGATCATGCCCGTGGGCGCTCCCAACTTCGCCGAGGCTCTGCGCATGTGCGCGGAGGTGTTCCACACCCTGAAGAAGGTCGTTCCCGCCTCCGGCGTGGGCGACGAGGGCGGCTATGCCCCCACCCTGGACAGCGACGAGGACGCTCTGAAGGCTCTGGTCACCGCCATCGAGAAGGCCGGCTACAAGCCCGGCGAGGACTTCAAGATCGCCATCGACTGCGCCGTGTCCGACTGGTACGACGAGGAGAAGAAGGTCTATCACCTGCCCAAGCGGAAGATCGACATGACCAGCGCTGAGCTGGTGGCCATGTATGAGGACTTCGTGGCCAAGTATCCCATCATCTCCATCGAGGACGGCCTGGGCGAGGACGACTGGGACGGCTGGAAGCTGATGACCGACAAGCTGGGCGACAAGATCCAGATCGTGGGCGACGACCTGTTCGTCACCAACGTGGAGCGCGTCAAGATGGGCATCGAGAAGAAGGTCGCCAACTCCGTTCTCATCAAGCTGAACCAGATCGGCACCCTGACCGAGACCCTGGACGCCATCCAGCTGGCCCACCGCGCCGGCTACACCGCCGTTATCTCCCACCGCTCCGGCGAGACCGAGGACACCACCATCGCCGACCTGACCGTCGCCGTGAACGCCGGCCAGATCAAGACCGGCGCCCCCAGCCGTACCGACCGCGTGGCCAAGTACAACCAGCTGCTCCGCATCGAGGACGAGCTGGGCGACGTGGCCAAGTATCTGGGCATGGACGCTTTCTTCTCCATCAAGAAGTAAGTTTTTTCCCAACGGACCCATCCACTGTATAAATTGGTGTTTCCAGGGTAACAATACCCTTCGGAAACACCAATTTTTTTGGAGGGTCAACAATGGAAAACAAGAATGGGTCCGGCCATGGCGTCGGGTCCCTGGGGGGAAAGGGCTTCTACATAGTCCTTTTCCTGTGCGCGGCGGTGATCGGCGTGTCCGCGTGGCTCGCCATCACCGAAGCGGGGACTAATGTAGAAGATATCGAAGCACAGGAGCCGGTCGTGGATGTGTCCGGCGCGTATGTGACCATGATCCCGGCCGACCAGGCCATGAGGACCGACGGCGACTGGCTGGACGAGGAGCCGGAGGAGGACGCCGAGACCGCCGAGACAGAGCCGGAGGAGGACGCGGAGGCGTCCGAGGAGACCGAGCCGGAGACCCAGGCGGTGTTCGCGGAGACCGTGGACAGCTATGTCTGGCCGGTCCAGGGCACGGTCCAACGGCCCTATTCGGTGCAGGCGCTGCTCTATGACAGCACCATGGCCGACTGGCGGACCCATGACGGGATCGACCTGGCGTGCTCCCTGGGAGAGCCGGTCATCGCCTCGGCCGCCGGCACGGTGATGAACGTGACCAACGACGACCTGCTGGGCACGGTGGTGGAGATCGACCACGGCAACGGCACCCACACCATCTATGCCAACCTGGCGTCCCAGCCGCCGGTGGCCCCCGGCCAGATCGTCACCATGGGCCAGACCATCGGCTCCGTGGGCAATACCGCCCTGGGAGAGGTCAACCAGGTCAGCCACCTGCACTTCGCCATGACCAAGGACGGCCTCACCGCCGACCCCATGGCCTACCTGCCTTCCCAGAACATCCAGTGACAGCGGGGCAAAGCGCCCGGACTTCGGTCCGGGCGCTTTTTTACACTAAAGTATTGCACCGGCGGCGGCCCTGTGCTATACTGCCAATGATAAGCGTGCCGCCTTGTGCGTTTTGACGGGGCGGCGGCAATGAGTTGCAGAATACGCGGGAGAACTGCTATGACAGTTGTGATCAAGATCGGTACGTCGACCATCGCCCATGCCACCGGGCATCTGAACATCCGGCACATGGAGCAGTTGGTGAAGGTGCTCAGCGACTTGAAAAACGCGGGCCATCGGGTGGTGCTGGTGTCGTCGGGCGCCATCGGCATGGGCGTGGGCAAGCTAGGGCTCCTGAAGCGCCCGGAGGATATGCCCACCAAGCAGGCGGCCGCCGCCGTGGGGCAGTGCGAGCTGATGTATGTCTATGACAAAATGTTTTCGGAATATAACCATGTGGTGTCCCAGATCCTGCTGACCGGCAGCGATATCGAGCACGCGGACCGCCGGGCCAATTTCCAGAACACGGTGGGCCGGCTGCTGGAGATGGGAGCCCTGCCCATCATCAACGAGAACGACACCGTGGCCACCGACGAGATCGCCGTGGGGGACAACGATACCCTGGGGGCCATCGTGGCCTGCGCCATCCACGCGGACCTGCTGGTGCTCCTGAGCGACATCGACGGGCTCTATACGGCCGATCCCCACCGGGACCCGGATGCCAGGCTCATTGAGCGGGTGGAGGCGGTGACGCCGCAGATCGAGGCCCTGGCGGGCGAGAAGGGGAGCGGCCTGGCGGTGGGCGGCATGGCCACCAAGCTGAAGGCGGCGAAGATGACCTGGGAGCAGGGGATCGACATGGTCATCGCCAACGGGGCCGAGCCGGCGCTTTTGTACGATATCGTGGAGGGGCGGCCGATGGGAACCCGCTTCATCGGGAAAAAGGGGGAAAGAAAATGACCACACGGGAGATGCTGCTGGCGGCCCAGGGGGCCAAGGGGGCTCTGGCCGCGGCTGGTCCGGAGGGACGAAAGGCCGCGCTGCTGGCCATGGCGGACGCCCTGGAGGCGGACGCCGCCCCGATCCTGGCGGCCAACGCCTTGGATATGGAGGCGGCCAGAGGGACCATGTCGGAGGTGATGCTGGACCGGCTGTCCCTGGATGAGGGGCGCATCGCCGGCATGGCCGAGGGCGTGCGCCAGGCGGCGGCGCTGCCGGACCCGGTGGGGAAGGTGCTGCGCCGGGTGGAGCGGCCCAACGGCCTGGTCATCGAGCGGGTCAGCGTGCCCCTGGGGGTGGTGGCCATCATCTATGAGAGCCGCCCCAATGTGACCAGCGACGCGGCGGCCCTGGCGGTGAAGAGCGGCAATGTGTGCGTGCTGCGGGGCGGCAAGGAGGCCTGGCGCAGCTGCAACGCCATTACCCAGGCGCTGCGGAAGGGACTGAGTGCGGCGGGCCTGCCGGAAGAGGCGGTGAGCCTGGTGCAGGATACCTCCCGGGACAGCGCCCGGGAGCTGATGACCGCCAGTGGCCTGGTGGATCTGCTGATCCCGCGGGGCGGCGCCGGGCTCATCCGGGCCTGCGTGGAGAACGCCACGGTGCCCTGCATCCAGACGGGCACGGGCATCTGCCATGTGTATGTGGACAAGGCAGCTGATCTCGACAAGGCGCTGCGCATCGTGGAGAACGCCAAGACCAGCCGGCCCAGCGTGTGCAACGCCGAGGAGGTCCTGCTGGTGCATCAGGACGCGGCGGCCTCGTTCCTGCCCATGCTGAAAAAGCGGCTGGTGGACGACCGCGCCGCCGCCGGAAAGCCGCCGGTCCAGCTTCGCCTGGATAGGAGGGCGGCAGCCGTCATCCCCGGCGTCCCGGCGGGGGAGCGGGACTTCGACACGGAGTTTTTGGACTATATCCTGGCGGTGGAAGTGGTGGACGACGTGTCCGACGCCATCGGCCATATCGCCGCCCACTCCACCGGCCACTCCGACGCCATCGTCACGGAGGACGCCGCGGCGGCGGCGCTGTTCACCGCCAGCGTGGACAGCGCGGCGGTGTATGTGAACGCCTCCACCCGGTTCACCGACGGGGGCGAGTTCGGCCTGGGCTGCGAGATGGGCATTTCCACCCAGAAGCTCCACGCCCGGGGCCCCATGGGCCTGGAGGAGCTGTGCTCCTATAAGTATGTCATCCGGGGCGACGGACAGATCCGATAAAGGAAACGGAGGTGTGCTGGGCACACCTCCGCTTTACATCAGCATGAGGGACTGTACTTCTGCTTGGTCTGCTGGACCTGCTGCTGGGGGGCGTTCTCGTTCTGATACCAGCCCTTGGCGGTCATCTGCTTGTAGATGTTGTCCTGCATGCACAGGGTGTCGTCAAAGGCGCTGGAGAAGGCCTGGTGCACGTTGGCGGTGGAGGACTCGATGGCCCCGTGCATATACAGGTCGATGACGCCTTTGGTGGTGAGGAGAAGGTTCTCCATGATGCATTTGTCGTCCATAGCTGTCTCCTTATACAAGATCGTAGAATTTGCGGTAGACCTGGCGATGGCGGTCGGCCATCTGCTGCGCCTGGAGCTTGAGGGTCTTGTCCTGCAGGCTGTTGGCGGCGTCCTGGCACTGGGTCACCAGAAACTGGGCGTGGCTCAGCGCGTCGTCCACATAGAGAAGTTCTTTGGTAGTCATTCATAATCACCTCACAGTAAGTATCTCCCCTGTGAGCAGTTCTATGAGCCCGCCAGAGATTTTTTCAAAAATGAGCAAAAAAACTCTTGTCCATTCTGTGGAGGGAGTATATAATGCACCTGTAAGCGAATTTAAAGCGGTAAATTAGCATGTCTAATGAGGTGGGCCATGAAAACATCCCGCTATGAAGTGTTTTTAAAGATCGTGGAGACAAAGAGCCTGACCCGGACGGCGGCTTTCTTTGGGTGCACCCAGTCGGCGGTGAGCCAGCTGGTGCGGGCGTTGGAGACGGATCTCGGGGTAACGCTGCTGGCGCGGAACAAGAGCGGTGTGCGCCTGACGGCGGAGGGAGAGTATCTGCTGCCCAGCATGCGCCAGATCGTGGTGGGGGAGCGGAACGTGTTCGAGAAGTCCCTGGAGCTGCAGAACATGAACGCCGGCCTGATCCGCATCGGCATCTTCACCAGCCTGTCCTGCCAGTGGCTGCCGCCCCATCTGAAGAGCTTTCGGGAGCAGTACCCCAACATCGGGTTCGAGCTGCTGCAGGGGGACGTGTATCAGATCTGCGAGTGGCTGCGCAGCGGCATGGTGGACGTCGGGTTCATGACCGAACCGGAGGGCGACGAGTTCGTCTTTAAGGAACTGCTGGCGGATCGGATGTGTATCGTGCTGCCGGCGGACCATCCCCGTGCGGGAGAGCCGGTGCGTCTAGCGGAGCTGGCGGAGGAGACCTTCGTGCTGCTGGAATCCGGCTACAGCCAGATCGTGGAGCGGATGTTCCAAAAGGCGGGAATCCGGCCCAAGAGGCAGTACACGGTGAAGGACGACTATACCGTGATGAGCATGGTGGAGAGCGGCCTGGGGGTGACGCTGCTGCCGGAGCTGGTGCTCCAGCGCACGCCGTATCGGCTGTACGCCTGCCCGGCGGAACCGGCCTTTTACCGGCACCTGGGGGTGGCGTGGCTGAAGAAGGAGCAGGGCTCCATCGCCGTGAACAAGTTCGTGGCGCACCTGTTGGAGGACGCGGAAAAGTAGAGACACCGGACGAAAACAAAAAGACGCTTTTCGCTGTGGGAAACTCTTGACAATTCATGCCATCTGCGCTATAATGACCAAGCTGTTTGGCGGCGTAGCTCAGTTGGCTAGAGCATGCGGTTCATACCCGCAGTGTCACCGGTTCGAATCCAGTCGCCGCTACCATAAGGGAGAGGCCCCCGCCTCTCCCGGAAAATGAAGATGGAGGCTTAGCTCAGCAGGTTAGAGCGCATGCTTCACACGCATGAGGTCGCGCGTTCGAGTCGCGCAGTCTCCACCATTTTTTTGGCCCGTTGGTCAAGTGGTTAAGACACCGCCCTTTCACGGCGGTAACATGGGTTCGAGTCCCGTACGGGTCACCACGTCGGAAGAACCCGGAAGATGATAGGGGGCTGCTCTGCAGCCCCCTATACATCGGTCCGGGTCATTTTTCATATCATCCAAAACGAGATCTGGCAGGCACTTTTGTGTCTGCCAGATCATTATTTTTACCCTGTGGGAGGGCTCGGTTCAGAGCCGACAGGCGGCGGACATGGTCCGCAGGATGCTGAGTTTGACGGGACGTCTGCTTGCACACCGCTCCGGGGAGATGGCCCGGCCGGTCACCGGCGTCGGCCGGCGGATGACGGAGGCGAGCTCTTCCAGCGGGTCGGGCGGCGTCTTGGGTCCATGGCTGACCGGCGCGTCCAGCGGATCGGGGCGCGGCATTTCCGGTTCTTTTTCCGGAACGGGCTCCGGCTCCGGTTCATGGAACACCGGCGCGTCCAGCGGATCGGGGCGTGGCTCCTTCGGTTCTTTTTCCGGCATTGGCGCCGGTTTCGGCTCATGGAATACCGGCGCGTCCAGCGGATCGGGACGTGGCTCGGACGTGTCCTCCGCGGCCGGCGGCTGCACGCCGTCATCGGGCGCATCGGCGGGCGGCTCCGGGACGGGGGGCTCGTTCTCATCGGCGGGAGAGGCGTCCTCGCCGATGGGCATGGGCCGGTCCTCGGCATCCTCCGGCTGGGGCGGCTGGGCCGCGGCGCCGTAATCGCCCGGCTCCACCAGCGCGGCGGAGGGCTGCAGGGTCAGGGTGCCGTCGGTATTCACGCTCAGCTCCCCATACACGGTGCCGCCCTCGGCCACGGTGAGCCCGGTGAGCAGACTCAGCTCGTTGACGACCCATACGCCGCCGCTTTCCACGTTCATCTGGATGGCGGAGACGCCGTTGTAGGAGGGGGTGTTCATCACCTGGCCCAGGGTCAGGACGCGCTCGTCGGTCCAGGCGGTGGGGAGGATATAGGCGGCGGTGCCGTCGTTGCCGGTGGTCGCCTCGCCGCTGCCGTCCAGCAGCACGTAGCTCACGCCGTCGCCGCAGGCGGCCACGGCCTGCATGGCCTGCTGGCTGTAGGGAATGGCGTATACGGCCTCGGTGAGGGCCACGTCGCCGTTGAGAAGCGCGCCCTCGCCGACCGTGACGGTGAGGCGGTCCCCCGCGCCGGCACTGGAGCCGTTGTAGACATGGCCCCGATAGGCGCCCTCGGTGAAGGTGACGGCCAGCGCGTCCGGCTCCGATGCGGGGGCCCCATCCAGGCCGCCGATCATCTGGACCAGTACGCCGCTGCCGGCGGTGAGTCTGGATTTGCGGAAGGTGAACGCGCCATTGCCGGACTGATGCACCAGCGGCGAGCGCTCGGCGTTGACGAAGGAGCTGTCCACATAGGCCCCGTCGGTCATATTGCCGGTCATGAGAAAGCCAATGGGAGCGAAGATGGACGTGGGGCGGCCCTGGCCGGTAATGGTGCCGGTCTGGTCGCCCAGACTGTCGTACAGGGGGATGGCCCCGTCGGAGGGACCGTAAAAGGCCGTGCCGGCCTCGTCCAGCACCGCGCCGATGGCGGCGCCGGAGACGGTGGCGCCATAGTAGAAATGGCTGGCGCCGCCGGTATACCGGGAGGCGACGCCGGTGGGGGCTGCTCCGTCGGCGGACTGGAAGATCAGATCCGTGTCCACGGCGGTGACCATGGCGTTTTTGCCCCCCTGGGAGGACAGCAGGTCGCCGCTTTCGGCCACCAGGCCGGCGCGGACCAGATTCAGGGCGGGGGAGCTGTTCGTCAGCACGACGGTGCGCTCACTGCCGCCGGCGGTCTGAAGCTGGGAGTCGGTGACGGTGACGGTGGCCCCGTCAGAGGCCACCAGGGCCGCCCGCCCGGCGCCGGAGGCGCCGATCATGGCATCGTCCACAGAGAGATGCGCGCCGCCGTGAGCCACCAGAGCCGCGCCGCGGCCCGTCACGGGGCTGGCGTGCTCATCCTGCCCCGCCACGATCACCGTGCCGGTGAGGGCGGCCTCCGCCGCGTCCCCGTGGGCATAGACGGCGGTCAGGCCGGAGCCGAGAAAGGCGCTGTCCAGCTGCACCTCCGCCGCGTCAGGCACGTCCGCGGCCACGGTGATGAGACCGGCGGCGTCCGGGTCCTTTTGGCCGGTGAGCGTGGCATAGGAAGAGGGGGGAAGGCTGTCCGCCATGACGGTGGAACCGGCGGTGAAGCCGAAAGCGCTCAGGTCCTCCGCAGGGTCGGAGGCAGGGGGCGCGTCCTCTGCCGTCGGGGCGCGCTGCGGCGCGGCATAGGCGCTGACAGAAAAGAACATGCTGATCACAAGGAGTACGGACGATGTCCTGGCGGTCCTTCTCATGGTTGTCTCCTTTCGCAGGGTAGTCGGGGTGATAGTAACTTTTGATACTATAGTAACGGAAAGGCACTGATTTTGCAATCAAAAAATGCGAAATAGTTTCAAAAGATTACTGAATAGTTACTATCGTCGCAGACGCACACGATGAAGGGACTGCGGAGTTTCCAGATATATCCAATTCGGCTGAATTATTTACAGTTTGTTCAACACCGGACCGGGCGGATGGAGTATGCTAATAGCATGAATCCAGGATGCAGGTGATCGCATGAATTTCAGACAAAGGCTCGCCCAGTTCATGTACGGCCGCAACGGCTATGACGCGTTCAGCCAGTTTCTGCTGATCTGCTGCGTGGCGCTGCTGGTGCTGGGGATGCTCTTTTCCAGGGTGCCGGTGCTGGCAATGCTGTTTCAGCTGGCGGAGTGGGCGGCGCTCATCTATTGCGTGTTCCGCACCTTCTCGCGGAACGTGGTCAGACGGCAGCAGGAAAACGCGTGGTATTATCAAAAGCGCCAGAGGTTCCTGAACTGGTGCCGGTCCTTAAAGGACCGGTGGCAGCAGAGGAAGGACTATAAATTTTTCCGCTGCCCCTCCTGTCATGCGCTGCTGCGGGTGCCCCGGGGAAAGGGAAAGCTGCTGCTGACCTGCCGGAAGTGCGGCAACCGCTTTGAGCGCAAGAGCTGAATCGATGGGAAAATAAAAGTCATGACCGCCGGTGGGTGGTCATGACTTTTTATGCTATTTCCGGCCAGCGCCGCCGCCTCCGGAGTGGCCGCCGAAGCCGCCGCCATGGAAACCGCCGCCGGAGCGACCGCCAAAGCCTCCGCGGGGACCGCCGGAGGAACGGCCCGCGCCGCCGCCGGGCCTGCCGCCAAAGCCGCCGCCCCGCGGAGCGCTGGAGCGGTACCGGACAGGAGGGGGCGCGGCGTGGCTCCCGGACCGGGGGCCTGGGCCGACGGGAGGAGGCGGAGGGGGTGGCTGCCGCCGGGCCCATTCCCGATAGCGGCGTCCGCCGCCGAACCAAAAGATTGGGAAGAAGCCGCCGGAATAGCCCCAGCCGCGCATCCGGTTGAAGCGGCCGATGGAGCCGAACACCCACAGCAGGACCAAAAAGACGAGCAGGAGAAGCACCAGCATGGCGGCCAGGAAACCGGTCACGCCGGCGGCCGCCGGGGCGGAGTGGCTCTCCGCCGGGAGCTCGTCTCCGGCCAGAGACACGTCATAATAGTCCAGGTACCACGCGTAGAGCTGGGAGCTCAGGTTTTGGACGGCGTCGTCGAACCGGTCGTTGTCCACATCGTCCCAGAAGTACTGGTCCAGATACTGGGCGGCGATGTCGTCGTCAAAGACACTGTCGATGCCGTCACCCACCGCCAGCCACCCCCGGTACTCATTGGCGACCAGGAGCAGCAGCATGCCGTTGGACCGGGCGAGGCTGCCCACGCCCCAGTCGGCCATCAGGCGGGCGGCGGCCACGTCCGCGTCCTCGTCCAGGTAGTTCACCGTGACCACCACCAGCTGGGCCTCGCTGCATTCCGCCTCCAGCACGGCATTGTACTCCGCCAGCAGCTGCTCCGTCTCGGCGGAAAGGACCTTGGCGGTGTCCTGGCAGTAAAAGCCGCTGCCGGTGCCGGGCTCCAGGTCCAGGGCGTAGGCCGGGACCGTCAAAAGCGCGGCGGCGATGGCAAGTGCCAGGATCGGTCGAAGTTTTTTCATGCGGTCACCTCATGGAAAGGTCTCCGGCGCTCTGACGCCGGTCAGATGGCGGAGAAGCTCGGCGGGGAAGGGGGCCAGCACATCCTCCCGGAAGGCGAGGATGTGCTCGTTGTAAGCCGGATCGTCCAGCACCACCTGGGCGGCGTGGAAGTCGGAGATGATGGCGGCGTAGTCGTCGTGGCTCTCCGGCAGCGGCGCGCCGGCGTCCTTCACGGCTTCCACTGCCTGCACGGCCTCGGCCAGGGCCTGGTTGGCGGCGCCGATGGCGGGGATGTCCCGCTCATCCAGCGCCTCGTCCAGCGCGGCGCGGGCGTCTGCCAGGGAGGCATAGGCTCCAGCCCAGTCCCCGTCCGTGCCGATGACAGACAGCAGCCGGTTGGCCAGCTTCACGCAGCCCTCCAGCTGGTCGCCGGGGCAGGTATAGTACCCCTCGGCATGCAGCTGGGAGCGGTCGAAGAAGGCTCCCTCCGCTTCGCGGCATGCCCTGTCCAGGCTCCGGCGGGCGCCGAGGAAGGTGAAGAGCGCCACGGCCAGCACGAAGATAGCGATGGCAACGGAGCGTTTTTTCAGAAAGCTCAAGGTATTATCCCTTCATTTCCAGCAGCTTCTGCTTCAGCTGGCCCTCGATGCGGCCCAGCTCCACCTCGGCCTGGGCCCGGCGGGCGCGGCCGTCGTCCTGGATCTTGCGCACGTCCTCCAGGGTGGCGATGAGCTCTTTGTTGGTCTCCTGGAGGGTCTCCAGGTCCACGATGCCCCGCTCGGCCTCCTGGGCCACGCCCACGGAACCGGTGTGCAGGGCGGCGGCGTTCTTGCGCAGCAGCTCGTTGGTCACCTCGCTGACGCTGTGGGTGGCCTCCATGGCCTGCTGGGAGTTGTACATGCTCAGGGCCAGGACCATCTGGCTCTTCCACAGGGGGATGGTGTTGTCGATGGCGGTCTGGATCTTCTCCACCATGAGGGAGTCGTTATTTTGGATGAGCCGGATCTGGGGGCTCATCTGGATGGAGATCATCCGGGTCAGCTCCAGATCGTGGATCTTCTTCTCGAAGCGGCCCAGCAGGGCGGCGTAGTCGTTGGCGGCCTGGGCGTCCTCCGGGGCGCCGGTCTCGGCGGCCTTTTTCTGCAGCTCCGGCAGCGTGGTGGCCTTCAGCTCCTCCAGACGGAGCTTGCCGGCGATGATATACATGGTCAGCTCTTTGAAATACGCCTGGTTCATCTCATACATGTTGTCCATCGTCACGATGTCCTTGTTGAGGGTGATCCAGTGCTGGTTGAGGGCCTCGGTGATCTTGTTGACGTTGACCTCCGCCTTGTCGTATTTCGTCTTCATGTCCGAGAAGCTGCGGCTGGCCTTTTTGAACAGGCCCATGATGCCCTTGGGCTGCTCGGCGGACACGTCCAGACCGTCCAGCTCGCCCACTAGGTCGGAGAGCATGTCGCCCACCGCGCCCAGGTCCTTGGTGCGGACCTTTTCCAGTGCCTGGGAGGAGAACTCGGCGATGTTCTTTTGGGCGGCGGAGCCGTAGGCGAGCACCTGGGCGGAGTTGGTCACGTCGATCTTCTTGGCGAATTCCCGCACGGCGGCCTGCTCCGCCGGGGCCAGCGTGTTGATGTCCAGCTTTTCCACGGGGGCTTCGGACTCGGCGGCCTTCTCCGCCGGCGCGGCCTGGACGGCCGCCGCAACCGGGGCGGGGGCCTCCGGCGCCTTGGGGGCCGGGTCGAGGGTCAGGTTGATCTCATACTTGTTCTCGTCTGCCATGGTACTACTTCCTTTCCTGCTGTATCCTTTGGTTTGTATCCGGATGGTTTATTGTGCCCGCTCAGACCGGGGCTCTTCCTGCCGGCGCAGGAGCTCGCCCAGGCTGTCCCCGCTCAGGCCCTCCCGGGCCAGCAGGGCCTCCATGACCCGGATGTCCGCGTCCAGGTCCAGGGCGTCGTTTTGATAGAGGGCGTCCAGCTGCTTTTGAAAGGCCGCCGCCTCGGTGTCCAGCATCTGGACGATCCGCTCCCGCGAGGCGCTGACGGTATCGCCCGCTCCGCCGCCGGCCAGCCGGTCATAGGCCTCCAGCAGGCGGATGGTGGCCGGCAGGAAATACTGCTGGAACCGCTGGATCTGGGGCAGGTCGGCGCTGTCCTGGGCGCCGTCCCTGGCAATGGCGTCGGAGAGATCCGCCAGCGCGGCGATCTTCGCGCCCACCGCGCCCTCGCCGATGGAGGCGGCCAGCCGCTCCATCTCGCTCCGGGCCCTGGCGGCCTCGTCCAGGACGGCCTGGGCAGGGGAGGGCGGCGCCGGCGGCTGCTCCGGTTCGGGGACGGAGACGATCTCCGGTTTGATGAGCCGGTCCGCCAGCATCCAGGCGGCCGCCGTAATCAGCGCGGCCGCAAGGAAGTGCCAGAGCTTATAAAGGGGCATCACCAGCGCGTACAGCGCGTAGACGCCCGCGGCGATGTATACCGGCAGCGCGCGCCGGCGCTTTATCTGGCGCATACGGCATGCCTCCTTTGCGGCCGATCTTATGCCGATCTTATTTTATTTTAGAATAAACTGACAATAACGTCAAGGATTACTTGCTAGTTCCGTGGCTGTCGTGTTATACTGTCTGCGGCGAAAAACAACGGGGACAGACCGGAATCACCCGGTCCGCCCCTTCTATATGAAAGCCTGGTCGTGCGCGTCGCGGCTGGATCATACTATGCGGTAGGTGAACCTGTTGACAAAGATAAAGATCGCACCCTCCATTCTGGCGGCGGATATGACCCGGCTAGGCGAAGAGATCGGCGCGGTGCTGCGCGGCGGCGCGGACTATATCCATGTGGATGTGATGGACGGCCGCTTCGTGCCCAATATCTCCTTTGGGCTGCCGGTGGTCCAGAGCGTGCGGAAGGCGTTCCCGGACGTGTTTTTGGACGTGCACCTGATGATCGAGGAGCCCATCCGCTACGCGGAGGCGTTCTGCGACGCGGGCGCGAGTTTGGTGAACATCCATGTGGAGTCCGATACCCCCGCCAACATCACCGCCACCCTGGAGCGCATCCGGGCCAAGGGCGTCAGGACCGGCCTGACGATCAAGCCCGCCACCGGCGCCGAGGCGGTGTATCCCTGGCTGGAGGGACTGGATCTGGTGCTGGTCATGACGGTGGAGCCGGGATTCGGGGCCCAGCGGTTCATGGACCACATGCTGCCCAAGGTGACCGCCCTCCGCCAGCGGCTGAACGAGATCAACCCGGACTGCGACATCGAGCTGGACGGCGGCATCAGCCCCACCACGGCGCCGGTCGCCATCGCCGCGGGCGCCAACGTGCTGGTGTCCGGCTCGGCGGTCTTTGGCCACGGGGACTACGGCGACATCATCGAACGACTGCGGACAGGAGCATGACATGGCTTTTTTTCCCGTATCCTTTGAAGAACTGATCGACCGCTTCGCCGCGCTGCCGGGCATCGGCCGCAAGAGCGCCCAGCGGCTGGCGTTTCATGTGCTGGCCCTGCCGGAGGGCGAGGCGGAGGCGTTCGCCGAGACGATCCTGCGGGCCCGGCGGACTGTACACACCTGCCCCATCTGCCAGAACCTGACGGACGGGGAGATCTGCGCCGTGTGCGCCGATGAGCGGCGGGACCGGTCCGTCATCTGCGTGGTGGCGGAGGCCAGGGACGTGGCCAGCCTGGAGCGCAGCCGGGAGTATAACGGCGTCTATCACGTGCTGCACGGGGTGCTGTCCCCCATGAGCCGCGTGGGCCCGGACGACATCCGCATCTCGGAGCTGGTCAAGCGCGTGGCCGACGGGGGCGTGCGGGAGGTCATCATGGCCACCAACCCGGACACGGAGGGAGACGCCACGGCCATGTATATCGCCCGGCTTTTGAAGCCATTCGAGGTGCGGGTGACCCGCCTGGCCTACGGCATCCCCGTGGGCTCCAACCTGGAGTTCACCGACGACGCCACGCTGGTGCGGGCGCTGGAAGGCAGAAGGGATATGTGAGACTTTTTTCGGGGATTATTTTCCGCGGAAGCGGGTATGATCCTCTATGGGCGGGGCGCGTCCTGCCCGGCGTTTGGATACATATTTGAAGGAGCAGCTTTATTTCAATGGCACAAAAACTGAAGATCATGGCGCTTGGCGGTCTGGATGAGATCGGCAAGAATCTGTACGTCTACGAGTACGGGAAGGACATCCTGGTCATCGACTGCGGCATGGGTTTTCCCGATGAGAACATGTATGGCATCGACACGGTGATCCCGGACATCACCTATCTGGTGCAGAACAAGGACCGGGTCCGGGGCATCGTGCTGACCCACGGCCACGAGGACCACATCGGGGCAATGCCCTATGTGATGGCAAAGCTGGACTGCCCGGTGTACGCCACCCGCCTGACGGCGGGCCTGGTGCGGCTGAAGCTGGAGGAGCACGGTCTGGCGGAAAAGGTGAAGCTCGTCACCTGCTCGGCCGGGGACACGATCCGGATCGGCAGCAGCTTTGAATGCGAGCTGATCCATGTGAACCACTCCATCGCCGACAGCGTGGCGGTGGCGGTCAAGACCCCTATCGGCACGGTGATCCATACCGGCGATTTCAAGATCGACCTGACGCCCATCGAGGGCGGCGTGTTCGATTTCCACCGGTTCGCCGAGCTGGGGAAGGAGGGCGTGCTGGCGCTTTTGAGCGACTCCACCAACGTGGAGCGGCCGGGCTTCTCCGAGTCCGAGCGCCATGTGGGGGAGAGCATGGAGCGGCTGTTTAGGGGCTGCGACAAGCGCATCATCGTCACCACCTTCGCCTCCAACGTCCACCGCATCCAGCAGATCATCGACTGCGCCGCCCGCAACAAGCGCAAGGTGGGCGTCACGGGCCGGAGCATGGAGAACGTGCTGCGGCTGGCCATGGAGGAGGGGTACCTGACGGTGCCCAAGGACGTGCTGGTGGACATGAACCACATCAATGCCCTGCCGCCCTCCCGGGTGGTCATCATCACCACCGGCAGCCAGGGGGAGAACATGTCCGCCCTGTACCGGATGGCGTTCTCCGAGCACCGGCAGGTGAAGATCGGCGCGGGGGACCGGGTCATCATCTCCGCCTCCGCCATCCCCGGCAACGAGCGGACCGTGACCCGGGTCATCGACGAGCTGTTTTTCAAGGGCGCGGAGGTGATCTATGACCGGTCCATCGACATCCATGTGTCCGGCCACGCCTGCCAGCAGGAGCAAAAGACCATGATGGCCCTGACCAGGCCCCGGTTCTTCATCCCCATCCATGGCGAGCACCGGATGCTGTGCCGGCACGCGGAGCTTGCCCAGGAGATGGGCATCAAGGCCAACAGCATCGTCATCGCCGGCATCGGCGAGGTGATCGAGATCAGCGCCAAGCGCATCGCCAAGAACGGCACGGTCCCCTCCGGGCGGGTGCTTGTGGACGGCGCCTCCGACGCCGGCGTGGAAAACGTGGTGCTCCGCGACCGGCAGCATCTGGCCCAGGACGGCATGCTGGTGGTGGTCATGACGATGTCCGGCCAGGACGGGACCATGATCACCGAGCCGGAGATCATCACCCGCGGCTTTGTCTATGTCAAAGAGAACCCCCAGCTCATGGAGGATATGCGCCGGGTGGTGTATGAGTCCATCGAGTCCTGCGAGCGAGCGCGGATCAGCGACTGGGCGGAGATCAAGGGCCGGGTCAAGGGCCAGCTGGGCGGGTATCTCTATAAAGTCACCCGCCGCAGCCCCATGATCCTGCCGGTGATCGTGGAGGTATAATGATAACGGATCGGCAGCCGGGCCGGAGGACGGTCCCGGAGGCATATATGGGAAAGGTGGCTGGGATATGAAAACGCTGATCGTCTATTACTCCCTGGAGGGCAATGTCCAGTGGACGGCGGAAAAGCTGGCCTCAAGGCTCGGCGCGGACACGCTCCGCCTGGTCCCCAAGGCCGCCTACCCAGAGAACATTTGTCAAGGGGGATTTTACAATCAAACAGGGGTGAACGGCACATAATCCTGGTCTGCATTGGAAAGATTCAACGTGGTATAACCATAAATTTAAGCACTGGTTAGAGCATATCTTGCTAAATAACTAAGCAGCCAGAGGCAAATGCTAACGCTACATAAGGCAGTAATTTGAAACCGACAGTTAAAGACAATATTTAGGGCGTTTGCAGAGGCAAAAAAACGGCGTGGAAGGCTTTAATGCCTTCCACGCTGTTTTTTTCTTGGGAAAGTATAAAGCGAATAAGTATCCGGGATGAGCCTGTATATCAGCTTATTATGATCGCGTTTATGTATGGGCTTCGCCGGAGCGAGGTCCTGGGACTAAGAGGAAAAAGATTCTCGCGGATTTAATGAGCATCTGCTCGGCGGCCAAAAGACTGGGTAAGGGGCGTTAGAAAGCGGCATATTATACCAATTCTCACTTAAAAAGCACAGCTTCAGAAACATTGGTTTGACGGTGATAAGGAACCAATCAACTTATCTGCTGTCAATTGACGGTTTCGGGTGCCTATTTCCCGCTGCAAAAAAACGCAGCAGGCCCGCGCCGTATTCATTTGCCCGCTCGCCCTACCCATGCCCTGTGCAACAGGACCAGCGCGGCCAGGGAAACGGCGAGCCACGCCGCCCAGGGCAGCAAATACCTCCAGCTGCCGCTGCCCAGCCCCCACATCAGCTCCGCCGAGGCCACCGGCACCACGGGCGAGACCCATTTGAACATCTCCGCCCCCAGCGCGGTCATCAGCGCCGGTACGCCCAGCACGCCCGCGCCGGTGATATACGCGGTGCGCACGTTGGGCGACCGCTGGCTGATAAACAGCACCGTGAAGCCCACGCCCATCAGCATGACCAGCCGCACGACATATAGCAGCGCCAGATACTGCCCGAAGGTGACCGGCAGCGGAAAATCCGCCAGCGCGTCGATGTTCTGCACCGGCGCAACCATCGTCGCCGGTCGGATATACAGGTGCGCAAACGACCACAGCTCCCGCATGTACACCACCGCCCATACCGCCGCGGCCAGCGCCGCCGCCAGGGCCGCTTTGCGCCGGAGAAGCCCGCCCCGGCCCCGTTTTGTGGCGCGTACCATGCCCGTCACGCCGGACTGCCGCTCAAAGGCCCCCACTCCCGCGCACAGAAACACGGTGAACAGGATGGCGACGGCGCCGTTGAGCCGCTGCCGGTCCCGGCCCGCCGGGCCGTAGGTGCCGGTATAATCCGTCTCCAGCACCAGCCATGGGTCGTAGCCGCCCTCCTCCGCACGGGCACGAAGCTCGGTTACGCGCGCCTCCAGCGTGTCCAGCGCGGCGTTCAGCTCATCGGCGTTCTGGCTGTCCGCGGCGCTCTGGCGCGCGTGGGCCAGGTACTCGTCGGCGCTTTCGTCCAGCGGCCCCTGCATGTCCTGCACGTACAGCAGGTACATCCCGCTGGGGCCGCTTGGATCGCCCATGGTGTAAATGAGGTTCTGTCCCGCCAGCACCACCAGCGCCAGCACGAGCACGCCGTACTGGAACACCATCGATTTATATACCTCCCAGGCCCCTAGGGAAAACCGCGCCCGAAACCAGTCCAGCGCCCGGTTCAGGCACAGAGCCAGCCGGCCCAGCCGGTCCCGGTTACCCTCCGGCCGGCGGTTTCTCGCCAGCAGCAGCGCCCAGGCGGCCAGGAGGACCAGCAGCACGGGTAGCGCCCCCAGCGTCAGCGCCCGGATGCCCATCGGCCAGCCGCCCAGGTCCACGTTGAGATATTCCGTGTACAGCGTGGCGGTGTGCACATAGGAGAAGATGTTGAAGTATTTGAACAAATTGAAGAGGCTTTGCACGGGCAGGAGCGTGTACAGCGCGTACTCCCCCGCCAGCATCGTGCCCAGCACGGCCAGGGCGAACTGGATGTTGGCCAGCGTACCCAGCACGCACCACAGCAGCAGCCCGACGCACACGCCCGTCACGATCTTGAGGGCGAAGTAGAGCCCCAGCCACTGGCCGATGGTGATCTGCACCGTGCAGGTTTTGAAGCTCTCCAGCGATTGGAGCGTGCGGCCCATGTCTCCCCAGCCGCCGTTCACCGCCAGGGAGAGGATGAGCGGCAGCGCGGAGTAGAGCGCCGTTGCAAGTACCGACGAGGCGCACAATATCCCCAGCCGGGTCAGTCCCAGCCGCAACCGACCGCCCCGGGCGGCCCGGACCGTGGACCACAGGCCCTTTTTCCGCTCCTCCAGAAAGGCCATCACGAACATCACCACGGCAATGAGGTGGAAATAATCGCCCAGCCGGAAGGAAAGCCACTTCTCCACGCCCCGGTTGTTCCCGAAGGCGACAGACCTGCCCCGCAGGCCGTCAAACTCCTCCGCCGTTTTGGCAAGGTTCCGCCGGGAAAAACTGCCCTCCACGCCGAAGAGGCTGGTCTGGGACTGCATCTGCGCCTGGGACTGGACCGTGTCCAGATAAGCGGCGTACCCGGCCTGATAGTCGATCTGGGCATTCATGTCCTCCAAAACGTCCCACAGCGCCTGGCAGGCCCAGTAGATCGTGGAAGAATCGCCGGTCCGGGCGGCATCGGCCAGGCCCGGCACGTCCGCGATCGAGGCATAGGCGTTTTCATCCGTTCCCAGCGCGGCCACGGCGTCCGGGTAGCCGTCCCAGTACCATTCGAAGTTATTGATCCGCTCAATCTCCGCCTGGACCAGGGCGGACTGCTCCTGCGCGGGTACATCCCGCAGGCGCTCCGCGAGATGCGCTCCATAGCTCCCGGCGTTCAGCGCGTTTTGGACCTGCCGCGGCCCCACGGTGGGCATCAGCGTGGAGAAAAACAGCGCCGCGCACACCACGGCCAGCAGGACCAGCAGGCCCATCCGCCGGGTAGAGCCGAATATCCGTTTGCACTCGCCCATGCCTTAGTCCCCCAAAAAGCAGAGGTACACGTCCTCCAGACTCAGGTGGTACGCCACGGGCTGCCAGGTGTCGGGCACGGCGGCGATCAGCGCCTGTGGGGTGTCCTCCATGACCAGCCGTCCTTTCTTCATCAGCAGCACCTGGTCCGCGATGGACTCGATGTCGCTGACGATGTGAGTGGCCAGCAGGACAATCCGGTCCCGGGCCAGTTCTTTTATGTAATTGCGGATACGCACCCGCTCCCGGGGGTCCAGCCCGGCGGTGGGCTCGTCCAGCAGCAGCACCTTAGGGTCCCCCAGCAGCGCCTGGGCCAGCAGAAGCCGCTGCTTCATGCCGCCGGAAAAGCCGCCCACCTTTTTGTGGCGCACGTCGGCCAGATTCGTAAGCGAGAGCGCCTCGTCCACCTGCCGGCGCAGCTCGGCGCCCCGCAGACCCTTGAGCTGGGCCATGTAGGCGGCGAAGCTCTGGGCGGTCATCTGCTCATAGACACCCTGCTGCTGGGGCATGTAGCCCAGCACAGCGCGGAAAGCGTCTCCCAGGTCCAGAATATCCTCTCCGTCGAAGGTGATGGAGCCCGCGTCCCGCCTGACGTTGTCGGTGAGAAGGTTCATCAGGGTGGACTTACCCGCGCCGTTGGCTCCCAGGACGCCGTAGATACCCGGCGTAAAGGTCACGGAGAAGTCGTCCAGCGCTGTGACCGCGCCGTAGCGCTTGGTCACGTTCTTTAATTTCAGTTCCACAAAGGTGCCTCCCTGTCGTATGAAAGCGTTTTACGCAGCATGCCTCGTCTGCTCTCACTGCCCGGCCTCGGTGCACAACACCCTCGCCCCGCTGCCGTCCAGAGCCACAGCGATGATGGAGGTGCGCTCTCCGTTGAAGGCATAATACGCCTGCGTTTCGTCCCGGCCAAGGAAGAAAGTCTCCCAGGCGGAATAGTCTAAACCGCCGTCTTCGAGCTCAAGAAACCCGAAATCAAAGCTATATGTCTCGTTCACTAGCTCATTGCCGTCAAAATCCTTGAGTACCACCAGCAGATCGCGCACGCCGTTGTCGCGGGCCGTTACATTGAGCCCCGTGACCAGATCGTCCGCTATCCCCATCCTGGACCACTCGACCCCGGTGGAGAACTGATATGCGCATGTTCCCGTCTCAAAGTCATAGAAGTATATTTTCACTTCCAAGGGGTCGTTGGTCCTCCGGTCGAAGTAAACGCCGCCGTCCGTCACCCAAAACTCCGTGGCCTTGCCGGGCGGGCTGGACAGGTCCTCATATAGCGTCTCTATCTCGCCGGTCCGCACATCGTAGCGGCGCAGACGGAAATCGTAGCGGTCTTCAGTGTCCGCGGCAAGCTCGTTGGTGATGAAATACAGCCCGTCTCCGTAAAACTGCATGGAGAAGTCCCAGGTGATGGGCACTTCCTCCCAGAGGATGTCGTAGGGCTCCGTTTTCCCGCCCAGAGGAAATGCGCAGATGTGGTTATAGAACTTTTCCTCGCCGTTTTCGATGAAGTGATCCAGGTTGCCGTAATACAGCACCCCGTTGTGAAGAAGATAATAGGGCGTCTCCCCGAATCCGGGGAGCATCTCGCTGTCCAGGTAGCCTTCCGTGCGGTGGTCCTTACCGTCCAGAGCCATGCTGTAAACCGGATAACCACCCCACCCGCTCTCCGGGAACATACTCACTGCGTACAGCCGCCCGCCGTCGATAAACATGCGGGCTGTTTGACCCACCCAGGCGTCGCAGTCCTTGCTGTTATGGCCGCACTCCGGTCTGCCGCAGAGAGGACCGGTTATGCCCGTGGCCTTGTCCACGAATTGAACGAAATCGCTGTTGCCCGTTTTAAAATACATGGTGTCCTCTGTCACTGCGGCTTGGACATATGCGTAATACTGATAAAAGGACCGGGCCGTGTCAACACCTCCCGCTGCCGATCCGGCGGCCTCCGCGCTATTGCCCGACAGCGCCGGCGCCATCAGGGCAAAGGCTACAAGCAGAGCAATGGCTTTTTTCATTTTATTTTCCTCCCTCTCATAAGTCAAAGAATTCCCGACCGGGTCCTTGCCGGGAATCTTTACTCATCAAGTCGTACCGACCTTAAGTTCTTTGCCGGCTGAATATCCCAATGCGGTGTAGGCGCACTTAGCGCCGATAACCTCATCGCCGCTCTCAGGTTCCCTTGTACGAGATGCAGTTATGGAGTCCACGTTGGTGCCATATTGACTAGCAGAAAGCTTTAGCACATCACCTTTTTGGGTATAAACGCTACCGTCCAAGGCGGCCGTGAGATCGGTGGGTACTGAGCCGGAGGGGTTGCGGTAGACAACAATGCGCGCGGTCCCGCTGCTGCTGGTCGTGGACAAATAGCTGTTCCACGTGTAGCCCGTGCCGGACCCTCTGTCGGACGCGCTGTAGTTAGCGGCGAGGGCGGGGACGGCGAGGACGCTTGCCGCCAGGGCAAGCGCAAGAAGAAGACAGGACATACGTTTGATGCTTTTCATAACGAAACCTCCTGAAATCATATCTTTTTTGCGCACAGCTGGGTCCTTCCCGGGCGCGGCGGCGCCGTTTTCCGGTGTCTGCGCCCATGGTAGCACACACAATGCCTATATGTCAAATATTTTTGATAAAAAGGTATTGTTAAGGGATAATATTTGTGTTATAAATCATAAGAAGTTTAACGGAGCGGGTGTTTATGGCCGACGTCGGACAGTCCGGATTCCAGCGGGGCGTTATGTCCCTGGTCATCCTGGCATTACTGAAAAAAGAGGATATGTACGGCTATCAGTTGGTGCAGCAGACCTCGCGCCTGAGCGGCGGCCGGCTCAACACCCAGGAGGGATCGCTGTATCCGGTGCTGTATAAGCTTCAGGAGCAGGGGCTGATCCGCGCCAGACGGGTCCTGGTGGGCAAGCGCATGACACGCGTGTATTACAGCCTGGAGCCGGCCGGAGAGCGCCGTCTGCTGGAGCTGACGCAGGAGTATGAGAACGTGACCCGGGGCGTGTTCGAGATAATCCACGGAAAACGAGGTGCCGAGAATGAAAACGAATAACGCGGCGCTCAGGCGGTATTGCCGGGCCGTCGGCCGTTGGCTCCCCTGCTCCCGCCGGGAGAAGAAGCGGATACTGGCCGGTCTCCGGGCGGACGTGAGCGCGTTCCTGGAGCGGACGCCGGGCGCGGGAACCGCCCAGATCGAGGCCCAGTTCGGCCAGCCGCAGGTCATTGCCGCCGCCTGCGTGGAGAATCTTGACGCCAAGGAGCTGCTACGGATCCTGCTGGTCCGCCGGCGGGTGGCCGCGGCGGTGATGGCGGCGATAGCGGCGGCCCTGATCCTGTGGGGCGCGGGAATCGTATGGGCGTCGGTTGAGTGGAATAATGCTTTTGGCGGATCTGGGCTCACTCGCATAATCGATCTTGGATAGGTCAGATAAACGGGAGGAAGACAATTATGAAGCGCATGATGCGTAACGCGGCGCTCAGGCGGTATTGCCGGGCCGTCGGCCGTTGGCTCCCCTGCTCCCGCCGGGAGAAGAAGCGGATACTGGCCGGCCTCTGGGCGGACGTGAGCGCGTTCCTGGAGCGGACGCCGGATGCGGGAATCGCCCAGATCAAGGCCCAGTTCGGCCAGCCGCAGGTCATTGCCGCCGCCTGCGTGGAGAACCTTGATACCAAAGAGCTGCTGAGGGTCCTGCTGGTCCGCCGGCGGGTGGCCGCAGCGGTGATGGCGGCGATAGCGGCGGCCCTGATCCTGTGGGGCGCGGGAATCGTATGGGAGTTGGTTGAGTTGAATAATGTTCTTGGTGGGTATGGAGTTACTACGGTCGTTGATTTCGGACCTGTCAAATGAGTAGGAGGAAAACGGTTATGAGGCGAATGACGTCCACGATCTTGGCGGTTCTTGTTTTGTTTTGCTCCGTGTCTGCGGTAGCTTATGCGGACAATCCGGGGGAGACGATACGGCTGGAAAACGGAGACTATATCGAGGTGACCGTTCGAGCGCTGCCGGTCCGGGCCGCCGAGACCAAGAGCGGAGCAAAGAATTATTCCTATTACTATGCGGACGACACGCTCGCTTGGCAGGCGGTACTGTCCGCCACCTTTACATACAACGGGACTTCCTCCTCCTGCACGTCGGCCAGCTGCAGCGTCAGCGTTTACGACAACGACTGGTACGTAGTCTCCAAGTCCGCCGTGAAAGACGGGGATACCGCCGTCGCCAAGTTCATGATGGAGTATAAGTCTCTGGGCGTCACCATGTCCAAGGACACGTACCGGCTGACTCTCTCCTGTGATAAAAACGGGAACGTGAGCTGACGGAAGGTGTGCCTTTACGGCCAAACACGTTGGCTTGATAGGGGTTCTGGGCGCCGCCTATGCGATGCCCTGCCGCTTTCTCATGAATACTTCTTGATCAGATTGCTCACATGTAACCGGTGAAAGCCTGTTTCCTGCGCAATTACATCCAGAGTCTTGCGCTCACATCGCAGCCCCAACGCCTTGAAACGTCTGTCTATCTGCATATCCCTGTTGGCCTTTCGAGCGGCCTTTATCTCTTCGCACTGCTCTTGGCTTATTTTGTATTTCATTTCCATCATCACGGTCAGTATACTACTGTGAACCACGGCCGTCTATCCCTTATCGCAAAACAGGCCCTCCATATCGAAGTCTATATCACTCTATCCCGAAGAACCGCTTTCCGTTTTCCATGCACACCCTCGCCACCAGCTCGGGGGTGGTGCGCCGCGCCTGGGCAATCACCTCGGCCACACGGGGCAGCTTGCGGGAGTCGTTGCGCCTGCCGTCCGCCAGGGCGGATACGGACAGCGGACAAAGTAGCGCGAGGGCCGCAATAAGCGCCGTCAGTCTTTTCATCACAAAACCGCCTTTCTAAATTGCATTTTATAGGGCAGATTCCCAATGGGTCCTTTTTGCAATCTGCTTTACTGTGTGTCTGCTAAGTTATGCATACAAGGTTTTAAGAGGCTCTCCAACAAACGTGTAGTAGGTCTGCGCCCTGGTTGGCGGGAATCGTTGTTTCGGATGAACAACTCAGTGTGCCATATTCGATGAAAGTGATGTGCTGTTCAGCCCCATCACTATCGTTATACCAAGCGGTTCCGCTAATCTTACAGGAAGGATCAGTCGTGGCCTCCCCGCTGAGGTATTCACCATAAAGCTTGGCGCTGACCGACCTGCTGTACAGATTGAGCGACCCTCTGAACGAGTATCCTTTGTATCTCACGCCGGAGAACGAGGCGGAACCCGTGGCGGCGAGGGCGGGGGACGGGTCGAGGCGGTAAAGGTGCAGCTCCTGTTCCCAATCGTTGTTTTTCATGTCCGCGCCTCCCGTAAAAGAAGCAGCTCCGCGTCGCGGTACAGTTTCACCCGCTCCATGTCCTTCGCGTACTGCTGGCGGGCATAAGGAACGTAATAATTATGGCACCAAAGTGTGAACATTTCCATACTCTTGTTGCATAAAGTAAAAAAGCGGGAGGCATTTTTATGATGCACTCCCGCTGATTTTGTTAGCGCTCCCACTCGTCTCGTTTTTTCTTGGGTTGGTTCTGCCTGTGTTCTTGTTGGAGTCTGCGCTGCTGCCCCCGTTTCATTTGCTGAATTATCTGTCCCTCAAAATATTCGTCCAGATGTCGGGAAACATCCTGTTTGCTATGAATCATGGTTGTGTGACTATACTTATCTGCATAGCGTTCTTGTAACTTGTGAATAGCATCCTGCTCCATTCCCGGACGGATGGCCTGTCGTGCATCGTACAGTTCGATGGGATCGAAGTCTGCTGCCTGCTCCTGTAATGCGGTAAACTCCTTTTGCGCCGCTTCCAGTTCAGCAGCAAACTTTTTCTCACTTGCTTCCAGATTTTTCAGCGTATCTTTTATATTGGACACGCTGGTTTTCACTTTATTGACTTCCTTATCGTCAGCGCAGTCCAGTTGGTTCAGAAGCATAGTTCGTTCAGAACGCAGTTCCTCCAAATCCTCCGTCAATTCTGTAATGCGATGAGAAAGCTCCATCTGCTTTTTGACATTTAAAACGGATGTATCTTTCTTCTCAGACCGCAGGGATTTCTGATGGCTGCTCTTTTCCTTGATTTCTTGCTTCAACTCGTCATAGCGTTCCAGAATGGGATCTACCGCATCCACATATTTACTCATGCTGTTTTTACCTTTGCGGATATGCCCAAGCTGATAGCAGAAAATAATCATCTTTGCGCGCAGGGATTCCATAGCTTCTGCAAGGGCAGGAATGGTGTTTTTTACTGCATCCATCAGCTTCTTGACAGATACTCTCAATTCCCGCAGCAAAGCATTGTCCTGCCGGATCTGCCGGTTGATCTCGCAGCGGTCAGAGGTGATGCCCTTTTTCTCCAGTGCGCGGGCGGCCACGCCCTCATGGATGGTGGGCTGCTCATCCAGGCCGCGTTCGGCATGGCTTCGGTGGTCTATACGCTCGTCAAGACCCTTTCG
>CANQIO010000004.1 GCA_947624065.1 uncultured Oscillospiraceae bacterium | reverse complement strand
TTGGGGGTGACCTTGCCCACCAGGATGTCGCCGGAGCGGACCTCGGAGCCGATGGTGATGATGCCCCGCTCGTCCAGATATTTCAGCGCGTCGTCGCCCACGCCGGGGATGTCCCGGGTGATCTCCTCGGGGCCCAGCTTGGTGTCGCGGCTGTCGCACTCATGCTCCTCCACGTGGATGGAGGTGTACACGTCCTCCATGACCACCCGCTCACTGAGCAGGATGGCGTCCTCGTAGTTGTAGCCCTCCCAGGTCATGAAGCCCACCAGGATGTTCTTGCCCAGGCTCAGCTCGCCGTCCTTGGTGGAGGGGCCGTCCGCCAGCACGTCGCCCTTCTTCACCTTATCGCCGGCGTTGACGATGGGCCGCTGGTTGAAGGCGGTGGACTGGTTGGAACGGGCAAATTTTATGAGGGTATAGTCCTTGACCTCGCCGGAGTCGTACTTGACGGACACATGGTCGGCGTCCACCGCCAGGACCACGCCGTCGTCCTCGGCCAGCACGCACACGCCGGAGTCGATGGCGCACTTGTGCTCGATGCCGGTGGCCACGATGGGGGCCTCGGTGGTGAGCAGGGGCACGGCCTGGCGCTGCATGTTGGCGCCCATCAGGGCGCGGTTGGCGTCGTCGTTCTCCAGGAAGGGGATCATGGCCGTGGCGATGGAGACCATCATCCGGGGGCTCACGTCCACATAGTCCACCTGCTCGGGGGCCACGGCGATGATCTCGTCACGGTGACGGCAGGTGACGCGGTTGTGGATGAAGTGCCCATCGTCGTCCACCTCGGAGGCTTGGGCCACGAAGAACCGGTCCTCGGTGTCGGCGGTCAGGTAATCCACCTGGGTCGTCACCAGGCCTGTGGCCTTGTCCACCCGCCGGTAGGGGGTCACCAGGAAGCCGTACTCGTCCACGCGGGCGAAGCTGGCAAGGTAGGATATAAGGCCGATGTTGGGGCCTTCAGGGGTCTCGATGGGGCACAGGCGGCCGTAGTGGCTGTAGTGCACGTCGCGCACGTCGAAGTTGGCCCGCTCCCGGCTCAGGCCGCCGGGGCCCAGGGCGGACATGCGCCGCTTGTGGGTCAGCTCCGCCAGGGGGTTGGTCTGGTCCATGAACTGGCTCAGAGGCGAGGAGCCGAAGAACTCCTTGATGGCCGCAGACACGGGCCGGATGTTGATCAGGCTCTGGGGGGTGATCACGTCCAGGTCCTGGAGGGTCATGCGCTCGCGGATGACCCTCTCCATGCGGGCAAAGCCGATGCGGAACTGGTTCTGCAGCAGCTCGCCCACGCTGCGCACCCGGCGGTTGCCCAGATGGTCGATGTCGTCGGCGCTGCCCACGCCGTGGGCCAGGCAGTTGAGATAGTTGACGGAGGCGAACACGTCGTCCGCCACGATGTGCTTGGGGATCAGCACGTCGATGTTCTCCAGGATCGCTTCCTTCAGGGATTCCTCATCGTCCCCGTGCTGCTCCAGCAGCTGGCGCAGCACCAGATAGCGCACGTTCTCCTTCACGCCCAGCTCCGCCGGGTCGAAGGACACAAAGGGTGCCAGGGGCACCATGCCGTTGCCGAACACCCGCATGGTCTCGCCGTGCTCGTTGACCACCGTGGCCTCCAGCAGGCCGCGGGCCCCCAGGGCCTCGGCCCGCTCGCGGGTCATCTTCTCGCCGGCCTCGGCGATGATCTCGCCGGTCTGCAGGTCCGCCACAGGCGCGGCCAGGGCGAAGCCGATGATCCGGCTCCAGGGCGCCAGCTTCTTGTTGATCTTATACCGGCCCACGTTGGACAGATCGTACCGCCGCCGGTCGAAGAACAGCCCATCCAGCATGGCCTCGCTGGTCTCCACCGTGGGGGGATCGCCGGGCCGCAGCTTCCGGTAGATCTCCAGCAGGGATTCCTCCCGGCTGTGGCAGGTGTCCCGCTCCAGAGTGTTCACCATCCGCTGGTCCCTGCCAAAGACCTCCAGCAGCTGCTCGTCGGTGGTGGCGCCGACCTCGGGATCGGCCACGCAGGTCAGCCAGGTATAGGGCTTGTCGGGCTTATAGTCGCCCAGAGCCCGCAGCAGCCAGGTCACCGGGATCTTCCGGTTCTTGTCGATGCGGACATAGAAGATGTCGTTGCCGTCGGTCTCATACTCCAGCCACGCGCCGTGATAGGGGATGGTGGTGGCGCCGTAGAGATCGGTGCCGGCCTTATCCTGGTGGGCGTCGAAATAGACGCCGGGGGAACGGACGATCTGGGAGACGATGACGCGCTCGGCGCCGTTGATGATGAAGGTGCCGCTGTCGGTCATCAGGGGGAAGTCCCCCATGAAGATCTCCTGCTCCTTGATCTCCTCCGTCTCCTTGTTGCGCAGCCGGACGGAGACCTTCAGAGGCGCGGCATAGTTGGCGTCGCGGCTCTTGCACTCCTGGACGGAGTACTTGGGCTTCTCGTCCATGGAGTAGTCTACGAACGACAGCTCCAGATTCCCGGAGTAGTCCGTGACCGTGGCCACGTCCCGGAACACGTCCCGCAGGCCCTCTTCCAGAAACCACTTATAGGAGTTCTTCTGGATCTCCAGCAGGTTGGGCATGTCCTGGATCTCCTCCACGCGGGCAAAGCTCTTGCGGAGGGTCTTGCCATAGCTGACTTCCTTCGGCATGTAAATCGATCACTCCTTCGGTAAATGATACGCCAGGATAGGTTGATAGAAAATGCACTGTCCGTCTTGATTTTTGCTGTGGATGTGGTAGAATAAAGACGATGTAAGGATGGGTGTGAATGCCCACCCTTATTGACATAGCGCATTATTCTATCATTTTCAAAGTCTGCTTGTCAAGACAAATATTGTGAATTTTTGGCGGCGGGGCATCTCGCCGTTTTTCCTTTGAAGGGGGTTTTTCCTTGGATTGGCGGGCCACCATCCTCTTATACGGCGAATTGCTCCTGGCCCTCTGGCTGCTGCGGCGGGAGGGTCTGACGAAGGACCGGGTCCAGCAGGCGCTGGTGTTGGTGCTGGTTCCGCTGGCGTTCGTGCTGCGGTACTGTTTTCTGACCTATGAGACGCTGGACTACCAGGACTGGATCCGGGTCTGGATCCAATCCCTGCGGGACGCGGGGCCGTGGAAGGGCCTGGGCAGGGAGATCTGGAGCTGCAACTACAACGTTCCTTATTTATATTTCCTGTCGCTGATCTCCGTCAGCTCCGTGCGGGACCTGCTGCTGGTGAAGCTTTTGAGCATCTTCTTCGACATCGTCCTGGCCTGGGGCGCCATGAAGCTGGCCGGTGTCCTGACGGGCAGCGATGTGAAAAAGCTGGCCGCGTTCCTGCTGGTGCTGTGGCTGCCCTCGGTGCTGCTCAACGGCGCGCTCTGGGGCCAGTGCGACAGCATCTACGGCGCGTTCGCGGTGCTGGCGGTGTGGCTGGCGCTGTCGGACCGGCCCGGCCTGAGCGTGGCGGCGGCGGCCCTGTCCGTCTCCTTCAAGCTCCAGGGCATCTTCCTGCTGCCGGTATATTTCCTGTTCCTCATCAAGGGGAAGATCAAGATCCGCCACATCTTCGTGTTCCCCCTGACGTACATCCTCTCCATCCTGCCGGCGGTATTCGCCGGGCGGGGCTTCTGGGAGCTGCTGACGCTGTACCTGCGCAACACCGGTTCCATCGGCGACGGGCTCAACTACAACTCCTCCTCCATCTATTCCCTTCTGGATTTCAGCCGCCTCTCCCCCGCGGCGGGGGAACGGGTGGGCATCGTGCTGGCGTTCTTCTTCTGCGCGGGGCTGTATCTGTGGCTGGCGCTGCGGCTGCGGGAGCTGAACGACCGGGCCCTGTTCGGGGCGTGCGTGCTGTTCGCGGTGGGGGTCCCCTTCCTTCTGCCCCACATGCACGACCGGTACTTCTTCATCGCCGACATCCTGACGGTGGTGCTGGCCGTATGCTGGCCGGGGCTGACGCCGGCCGCCCTGTGCGTGAGCTTCGGCTCCCTGCTGGGCTATCACGCCTATTTAAAGACCCGCTACCTGCTGCCCATGCGCTACGGCGGCTGGGCCATGCTGGCGGCGCTGGCGATGGCGCTCGTCTTTACCGCCTGGATGCTGGACCGTCCCGTCCTGGATGACGACGAGCCCCTCCCCGCCGGCTGAGCCGGCGTTCTCTCCCATCCTTCTTCCGACATTCCAAGGAGGCCGGGCCCTATGGGCCCGGCCTCCTGTTTTTTCCGTCATTTCATTTTTCCGCGTTTCAGCCTTCTGCCGCTGGGGCGGTGCCGCCGGCCGAGCCCGGTCCGGGCCATGGCCTTGGCAAAGGCCTCGCTGCGCCGCCGGTCGTTCTCGTCCTGGACCCGCTCCACCTGCCGCATCAGCTCGTCCCTGACCTTCACACAGGCCGGGATATGGGCGAACACGAACAGGCTCCCCGCCGCGCTGATGGCCACCGTCCCCCGGCCGGTGACGCGGCCGATGGGGTTTTGCTCGATGTACACCCCGCCCACCTGGCTCAGGGGCACCTCCATGGTCCGGGTGACGAAAAAGCCCATCTCACCGTAAACGCGCCGGTCCGTCAGCACCAGATACGCCCGCAGCCGCAGCGCGTAGAACCGGACCGCCCAGCCCGTCAGCGCCAGGTCGATGGCCAGCTGCAGCAGACGCAATATCCCCTCCAAATGGAGCGCCGCGTAATACAGCGCCGCCAGGATCAGCGTCACGAAGGCGGGCTGTATGTAGCTGCGCCAGCCGGATCGGGCCGTGAGGATCACGCTCTCCCCCTCCGTCAGCCGGTCGAACTGCTTTGCCATGGGTCCACCTCTCCTTCCAGGGATGTTTTCGGTCACTTCCTGTTGGCCCAGGAGCTCCATTTGTCCGCCAGTGCGTTGATTTGGCCGGTGAACCTGCTCAACTCCTTGTTGGGGATGTCCTTGCAGGCGCGGGCCATCTCGCTCAGCCGCCTGCAGGCGGCCAGCAGCCCCTCGAACACGCCGTCGCTGCGGCTCTGCCTGGCGCTCTTCTTCACCGCCGGGACCCCCTCGGTCACCTCGGTGAACCGGCCGTCCAGCAGGTCGAACTCCGTGCCGGAATAGGGCGCGAAGGCCTTCAGGCCATGCTCATCCTCCAGGCACTTGGCATAGCTCTGGCATACCGCGTCCTCGCCGTGGTTGACAAAGACCATGGCGGGCTTGGGATCAAAGGAGGTGATCCAGCGGAGGAGACCGGCCTTATCGGCGTGACCGCTCTTGCCGGGGAGGAAGCAGATCTCCGCGTTGACCGCCACCTCCTCGCCGAAGAGGCTGACCTTCTCCTTCCCGTCCAGAATGGCCCGGCCGGTGGTGCCGGCGGCCTGGTAGCCCACGAACAGGATCGTGCTCTCCGGCCGCCAGAGATTGTGCTTCAGGTGGTGGCGGATGCGCCCGGCCTCGCACATGCCGCTGGCGGAGATGATCACCTTGGGGGTGTTGTCGAAGTTGATGGCCTTGGACTCCTCGCTGGACACCGCCACATGCAGCCCCGGGAACACCAGCGGGTTCACCCCCTGGTCCAGCAGGGCCGTGGCCTCCGGGTCGAAATAGGCCCGGTCGCACTGCAGGAAAATGCCCGTGGCCTCGTTGGCCAGGGGGCTGTCCATGTATACGGGCCATTCCCCGTGGCCGGTGACCAGTCCGTCCAGCTTGATCTGCCGGATGAAATACAGCATCTCCTGGGTCCGCCCCACCGCGAAGGAGGGGATCACCAGATTGCCGCCCCGGTCCAGGGTCCGCTGGATCACGTCGGCCAGGAACTGAACGTTGTTCACCGCCATCTTCTGGTGCAGCCGGTCCCCGTAGGTAGACTCGGTGACCACATAATCCGCCTCGGTCACATATTGCGGATCGTTGATGAGCGGCTGGTCCAGGTTCCCGATGTCGCCGGAAAAGACCACCTTTTTGGTGACGCCGCCCTCGGTGAGCCAGACCTCGATGCTGCCCGAGCCCATCAGATGGCCCGCGTCGGTGAACCGGATGAACACGTTCTCGGCGATCTGCAGCTGCTGGCCATAGTCGCAGGGGCGCAGCAATTTGATGGCCGCCTCCGCGTCGTCCATGGTATACGCCGGCTCCACAGCGGGGCCGCCGGCACGCTTTGCCTTGCGGCTGCGCCACTCCGCGTCCGACTCCTGGATGTGGGCGCAGTCGCGCAGCATGATCTCGCACAGGTGGCAGGTGGCCCCCGTGGCGTAGATGGGGCCGGAATAGCCGTTCTTCGCCAGCAGCGGCAGATTGCCGGAGTGGTCGATGTGCGCGTGGGTCAGCAGCACGAAGTCCAGCTTGTTCGCCGGCACGGGGATCGGCTGATTGACGAACGCGTCCGCCCCCTGCTCCATGCCGCAGTCCACCAGGCCGTATACGCCCCCGCACTCGATGAGCGTGCAGCTGCCCGTCACCTCATGGGCGGCGCCCAAAAATGTCAGTTTCATGCGCTCGGCACCTCCTTCTTCGCGGCTGGCCGCTCACTCGATGACTTCCATCACCTGGCCGATGTACATGGTGTGGGGCGCCTCGGTCTCATAGTAGTCCGCCACCACCTCCGCCGGCATGGCAGCCGTGTCCAGGTCCTGGCGATAGATCTTCCGGCACAGCAGCGTGGCCCTGGCCTCGGCGAAGGTCACCGCCCCCTCCAGGGCCTTGGGCGTGAGCCCCGCCTCCGCCACCTTGTCCCCGTCCCGGCCGGACTTGCTGCCCAGCAGCGCCAGCGCCTTCTTATACTGCGCCGGATAAAAGCTGACGGTGAAAAACTCGTTGGACTCCAGAAACTCGTGGGTATACCGGACGGGCTTGACATATACCGTGGCCACGGGCTTTCCCCACAGGGTGCCCAGGCCGCCCCAGCTGATGGTCATGGTGTTGAAATGCTCAGCGGTGCCCGCCGTCACCAGGGCCCAGTCGTTGTTGAACAGCTTGAAAGAGTCGGCGTTGAAATCCATAACAGTATCCTCCTCCGTATTCGTCCCCCGCGGCGGAAGCGCCGCGGACCGCTCTTTTGCCTTTTCCTTTATTATAAAGCAGCCGGCGCGGGATTACAAGTGTCCTCTCCGGCGGAAAGGCTGGTCCCATCCCCGTCCGGCGCGTCCGCCTGCCTCCGCGGAGCGGCTCGCTCGGTTTTTTGACACATTTATCATTCTAAACAAAAAAATATTGACGTCTATGCGATATTTCTATATAATACTGAACAATCATAAGGGCTATCGCGCGACATGCGCCGCGGGAACGTTCCCGGGCATTTCCCCGCAGTTGGAAACGCGCAGCGCCGTTTTGGTAATACGTAAAGGAGGAAGCGCTTATGGATTTTTATGCGCGCGCGTTGGCTCTGCGGCAGCAGACCGTGGATGACCGCCGGTACATGCACACCCACGCGGAGGTCGGGCTGGACATGCCCGTGACGAAGGCCTATGTCATGGAGAAGCTCCGTGAATACGGCCTGGAGCCGAAGGACTGCGGCCACGGCGTCACCGCCACCCTGGGTCACGGCGGCAAGACCATCCTGCTGCGGGCGGACATGGACGCGCTGCCCATGGCGGAGGAGAGCGGCCTGCCCTTCGCCTGCCCCACCGGCCAGGCGGCCCACGCCTGCGGCCACGACAACCACGCGGCTATGCTCCTGACCGCCGCCCGGATGCTCAAGGAGAGCGAAGCCGATCTGGAGGGCACCGTCAGGTTCATGTTCCAGCCCGCGGAGGAGACCTTCCAGGGCAGCCGGGACATGATCGCCAACGGCATCCTGGACGGGGTAGACGCGGCCCTGGCCTATCACGTGGGGCCCGGAAAAATGCCGGTAGGCATTTATATGTACAACGCCGGCGGCACCATGATGTTCTCCAACGACGGCTTCACCATCACCGTGAAGGGCCATGGAGGCCACGGGGCCTACCCCCACACCAGCATCGACCCCATCAACATCGGCGTGCACATCCACCTGGCCCTCCAGGAGCTGATCGCCCGGGAGAGCGACCCCAGCTGGTCCTGCGTGGTGACGGTGGGGCAGTTCTCCGCCGGCTCCGCCCCCAACATCATCCCCGACACCGCCGTGCTGCGGGGCACCATCCGCACCGATAAGTCCGAGGCCAGGGAAAAGCTGGTCCGCCGGGTGGAAGAGGTGTCCAAAGCCGTGGCCGCCGTCTATGGCGGCACCGCGGAGGTGGAGATGGCCACCGGCGTGCCGCCGCTGATCTGCGACGGGAAGATGGTCAACGAGATCGTGGGCTACATGCAGGAGCTGTCCTTCCCCGGCGCCATGCCCTATCCCGGCGTCCAGGCCAGCGCCAGCGAGGATTTCGCCCTGGTGGCGGAGAAGGTGCCCTCGGCGTTCATGTACCTGTCCGCCGGCTTCCTGGACGAGCAGGGCGACTGGCCCGCCCACAACCCCAAGGTCCGCTTCAACGAGGACGTGCTGCCCATCGGCGCGGCCTGCCTGGCCCACTGCGCGGTCCGGTGGCTGCAAAACAACAAGTGATCAATTTTTGAAAGAGAGGAATATTCTATGGCAACCATGAGAGACATCGCGACCAGCCCACTTCTGCTGGTGCTGGTCGCCGTCGGCCTGGCGTATATCGTCGGGTTCTCCGTTCTGTACCTGGTCAAGGCGTATAAGCGCGCCCAGGCGCTGGGGGTCACCAAAGAGGACCTGTCCCGTGTCATCAAGACCAGCGCCGTCTCCTCCATCGTGCCGGCCATCTCCATCGCCATCGGCCTGTTCGCCCTCATCGGCGCGCTGGGCACCATCTGGTCCTGGTGGCGGCTGAGCGTCATCGGCTCCCTGTCCTATGAGACCCTGTTCTCCGGCAACATCGCCGCGGCACTGGGCTACGCCAGCTCCGCCGAGATGATGGACACCGCCTCCGGCCAGCAGTTCGGCATCATCATGATCCTGATGAGCGTGGGCATGCTCAGCGGCTTCCTGATCCTGATCCCCTTCGGCAAGAAGTACGCCACCAGCGTGGACAAGTCCCAGGGCGCGACCAACCCCTGGAAGATGGTGTTCAGCGGCTGCTTCATGCTGTGCCTGCTGGCTGTGTACGTGCCCGTGCTGCTGTTCGGCGACACCGTGCAGGCGGCGGTCATGCTGACCGGCCTGGTGGTGGCGCTGGTCCTGGGCATGCTGGCAAAGAAGCCCAAGTTGGGCTGGCTGAATGACTTCATCATGGCGATCTCCATGATCGCCGGCATGGCGTCCGCCCAGCTGTGGGTCAATCTTTTCGGTTGATAAGAGGAGGATAGAACAATGAGCAAAAAGAACAATCCTGTCACTCTCGATCCCTTCCAGGCGTGGTGCCACCGCTGGGGCCGCGCGGGAACGGTCATCGCTCTGATCTATATGGTCGCCCTGCCCCTGATCGTCCTGAGCGTCTATGACAGCGTGCCGCCCATCGGGCAGGTGTTCAACCTGACCACCTTCGGCCTGCTGATCATCTATATCGCCGTGGGCATCTCCGAGGCGCTCAGCTATATCCCCATCATGGGCGCTTCCTCCTATCTGGGCTTCATCACCGGCAACATCATGAACCTGAAGGTCCCCGTGGCCATCAACGCCATCAAGACCGCCAACCAGGAGCCCAGCACCCCCGCCGGCGACTGCGTGGCCGCCATCGGCATCGCGGTCAGCTCCATCGTGACCGTCATCATCCTGGCCATCACCGCCGCCCTCAGCTCCCAGCTCAGCTTCCTGTATGACATCCCCGCCTTCCGTACCGCCTCCAACTACCTGATCCCGGCCCTGTTCGGCTCCATGACCCTGGGTCTGTTCGCCAGCACCAGCTCCGGCAGCAAGGTGGTCAAAAACGGCATCATGGGCGTGGTCCCCGTCATCATCATCGTCAGCATCATCACCCTGGCTGCCCGCATCATGGGCGGCGCTGCGGCCTCCGCCCAGATCATGGGCCTGGTGGGTCCCATCATCATGGTGATGCTGCCCATCGCCATCCTGTCCTCCTGGATCATGTACAAGAAGGGCATCATCAAGGTCGTGGACAACGACAAGAAGGACTCCTGACACAGACGAAAAGCCGCTCCCTCACGGAGCGGCTTTCCACATCGTACCAGACGCGGGAAAGGCATGGCCACCAGGCCATGCCTTTCTCGCGCTTTTTAATAGGGCCGCGCCCGCCCGGTCATCCGATCCCGAAAAAGCGCCGGCCGTTCTCCGCGCAGACCTTGGCCACCAGTTCGGGGGTGGTGTGGAGCGTCTGCGCCATGACCTCCACCACCCGGGGCAGCCTGCGGGAATCGTTCCGCCTGCCGTCCGTCCGGGGCATGGGCGCCAGATAGGGGCAGTCCGTCTCCAGCAGCATCCGGTCCGTGGGCATGCTCTCCAGCACCTCCAGGGCCCGGCGGGCCCCCTGCATGGTGATCGCCCCGTTGAAGCCCAGATACCAGCCCCAGCTCAGGATCTCCTTCGCCATCTCCGCGCTGCCGGAATAGCAGTGGAACTCCCCCCGCACGTTGGGATGCCGCCGCAAGATGTCCATGCAGTCGCCGTGGGCCTCCCGGTCATGGATGATCACCGGCAGGTCCAGTTCCTCGGCCAGGCAGAGCTGCGCCTCCAGCACCTCATGCTGGGTCTGCTTCCAATCCAGGTCATAGTGGTAATCCAGGCCGATCTCCCCGATGGCCACCACCTTGGGGTCCTTCGCCCAGGCGCGGAGCATGTCGGCGCTCTCCCCTGTCCATGCCTTGGCGTCGTGGGGGTGCCAGCCCACCGCGGCGTATACGAACTCGTACCGGTGGGCAAGCTCGACGGACGCGCGGCTGGACGCCTCGTCGCAGCCCACGTTCACCACCAGTTCCACCCCCGCCGCGGGCAGACTCTCCAAAAGCGCGTCCCGGTCGGCGTCGAACCACTCGTCGTCATAATGGGCGTGTGTGTCAAAAAACATGCGATCTCCTCACTTGTTCAGCATCCGCGCCACCAGCGGCCGGACCACCTTCATGGCTCCCTTGGGGCAGAACTCCTGGCAGCAGAAGCAGCGGATGCACTTTTTTCGGTCGATGCGGGGCCGCCCGTCCCCCATGGCGATGGCCTTGGCGGGACAGATCTCGGCGCACTTGCCGCAGCCGACGCACTCCCTCTCCGCCGGAGCGGGCCGGGAGCGGAGCGCGCTCTGCATGAGAGCGGCGGCGGCCCGGTGGAACACGGTCCTGCCGGAGCGCAGGAAGAGGACGTCGTTTTTCTGCCCGATCTGTTTGAAATCCGGCACCCGCAGCGCCTCCACGTCCCCAGCGATGTCCAGCTCCCCCCTGCCGGCCGGGATGAGCCCCCGCTCATAGGCCGCCTGCAGAGTGGGCACGTCCTCCCGCCGCAGGCCGATGAGCTCAGCGCACACCAGGTCCGCCGCGTGGGGCGAGCGGGCCGCCAGCAGCAGCCCCATGGGCTTGGGATCTCCCATGGTGGGGCCGTTGCCCTCCATGCCCACGATCCCGTCCACCAGGGTCAGCGCCGGCTTGAAATACTCGTCCAGGTCCACGATCATGCGGGCAAAGTCCTCGGCGTTGGGATACTTGTAATGATACTCCGGCTTCATGGTGCCCGGGATGGCCCCGAACATGTTCTTGGCCGCCGCGGACATGGCCATCATGCCGTGGCTCTTCAGCTTGCAGAAATCGATGATGGCGTCGCAGCCGTCCAGCCAGCCGGTATAGGTGAACCGCTTGGCCCTCATCCCCTCCGGATACTCCGCCTCTTTTTGCGAGAAGTCCTCGTTCAGCTCCGCCCCGGCGGCCTCGGCCTGATGCATCCCGGTGGCCCGATAGACGTTCTTCACATAGGGCGCGGTGAATAGCCCGCCGGGACTGTCGCCGATGACCACGCTGGCGCCCCGCTCTTTCAATAGCTTCGTCAGCTCCGCCAGCAGCGTGGGATGGGTGGTGGCCCCCGCCTCCGGCTTCATGAAGGACACCAGGTTGGCCTTGATGCCCACCCGCATGCCCGGCCGGACGAAGTCCAGTCCGCCCACCGGCGCCAGCGCGTCCGTCAGCGCCTGACGGCATACCTCCGGCCGGTAATCGGGACAGGATACGATCGATACCTCCGCCACAGTCTCACCCCTCCGGTCTCCTGCATAGTCGGCCGTCCCAGAGCGTCATGGCCGCCCCAGGACGCGTTTTTCCCTATCATATACCATCCCGCCCCCAGACGCAAGAAAAACGGAACGGCCGCCGGCGCATCCGCCGCGCGTTAGGCGCTAATTTACTTAAATTTATTCTCAAAATGTGGTTAATTTTTCTCTCCATATATTGACATATCCACTTTTACTCAACTATAATGTAGGTTAAGTGAGAGATTAAATAATGCCCGTGTCCAAACCGTTTAAGCTGCGGATCGCCGGACCCGCAGACGAACATGAAAGGAGCCGCGAACCATGCAGACCCCTGTCGATACGCTTGCCACGCCTCACGCAAGAGAGCTGCTCGATTACCTCTCCGACACCGCCGGCAAGGCCATCATCACCGGCCAGCACACCCAGACCGTGCCCATGGAGGAGATCGCCTACATCCGCCAGGTGACTGGCCGGGAGCCGCTGCTGCGGGGCTTCGAGCTGCTGGCCTATTCCCCCAACATCAACTACGCCGACATGAGCGAGGCGTGTCTGACGGAGATCGTGGAGGACCGGGACACCCTGGACCTGGCCCTGGACTGGGGCCGGAAGCGGGAGGGCATCGTGACCCTCACCTACCACTGGTACTCCCCCCTGGGCGGCCGGGACAAGGCCTTTTACGCCGAACACACGGACTTTGACGCCAGCCGTGTCCTGATCGAGGGCACCCCGGAGCGGGAGGCGTTTTTCCACGACATGGACGCCATGGCGGCGCTTTTGAGGCCCTTCCTGGAGGAGGACATCCCCGTGCTGTGGCGGCCCTTCCACGAGTCCGACGGCACCTGGTTCTGGTGGGGCGCCAAGGGCCCCGCCGTGGCGAAGGAGCTCTATAAGCTCATGTTCACGCACTTCACCCAAGTCCACGGCCTGCACAACCTGCTGTGGGTGTGGAACTGCCGGCTGGCCGAGGGCTGGCCCGGCGAGGAATATGTGGACGTGGTCTCTCTGGACGAGTATCTGCCCGCCTATGCCCCCACGGATTACCGCGCGCAGTATGAGGCCCTGGTGACCGCCACCACCCGCAACAAGGTGGCCGCGCTGGCGGAGATCGGATACCTGCCGGATCTGTCGATCCTGGAAAAGAGCCGCGTCCCCTGGGCCTATTTCATGACCTGGTCCAAGGAATTCTGCATCGGCGAGAGCCGCAACAGCGCCCAGGCTCTGCGGCAGGTCTACGCCAGCGAATACGCCGTCAAGCTCTGAGGGTGGCAGCCATGGACAAAAAGGTGCGGATGGCGGACATCGGCAAGCGCCTTGGCGTGAGCGTGGTGTCCGTCTCGAAAGCCCTGTCCGGCAAGGACGGCGTCAGCGAACAGACCCGGGAACGGATCATCGAGACAGCGCGGGAGATGGGCTATGTGCCCCTGCGGAACCGGGAGCGCCCCGTCGAGCAGTCCAGCTCCGGCAACATCGGTATCCTGGTGGCGGACCAGTTTTTCGCCGACAATACCTTCTATTCCAATCTCTATCGCAACCTGGTGAACCGCTGCAGCGAATGCGGCTACTCCACGCTCCTGGAGCTGGTGTCCCCGGAGGCGGAGACGCGGCGCTCCCTGCCTGTCATGATCCAGCGCAAAAAGGTGGACGGGCTGATCTTCATGGGCGAGATCGACCGGGACTATCTGCGCATGGTGAGCGGCTGCGGCCTGCCCTACGTGCTGCTGGACTTCTATGACGAGGACCTGGAGGTCTGCAGCGTCACCAGCGACAACGTCACCGGCGGCTACCGCCTTACCAAACACCTGCTGGATACCGGCCGGGACCGGATCGCCTTTGTGGGCAGCGTGCTGTCCACCAGCTCCATCATGGACCGCTTCCTGGGCTACTGCAAGGCCCTGTATCGGGCGGAGATCCCCCTGCGGGCGGACTGGATCATAGAGGACCGCCAGGGGGTCACCGCCTTCATTCCCCTGACCCTGCCGGAGGACATGCCCCAGGCGTTCGTGTGCAACTGCGATGAGACGGCGCTGCGGCTCATCGACGTGCTGGCCAAGGCCGGGTACCGGGTGCCGGAGGACATCGCCGTCGCCGGGTATGACGACTACCACCAGGAGCGGCCGGGCGTCCCCCCCTTGACCACCTATCGGGTCAACACCAAGAAAATGGGCCGCATTGCCGTGGATCAGCTCATCTGTCAGATCAACGACGAAGGGGCCGTCGCGGAAAACATCGTGGTGAGCGGCCGGGTCATCCGGCGCCGCTCCACCGCTGCCGAATAAGGAGGCTTACCTATGGAAAAGATCGCTGCCGCGGCCAAGCGGCATCTGGAGCAGGTCATCCTGCCCTTCTGGACGGCTCTGAAGGACGACGCCTTCGGGGGCTACTACGGCTACATGGGCCAGGACCTCCGCCTGGACAAAAAAGCGGAAAAGGGCTGCATCCTCAACAGCCGCATCCTCTGGTTCTTCTCCCGGGCGGCCATGGACCTGGGCCGGGAGGACCTGCGGCCCTACGCCGATCACGCCTACCGGTTCATGACGGAGCGCTGCGTCGACCGGGAGCACGGGGGCATCTACTGGAGCATGACCTATGACGGCCGGCCCCTGGACACCACCAAGCACACCTACAACCAGGCCTTCGCCATCTATGCCCTGGCAGCCTATTACCGGCTGACCGGGGACGAGCAGGCGCGGGCGCTGGCCATGGAGCTTTTCCATGTGATCGAGGACCGCTGCACCGACGAGGTGGGCTATCTGGAGGCCTTCACCGCCGACTGGGGCCCGGAGTCCAACGAGAAGCTCAGCGAGAACGGCGTCATGGCCGCCAAGACCATGAACACCCTCCTGCATGTGTTCGAGGGCTACTCCGGCCTCTATGAGGCCACCCGTGACCCCGCCGTGGGCAGAGCCATGGAGCGGATATTGGACATCTACGAACAGAAGATCTACTCCCCCGCTCTCCGGCGGCAGCTGGTGTTCTTCGACGAGAACTACAACTCCATCATCGACCTTTACAGCTACGGCCACGACATCGAGTCCAGCTGGCTCATGGACTGGGGCTGCGCCCTGCTGGGGGACGACGAGCGCATGGCGCGCATCGCCGCCATCGACCGGGACATGGCCCAGGCGGTATACGACGCCGCCTACAGCCATGACTCCCTGGCCAACGAGTGCGACCGGGGCGTGGTGAACGAGACCCGCATCTGGTGGGTGCAGGCGGAGACGGTGCTTGGGCTGGTGAACCTGTGGCAGAAGCTGCCCGCCGAGACGAGATACCGGGACGCGGCAGCCGCCACCTTCCGGTTCATCGAGGCCAAGCAGGTGGACCACCGGCCCGGCAGCGAGTGGTTCCACTCGGTGGACAAGTTCGGCGCGCCGGTGCCGGGCATGCCCATCCTGGAGCCCTGGAAGTGCCCGTACCACAACGGCCGCATGTGCATGGAGCTGATGCGCCGGGACCCGGAGATATACGTCTGACAGCAGCGACGGCCAAAGAAGCAAATAATCGTTGCGTTTTTGTCCCCGTGTGGTATAATCATGATATCGGCCGGGGGACGGCACCCATCACAAAAAACGGCGGCCTATGAATCCTGACAGTGGGGGTGGCACCCATCGAAAAAAACGTGCGTGTCATGGATGAAAATGGAAATCTCTATGAATCGACCTGGCCTAAAAGGGCAAGAGGTCTTGTCAAAAACGGGAGGGCGCGATTCATCGACGAAAACACCATATGTCTCGCGTCCCCGCCAAACTCAGATTTGGAGGAACACGAAATGAGCGATACCACTACCAACGGCAACGTTATGGAATACAGCATCCCCTGGCTTTTGCGCCAGATAGCGGCCATGCAGACCGATACGGCATACATCCATGAGACCCTCGAAAAGCTGAACGAAATGTCTGACGGAGACAGCGGCGAGCCGGGTTCCCCCGGCAACATCCAAGGTTGGGAAAAGGCCAAGGCGCTGGGCGACATCGTGAGATGTCGGGAGACCACCAACCAGCAGCTTTTGAACTTCTACAACAAGGTGTACGACGATCTGTCCGGTCGGCCGAAGCTCGTAACGATTGCCCCAAGCAGCCCGTCCGAAGAACAAGCGACCTAAGCGAGCACCCCCGCGTCATAAAAGACGCGGGGGCGTTTTTGGTTTTACCGGGAGGCGATCACCGACACGAGATAAAAGGGCACGGCGTCGTTCTCGTGGTCCTCCACGACGGTGATGTCCACGGTGTGGGGCCCGTCCTGGCCGTGGACCAGCAGGTCCTGCAGATAGAGGCAGTCTCCCCAGTCCTCGTCGAAATTGGCGTCCAGGACCAAAGCATGGCTCTCGTCCCCGTCCACCACCGCCCGGGCGATGGGGGCGGGCTTTTTCACGCTCTTGCGGTACTGCACCGCCAGGCACGTCCCCTCCACAGAGAACCGGATGGCGTCGCCCTTGTGCCAGGCGGTGTACCCCCGGCGGAACATCTGGGTGATGTGCTCCTGGGGCGCATGGTCCGGCACGAAGCCGTCTAGAGCCGGCGCGCAGTTGTCATTACGGTATCGGACGCTGTGCTCATAGGCGTTCTCCGTCAGCGGCGGGGGCAGCGGGCCCTCCGTCTCCGGCCCGTCTCCCGCCTCCGCAGCGGCCTTCACCCGCTCCAACAGCGCCGTGACCGCTTCCGCCACGATGGCGTGGCCCCGGTCGTTGGGATGCAGGTCGTCCGGCGTCACGTCCCTTGCGGGGATGCGCCCGGCTTCCACCTCAGGCCACAGCACCGCCCGCAGGCTCACGGAGGGCAGGTCGTAATGGGCGCCGATCTCCCGGTGCACGTCCTCGGCGCTGGAGCCGTCGTCATAGCGCACGTTGTGGATCAGCACCACCGCTGGCCCCGCCGCATATACCCGTCGGACCAAACCCTCGTAGGTCTCCCGGAAATGGGGCGTATTCTCGTCGTTGACGGAGAACTCGATGAACACTACGTCCGGCCCATAGCAGAGAAGGTCCTCCCCCGCCCTGGCCGCGCCGAACTGGGAGGTGGTGCCGCCGATGCCGGCGTTCACGTCCCGGACGGCCGCGGTGGGGAAGCTCTTCCGCCACCAGTCCGCCACCAGGCTGGCGTAGCAGAGCTCCGGCTTTGACGCCAGGGACCCCTGGGTGATGGAACCGCCCAGAAAGCCCACGCAGATGTCCCCGCCCCGGGCCGCCCGGTCCATGACCGCCCGCAGCCGGGCCCATCTGCCCCGGTGGACGATGGCTTTTTCCATATCCATGGTCAGTCCTCCCACACGCTCGCGCCCAGCGAGTCGATGAAGCCGCTCAGCTCCCTGGCCATCTGCTCCGCCTCGGGGGCCCGGATGTGGCCGGGGGTGCCCCGGCCGTTCTGGCGGTAGAGGAAGTGATATACCTTCCCGTCCCCCAGCTGGCGGCACACCTGGTCGATGGACTCGTCCCAGTTGGCGTGGTGCATAAGGATGGTGGTGGCCAGGATGATGACTGCCTTGGGATAGACCGCCCGCAGCTTCTTCACGAAGGCGGCATAATGCTCCCGCCAGGCCGCCGCCTGGGGGCAGGCTATGTCCCGGGCCATGTAGTCGTCCGGGTAGCTGTCGTTCTGGCCCAGGGCCACGATCACCACGTGGGGCGTCCAGCGGGAAAAGTCCCACGTCTTGGGCCGGTCGATGTCCGGGTTATATTCGATCTTGTCGTACACATACTCCATGCCCCGGTAGTTGGGCGCGGCGAAATAGCCGGTGCCGTCCATGAGGGCCACGCCCCCCTGGGCGATGTCGTGCAGCTGGGCGTGGAGCATCCGGGCGGTGTACCAGGCGTAGGAGTAATAGCTGTTGTGATACTCCCCGCTGTGGGGCGGGTCCACCTGGCCGCAGAAGTCCACCGCCTCCGCCACCTCGCCGGCGGACACGCTGTCGCCGTAGACCTCGATGCGCCGGTCCGGCAGGGGCTCCGGCGCGGTGAGCACCGCGTCCAACCCCACGATCAGGCCGTGAAAGCGCAGCTGGTGGCAGGAGTCCTGGCGCTTGAAGAGCGTCAGCTCATGCACCCCGGGCCCCAGGCCCTCGGCCAGGGTCAGCTCCTGGCGGCCCGCCGGGGCCAGGGGGACGGTGGACTGGACGCCGTCCAGCAGCACGCCCAGGTAATTGTCCCAGCAGCCGCGCATGTTGGTCACCACGGCGCGGACAAAGTCCCCCGTGAAGCGCACCTTCACATAGGTGGCCGGGAACACCCACACCGGCTCCTTGGGATCGTCAAAGTCGATCCGTCCCATATATTGCAGCGCGGCGTCGTCCGCCGCGATCCATTTCCCGTTATCTCTCATCAGGCTCCTCCTGTTCGTCGCCGGACACGTGGTAATACCACTTTTTCGCCTCCGGGCTGCCCTCCTCCGGCTTGGGAGAGCAGCGCAGCAGCACCCGCTCCATCAAAAACGTCTCCAGATACACCGCCAGCCCCGGAAATACCGGCAGGCCCCAGGGCATGAGCCAGATCCCCGCCAGCAGGGCCGCCAGGCCCAGCAGCAGCGCCAGCGTGATGTGCAGATATCGGAACATGAGCACCACGCCCATGCGCAAAAGCGCCAGATTGCCCATCTCGAACCGACTCAAGCACGGCCACACATACATCCCCAGCGCCGCCAGCAGCAACGCCATCAGGTAAAACACATACAAAAACCACAGCGGCACGTCCGCGTCGCTGTAAAGGTACATGGCCTCCACCACCACCACTGCCAGCGCCGCGGTGAGGCCGGCGCTCAAAGGCAGGGACTGGCGGAGGTTTTGCTTGAAGCTGTGGAGAAACTCCGACGCGGTGCTGCCGCCGGCGTGAAAGCGCGCCGTCTTGGCCAGGGCGTAATAGGCCGCCGAGGCCGCCGCGCCGGCCGTGACCACCGGCAGGCTGCACACGATCCACAGCGCGCTGGCGACGATCAGGCTCCACAGCAGATTCATGAACCGGGCAAAGCGCCCGTCCTGGGAAAACAGGCCGTCAAACACCGGCATCCCCCTCTCGCCTCGTCAATGGGCCCGCACCTGAAAAGGTACGGGCCCACCGGACTTATGTCATGCTAAAAGCTTCCGTGCCGATCAGCCGAAGTAGGAGTCGATGGCCGCCTGGAACTGCTGGCGGTAGGTCTCCTGATACTGGGCCGCGGTCATGGTGCCGAAGATGAGCTGCTCCAGATCCCAGCCGTCCACCTGGGCCTCCAGGCTCTGGTAGACGTCGAACTGCTCCCGGGAGCCCAGATCGAACATCACGTCGTAGTTCTCCACCTGCAGGTCGGGGTCGCTGGCCGTGGTGGCGTACCACCACCACATGGTCTCCACGTCGTCGCGGATGGACACGTCGTCGTTGTACCAGTTGGACAGGGCCTCAAACACGTTGTAGACCAGCTCCGGGTCCTCCACGCCGTTGGGGATGAACCAGAACGAGCCGGCGGTCAGCTTGGCCTTGTTGGTCTCCTGGTCGCCGCTGGGGCCGGTGGGCCACTGGACGAACACGGTGTCGAACTCCAGGGTGGAGCCCACGGAGCCATCCCAGTCATAGTCGGCGTTGGTGGAGGCGATCCACGCGGCGCTGGGCCAGAAGCCGATGTTGCCGTTGCGGTAGGTGAAACGCATCACGTCGCCGTTGTCCTGCTCCACATAGGGCTCGCAGACGTTGTAGGTGTTGTACAGGTCATAGTAGAACTGCAGCGCCTCGCCGGTGGCGGCAGAGCTGAGTCCCTCCTCGGTGCCGGCGGCAATGGTGGCGCCGTTGCTCATGAGAAGGTTGCTCAGCACGTCCTCCTTGTAGCCGGTGAAGCCGTACTGGTCGATGACGCCGTCGCCGTCGGTGTCCTGGGTCAGGGTCTGGCAGTACTCCACGAACTTATCCCAGGTCCACTCGCCGCGGGCATACAGGTCGCGGGGGTCCTCCAGGTTGTTATCCTCCAGCATCTGCTTGTTGAAGGCCAGCGGAGAGGTGGCCTCCACCACGTTCTGGCCCAGGACCTGCTTCATCAGGCAGGCCTTGCCGTCGCCCAGGTCCAGATAGTTCAGCACGGTCTGGTCGCTGAGCACGTCCGCGTCCTCGGGCAGGACGGTCTTCAGATCCAAGGCCAGGCCGTTGACGGCCGCCGGGATGCCCATGCTCAGGTCGCATAGATACACGTCGCACTCGGGGGTGCCGGCCAGGATGGAGGTGTTGATGGACTCGGTGATGCCCGTGTAGGTCAGGTTGACGTACTGGAACTTCACGTTGTACTTCTCCTCCACGGCCTTGACCACGTCAAAACGCATCTGGTCAGACAGGCTGCCGGTATAGGACGGGTCGTCCTCCAGGGCGGTGTGGGTGGAGTCATAGTAGATATCCCACCAGGTGCCGATGGTGATCGTACGGGGCTCGTCAGAGGCGAAGGCTCCAACGCTGAGCGCGGAGAACATGAACGCGACGACGAGGACCGCCGCGAGGATCTTGGTAAAGCGCTTCATTCGTAATTCCTCCTTTGATAGATGTGGATGGTGTGCGGTTCATACCATGTCGTGCGGTCCCGGCGCGAGCCGGGAGCACGGCTGGTATCTTTTGCAATAACAGCGCGCAGCGGCGGTTATACCATGTCGTGCGGTTCCGGCGCAAGCCGGGAGCACGACTGGTATCTTTTGCAATAACAGCGCGCAGCGTCTGTTATTCCGCGGCAGTGCCGATGCTGACGCTGAACACTTCCCAGGCGCCGCTGGCCTCGCACTGCAGACGGGTGCCCCAGGCGGACACATCGTCGCCGCACACGGCCGCGATCTGCTCATAGGTGACCTGGGCCATGGAACCGTCGCACACGGGGGCCTCATTGCCCACGCGGCTCCAGCCGGCGCTGGCGTCGGGCATCACGATCCACATGTCGCCGGTGTCGGACTGATACTGGATGGTGATCACGGAGCCGGGCACCAGCAGGGCCAGCTGCTCTTCGGTCAGCTCCACGCCGTCCTGGGTCCAGGCGTCGGCGGCCTTGCCGGCCATCTCGGGGATCTCCACATTGCCCTTCACGCTCTTGAAAGCGCCGGAGCAGATGGACACGCCGTAGACCTCCCAGGCGCCGCTGGACTCGCACTGGATGCGGGTGCCCCAGGTGGAGGGATCGTCGCCGCACACGGCCGCGATCTGCTCATAGGTGACCTGGGCCACAGAGCCGTCGCACACGGGGGCCTGGTCGCCCACGCGGCTCCAGCCCACGCTGGCGTCGGGCATCACGATCCACATGTCGCCAGTCTCAGAGGCATAGCTGATCTCGATGACGGAGCCGGGCACCAGCAGCGCCAGCTGCTCTTCGGTCAGCTCCACGCCGTCCTGGGTCCAGGCGCCGGCGGCCTTGCCGGCCATGCCGGGGATCTCCGTCTTGCCAGCCAGGTTCTTCAGGCCGGTGGGCTGGCCCACCTTCACGCCGTAGACCTCCCAGGCGCCGCTGGCCTCGCACTGCAGACGGGCGCCCCAGGCGGAGACGTCGTCGCCGCAGACGGCCGCGATCTGCTCATAAGTGATCTGGCAGATGTTCTTGGAGAGGTTGGTGGCGGCGGTCTGCTGCTCCACACGGCTCCAGCCCACGCTGGCGTCGGGCATCACGATCCACATGTCGCCGGCCTCGCTGCTGTACTCGATCTCGATCACAGCGCCGGGCACCAGGGCCGCCAGGAACTCCTCGGTCATGTCCACGCCGTCCTGGGTCCAGGCACCAGCGGCCTTGCCGGCCATGCCCTCCAGCTCCACGGCGTCAGCGCCCAGATACTGCAGGTTGCTCATGTCCTTGCTGCCGCCGAAGCCGTCGGGGGCGGTGAAAGAAGCGGTGGTATCCGCCGGGATGACGTTGCCGTCGGCATCCTTGAAGATGATGTCGTCGATGTACAGCACCGCGTTGGCCTCGCCGGCGGTAGCGCCGTTATCGACCTCCAGGGTGACGATCATCAGCGGCTGCTCGGCGCTGAACACCTCGCCCTTGGCGGGGTCCAGGGTCACGGGAGCGCTCTTGGGGTTCTTGGCCTCCAGATACACGCTCCAGCCGTGCTTCTCGGAGCTCAGCCCGCCGTCCATCCACAGCATCACGTTGCCGGAGCAGGCATAGAACTTGCCGTCCGGATTCACGATGCCCATGGTCATGTCGATCGAGGCCACGTCGGCGGCCTTGTCGCCCAGCAGGCCGACCACGTCGAAGGCCACATAGGGCACCTTGCCGCTGCCGTTGGTGATCTGCAGCGCCTTGCTGCCGTTGTAATCAACGACCTCCAACGCGCAGGCGTCGGCGTTGGCCATGCCGCTGTAGACCGACACGAAGCCCATGTTTCCGTCCTCGAAATCCACGCTCACGGGGGCCTCATCGGCCCACGCGGCCGCACTGCCGAAGATGCCCACGCACATGAGCATCACCATCAGCAGCGCCAGCATTCTTTTTGCTTTCAAGTGAATATCCTCCTTAAAATAATAGTGGACAAATGGAACGCACGATCAGGACCGGCTCCCCCTCCTTTCCCCCGCAACGGGCGATATGCCTGATGTCTCGATCAACCGACGATGCCGCTTCTCTCCACGCCCTCGATGAAGTATTTCTGCAGGAACACGTAGATGAGCACGACAGGAAGCATCATGAGCACGATCCCGGCGTCCAGATACAGGTTCTGGATGGTCTTGTCCATGATCTGATACTGGTTGGCGATATTGGCCACCAGCGAAGAGATCCGGATGCCGATGGACTGGCTCTGGGGGATCAGGAACAGTTTGGCGTAGAACGTGTCGTTATACTGCCAGACCATGGAGAACACCGCCACGGTGATGACCGCGGGGGTGGCGTTGGGGAGCATGATGCGGAAATAGGTGTACCACGTGCCGGCCCCGTCCATGAACGCCGCCTCTTCGATCTCCTTAGGCAGCCCCCGGAAGAACTGGTTGAAGATGTAAATATACAGTCCCGAGCGCAGGCCGCAGCCAAACAGCGTCAGGATATACATGGGAGTGGTGGTGCCCATGAACGACAGCGGATGGCCGAAGATCGCCGTACAGATCCCGAAGGGGTCGAACAGCCGGAAGGTCATATACAGCGGCAGCATGATCGTATGGGTGGGGATCACGATGGTGATCACCACGCAGGCGAAGAGCGCCCCCCGCAGCGGAAACTTGAACCGGGCGAAGCCGTATCCCACCATGGAGCAGATGAAGATCTGCAGCACCATCAGAAACAGCGCGTACACCAGGGAGTTGAACATCGTCGGCAGATAGTTCAATATCTCGATGGCCATCTGGTACCGCTCCAGCGTAGGGGCCTGGGGGATCAGGTACACCATGGGGTTATAGGCGTCCTTGTTGGAGAAGAAGGAGTTGGCGATGATGCCGAACACCGGGGCCAGGATGGTATAGCATATCCCCACGATGACCACCACGCGGAACAGCGTGGACAGGATGTTCTTGATGTTCTTTGTGATGACATACCGCTCGTTGAGCGCGGTAGAGCCGTCGCGCATGGCGTCGATATGTCTGTGGAAGAAACCTCTGACTGCCTTGATCATATCCATCCCCCCTCTCAGTTATAGAAGCTCGATTTCTTTGTGATCACGCCGCAGATCAACAGCAGTATCCCGCAGGTGACCAACGTACTGACCAGGCTGAACACCGCGCTCAGACCGTAGTTGTAGTTGGTAAAGGCCTCGTTGTATGCCAGCGTCACCACGTCGCTGGAGACGAAGCTGTCCACCACCGTATAGACGATGTTGGTGATGATGTGGGGCGTGATCATGGGCAGCGTCACCTTCCAGAAGGTCTCATAGGCCGTGGCGCCCTCCATCTTGGCCACCTCGTAGAGGTTGCTGGGGATGGACTGGAGCGCGGCGATGAAGATGACGATCTGCACGCCGGAGGCGGAGATGATGCTGGTGATCCGGTCTGTGGCGCCCACGATGTAATCCAGGACCGTCCGGGGCAGCATCAGGCTGCCGAACAGGTCGATGTAATACGCCATCCCGATGCCCGCGCTCTCCGCGGCCACCTCCTGGCTGGAGGCGCTCACGCCCGTGGCCACCATGGCGGTGGCCGACTCGATGGCGTCCAGGATGGCCTCGGCGTTCAGGATCACCGGCAGGAAGAAGATGGCCCGGACCAGGGTCCTGCCCTTGAACTTCCGGTTCAGCAGCAGGGCCATGAACAGGCTGAAGAAGATGATCAGCGGGATGTCCACCACCATGTTCAGCACGGAGCTGGTGAGGATCTGCTTGAAGCTGCCGTGGGCGGTAAAGGCGTAGATGTAGTTCTTCAGCCCCACCCAGGTCAGGTTATAGCCGCCGTTGACCACGTCCATCTGCAGGTCCGACAGGGAGAACTCCACCGTCATGAACAGGCTCCGCACATAGAACACGATGAAGCCCACCAGCCAGGGGAGGATGAACAGGTAGCCGTTGACCTTGCGCTTCGATTCCAAACTCAGTCGATGCTTTTTCATTCCTCCGCCCCCTTACCGTACCGTGTATCCCTTGGCCGGGACGCTGACGCCGTCCACGCGTACCGGCTGGGTGTTGTAGTTGACATAGATGACGGTGCCGCCGCTGTAGACCGTTTTGCGCACGCCGCTCTGCAGGATCTCGTGGGAGACCATCCGCTGGCCGGTGACCTGGCTGAGCACGCCGTCCAGCTCTGCGTACACCTCCGCGGCCTTGTCCTTCCAGGTGTCGAAGCAGGTGGTATAGAACCGGTTCACGCCGGAGTACTTCATCTCCGAAGTCTCCTTCCAAGTGAACAGGAAGTGAGGCGCCGCGCCGTACTCGATCATGGTCAGCACCTGATCCCGGTCGTCGGCCACGTCGGTGAGGTTATAGGCGGTGCCGCAGTAGTCGATGCAGCCGTGGACGATCATCTCATACAGGGGGATGTCCTCATCCACGATCACATATTCGTTGTCGCTCAGAGGCAGGTCCGTGATGTCGTCCGCCACGGCCCAGGCGTAATCGTTTGCCTGGTTGACCATCAGGTCCTTCTCTGTGCCGTCCAGCAGCTCCAGCTGGCCCTTCACCACGTCCAGCGCTTGCTCCCGGTCGATCATCTCGCTGCGCTTCTTGTCCGAATGGACATCGGAGCCCAGATCCCGCAGGGAGACGCCGTCCACGTCCAGCTTGGCGAAGCGGTCGGCGAATTCGCGCACATACCGGACCAGGAACTTGGGCGAGATGAGGTCGTACATGGTCTCCGAATAGCCCAGGCTGGAGGTCTGGCGCAGCGTGGCTGGATTGACGATGCCGAAGTCGGCCACATAGCCGCTGCCGTAATACTTGGCGATCTCCGCCTTGTAGTTGTAGCGCTTGCTGATCTCCGTCACCTGCTGGAAGGCCACGTCGGTGTAAAGGGTGCCGCCGTTGTTGGCGACCTGGTCGCCCAGGGCCTCCAGACCGCTCCTGCCGCCCAGCTTTCGGGGCACCCGGATGCGGTCGGCCACGTCGTGGTAGTACCCGCCGTTGAACCAGCCCTGCAGGTTCATGACCTGGTTTTCGATGCCCGACCGGGCCAGCGCGTCGGAGATCTGGCCGGCCTCGTCGAAGGTGGTCATGGCCGTCAGGCCCATATACTGCTTGCCCAGGAAGAACTCCCGCATCTTCACGCCGGAGAGCACGTCATAATAGAACTTCAGCGGCTCATTTTCCGTTTTCTCCGTGAGCACGCCCTCGGCGATGAGCCGGTCCCGGTAATAGTTGGCCATGCCGGAATAGCCCTGGTGGTCCTCGTCCAGGAAGGTGTAGCGCACCGTCAGGTTCCGGTCATAGGGCGCCGGCTCCACGATGGGCAGCGCGGCCTCGTTGCCGGTGCTGCCGAACATCTCCAGCGTCTCGCTGCCCCGGACCACAAAGGTCACATAGGCGTTGTTGTAGCTGTTCACCCGTCCGGAGACGCCGGCGCTGATGGACGCCAGAGAGACGCCGTCCTCGATGGTGGCCAGGATGGTCCCGTTCTCCTTGCACAGGCCGAACAGCCCCATCCGGGCGTTGTTGGAGGTCTCCAGCACGGTGTAGTCCGCCGCCAGCATATCGATGCCGTAGACGAACTGGGAATAGACGCCCGCCGTGCTCTTGCCGTTGTTGAAGTAGATCAGGGAGCCGTCCCCGTTGGGCACCACGATGTAGCCCGTCTCGTCGGTCCCGGCCGCACCGAAGCCGTAGAGCACCTGGATGCGGTAGACGGACGCGCCGCCGTTCTCCTCCAGCGCGCAGGTGGGCACGGACACGTCCACATGGTCGCCCTCCAGCCGGTACTCCAGCGACACTTTGAAGGAGATGGGCACGGAGACCTGGGTCCCCGCCATGGCCATCTGCTCCACGTAGTCCTCTTCGGTGAAGCCCACGGTATCCAGCATGGCCTGGATGCGCTCCAGGGCGATGCGGTTGTTGCGGGCGGTCTTGAGGATCTGGCGCATCCCGTCCACGTCGGAGGTGGTGGTGTAATACCGCCCAAAGGCGGCCGCGTCGTCCTCGGAAAGCTGCCCGACGATCTCCTCGTACTTCTCCTCCGACATATACTGGGGCACGATGCCCGCCGAGTTGGAGAAATCGCCCATCTCGTAGATCACGCGCACGCCGTTCTCCAGGGACTGGAATTCAAACTGGCCCTTTTCCACGGACATGGAATAGGAGTCATAGATACCGGTCGTCCGGGAGGCGTTATAGTAGTTGAGGATGATATGCGAGCGCAGGTAATCCTTGTTCACGTTGTTGGCCAGCGGGTCGTCGTCCACCGCGGGCGGGACGGCGTAGGTGACGGCACCGCTGCGCTTGTCCAGGATCGCCACATCCGTGGTGTCCTCGTTCAGGTACATGGCCAGCTCGTCGCTCTCGCAGACCAGCTCGTAAGCCTTGTTTTCCTCCAGCTTCTCCCCCCGCAGCTCCAGCTCGCCGCCCTCTTCATAGGCATAGGAGGTGAGGTAGCTCTGGTAATCCCGGAAAAAGGTGTAATGGACCAGGTAATAGGCCAGGTAGCTCAGTCCGCCCACCACGGCCACCGTCACCAGGGCATATACCAGCTTTCTTCCCAGGGAGATGTGTTTTCTTTCCTTTTTCATCCCGCGCCCCTCCTCACATTCTGAACACGAGCTCGGTATAGATCGACCGGAAGAAGTTGATCACCTGTCCGATCAGATCGATGAGCAGCAGGCTGACGAAGAGGATGCACAGGATCGCCACGAAGGTCAGCAGCAGGGTGATGAGGGTCTTGCCCATGGTGTAGTCATGCACCTGCCGGATGCCCAGCAGCATGACCACCGCCGCGTATGCCACGCCCAGGCCGATGATGAGGTAATAGAACGCCCCCTCGTCCACGGTGATGAACTGGCTGAACACCGTGGCCAGCAGCAGCGCCGGGATCATCGGCGCGCAGCCGTAGCCGATGGCGATGGCGATGTCCTTCATCCGGCCGCTGCCGTTCATCAGGCATGTGATGGACCAGTTGCCCACACACAGCAGCGCGTATAAGAGCAGCACGCCCGACAGCTCCTGCAGGCTGTCCACCGTGGCCGGCTCCACGTCGTTGACGATGAAATTCGCGCTGATGCGGTTGATGGAGAAGCACAGAGAGAAGCAGATCACCAGCAGCACCGCCAGCGGCACGCTGCCCCGGTCCTGGTGGCGGATCCAGTAGAACCCGTCCACGGGATGGCCCATGGTATAGAGCAGATACTGCCACTTATCTTTTCCGAACGCCGCTTTCATCCGACCAGGCCTCCTTCCTCAGACGCTTTCTTTGCCTTGCGCCGCTTGCGGAGCCTTGTCACCACCAGCACCACCACGAGCACCACGCCCAAGGCGGTGAGCGCCTGGCCCAGGTGGGCCCGGAGGATCTCGCTGCGGTAACGCTTAAAGGCCACGGAATAGTAATCCCGGTTCATGCCCAGCTTCAGGTATTTCATGGCCGACTCGTTGTCCCCGGCGGACAGATACGCCTTGCCGATGCCGGAGCAGGCCAGCTCGTTGTTCTCGTCCAGCTCCAGCACCCGCTCCCAGAGCGGCACAGCCAGCGCCTCGTCTCCGTCGTAGCGCAGAGCCACCGCCTGGTTGATGAGGCCGCCGTATTCCGTGGGCGCGAAGCGGCTTATCTGGGCCCTCGTGGCGTCCAGCACCAGCAGCTCCCCGTTCCACTGCTCGATGGCGACGGGGGTGGTGAAGGTGCCCTCCTGGGTGCCCAGTCCGCCGAAGATGTACAAAAGGTTGCCCTCGTGGTCATAGGTGAAGATGCGGCCCCGCTTCCGGTCCAGCAGAGAGTAGATGCCCTCGCCCCGGTAGACCACGTCGGTGATCTGGCTGGGGCCGGCATAGGCGCCGGAGCCTCCCGTCCAAAGATCGCCGCCCACGTCCTCGTTGCGGCCCTTCTTGATGACGTCCTCGCCCCGGGGGTTCAGCCGGCGCACGCCCTGCTTGCCGGTCTCGTCGATGTTGGTGGCGTAGACGAAGCCGCTCTCGTCGATGTCCATGCCGGTGAATTCCGTGGCGATGTACAGGGTCTGGTTCTGCCGCTCTTCCTTGGTGGCCACCTTTTTCCAGAACTTCTCCCACAGGGACAGCTGGACGTTGATGGTGCCGAAGAAGCCGGAGAACTGGCCATCGGTCTCGAATACCAGGATGCCCTGGAACATGTTCTGGGCGATGCAGTAGATACGGTCGGCATAGTCCACCGAGATCTTCAGGGGCTTGAACACGAACCCGGCGGGCAGCACGTCCGACTGGGGGTCCCGGACGATGCGGTCCAGGGTCCCGTCCAGCTCCATCACCACGATGCGCTGGTTCTCCCGGTCAGCGATGTAGAGCTGCTCGTTCTCCGACACGCACACGCCGGTGGGCGCGTTGAAGGTGTCGGTCTCGCCCTCATTTTCAAAGGAGTCGATGATCTTTTTCGCCTGATGGCTGGTCCCGTCCACCACCACAATCCGGTTGTGGCCGGTGTCGGCGATATAGAGGTCGCCGTCCGGCGCCACGCAGATATCCTGGGGGCTGGCGAAGGCCCCGCAGCCCAGGCTCACGCCGGAGATCGACCCGTCGGGCACATAGGGCGCCGGGATCCGGACGACGTTCTCCCAGTAATCATAGTTATAGGTGTCGTAGGGCACGTCGTCCGCCAGGGCCGCCGCCGGCAGGCACGAGGCCAGCAGCAGCGCCGCCAGCAGCAGCGAGGAGAGCTTTTTCATGTATTTCATCCTTCCGCCCTCCTTATTCCTTCATGCCGGAGGTGGTCATGGTCTCCAGCACGTTGCTCTGGCAGATGAGGAAGAAGATGATGGGGATCGCCGCGATGATGAACGTCACCGCCGCGCTGGCGCCGGCCCGTGCCGTACCGCCCGCGGCGATCTGCTGCAGGGAGTACTGCAGGGGCTTGAGCTCCTCGTCCCGCAGGAACATATAGCCCGTGTTGCCCCACATCTGCTGGAACTGGAAGATGGCCAGCGTCAGCCACGCGGGCTTGACGTTGGGCATCACGATGCGGAAGAACACCCGAAACTCCCCGGCGCCGTCCAGCCGGGCGGACTCCATGAGCGCGTTGGGGAGCTGGTCCATGAACTGCTTCATGAGGTAAAGGCCCATGCCGAAGGAGCAGGCGGGCAGGATAAGGGCCCAGTAGGTGTTGTTGATGTGCAGCCAGGAGATGATCATGTAGTTGGGGATCTGGGTGACCGTCCAGGAGAACATCATGGACAGCACCACCATGCTGAACAGCAGGTTCTTGCCCTTGAACTCGTGCTTGGACAGGGGATACGCCGCCATGGAGGCCAGGATCACGTGCCCCACCGTGCCGCCCGCGGTGATGATGACCGTGTTGAGCACGTACCGGGAAAACGGCACCCAAGAGGAGTTCATGGCCACGAACAGGTCCACGAAGTTGTTCAGAGTCGGGTTGCGCACGAACAGCTTGGGCGGATACTGGAACAGCTCGTCCAGCGGTTTGAGGGCGTTGTTGACGATCATCACCAGAGGCACGGCCATCAGCACGCCGAAAATGCCCATGAGGAAAAACAGCAGCGCGTTGCCCGCAGGCGAACGGTTGAGCTTGCGGTTTTTCCTGTGGCGGAAAAGGTGGCGAAGTTTTTTCATCTCACTCGCCTACCCTTCTGAGCAGCCGCTGCACCAGCTTGTTGGTGCCCACCATCAGCAAGAACAGGATCGTGGCGATGGCGGAGGCGTAACCCATCTCAAATCGTACCGTGCCGTAATCCAGCAGGTGCGTGACCACGGTGGAGCCGGCGTAGTTCACCGACGGGTTGCCGGCCAGTTGGATGGAGATGTCCGCGATGGCGAAGGACTGGGTGATCTGCATGACCGCGCCGAACATCAGCTGGGGCTTCATGGCCGGCAGGGTGATGAACCAAAGCTCCTGCCAGCGGTTCTTGATGCCGTCCAGCGCGCCCGCCTCGTACAGGCTCTTGTCCACGGTCTGCAGGCCGGCGATGAAGGACAAAAAGCCCGTGCCCAAGCTCAGCCACAGCTGCACCACGATCAGCAGCGGCAGCACGTACTTCTCCGTCTTCATCCAGATGATGGCCTCGTTGATGATGTCCCATTTCAGCAGCAGGCCGTTCAGGTAGCCATAGCGGTCGCCGGTGAGGATGATCTGCCAGATCATGTAGGCGTTGCCGCAGATGGACGGGGCATAGAAGATCAGCGTCAGGAACGCCCGCAGCTTGCCCTTGAACTCGTTGATGACCCACGCGAACAGCAGGCACATCAGATAGCTGATGGGGCCTGTGATCACCGCGAACAGCAGGGTGTTTTTCAGCGCCACGATGAACAGGTCGTCGTTGACCAGCAGCCGGATGTAGTTGGTCCAGCCCACGAAGTGAGGCCACTCCAGCATGTTGAAGTCCGTAAAGCTCAGCACGATGGAGGCCAGCACCGGCAAAACGGTGAACAGGGTGAACAGGATGAAATACGGCGCCAGCATCAGGTAGATGGCGGTGTTTTTGGGCAGCAGCCGCCTCTTCTTCTCCAGGGTGCGCGGCTCCTGCATGGGTTTGACCCTCCCGAGCTGTTTCACTTCATTCACGGCTCCTCACCTCCCGTCTGCTTGCTGATCAGTCCGAACTCTTCCCACTTGTATTGCAGCTCCGTGTTGATGAGCACCACCTTGTCCATCAGCTCCTCACGGGGCGAAGCAAAGTCCGTGTCGGTGGTCACGGTATAGAAGGCGTTGTTCACGTTACGCCAGGAGTAATATCCGCCCGGCACCTGGGGGATGCCACGCACCCACTGGTACTGCTCCAGCAGCGCCTCCATGTCCGACGCCTTCCAGGCGATGTTCCCGAAGGCCTCCAGGTTGGCGGTGGGCACACGGCCCGCCTCGCCCTGCAGGCTCTCCATCTCATAGCCGAAGCTGGTCTGGGTGGAAGCGGAGGTCCACCACTTCAAAAATTCCCAGCAGGCGTCCGGTTCCTCGGTGGCCGACATGATCAGGCTGGTCAGGCCCGTGGAGCCCACGGACCGGTCGATGGACCCGTCCGCCATCCGCGTGCCAGGCACCGGGGCGATGCCCCACAGCCCGTCGATATCCGGTGCGGAGACCTGCAGGTTGTTGTACAGCGTATAGTCGCTGATGATGATGGGGCACTCGCCTGTACGGAAGCGCTGCTCCACGCTGGTCTCTTTGTCCAGTTTGTAATCGGTGTAATACTCGCAGTACTGTTTGAAGGTGTTGACGGCTTCTTCCGAATCCAGGGCGGACACGCTGCCCTCCTCGTTATAGTAGGCCCCGCCGTTCTGGTACAGGAGCATGGCGAAGATCTGCTCCGTGGGGAGCATGCCGAACTCCATCTGGTTCTTGGCCAGCACCGTCATGGCCACCTTCACGTCGTCCCAGGTCTGGGGCACCTCCATGCCCAGCTCCGCCAGGATGTCCTTGCGGTAGAACAGCATGGGGAAGGTCTGGGTCTCCGGCAGGCCGTAGGTTTTGCCGTAGAACTCCAGCTGCACCATGGCGCTGGGAGAGAACCGGGCCGCCACCTCGTCATAGTCATCGAACTGCCGCAGATTCAGTACGGCGTTTCGGATGCCGTAGTTGACGGCGGTGTCGTTGCCGGTGGTCAGCACCGCGCCCGCGATGCCGTTGGTATTGGGCACTTGGATGGCCACGTCCGGCCCCTCGCCGGCCAGCGTGGCCCGCAGGAGCGTGTTCATATCCACCAGCTGCACGTTCACGTTGATGTTGGACTCGGGGGTGAACGTGGAGTCGATGAGGGCCTTGATGATGTTGGCCTGGTCGCGGCCGGTGCCGATCCAGAGGGTGATGGCGGTGGCGTCATCGCCGCTGCTCACATCGCCGATCTGGTTGTAGTCGATGACGAAGGAATAGAAGAGCCGCTTCAGCTCATGCCACAGGGAGGGGAAGAAGCCGGTGTTCTCCGCCTTCACCGCGGTGTCGGGGGAGTAGACATAGATGCGGTCCAGCTGCAAAGGCTGGTCGATGACCTGGGTGATCCAGGTTGCCGTGGCGCGCATGTTCACCTTGTAGGCGCTGATGACCTCGGTGAACCGCTCCTGGTCGTAGATGAGCTCGCCCAGCTGGTCGCTCATGGTGATGAGCACGCTCTCCTTGTCGCTGTTCTCGCCGATCAGGGCCCGCAGGCGGGCGATGGCGTCGTCCAGCTCGTCCTTGACCGCGATCAGCTCTCCCTCCAGCTCCGGCAGGGACTGCTCGATCTCATAGTCCCTGTACCGGTCCGGGGAGACGCCTGTGATGCGGATGACGCTGCGGTAGATGGCGTTGAGCTGGGTCACGCAGTCCTGGACAGAGCTGATGATGTCCGCGAACTTGCCCAGGACCACCTCCATACGCAGGGTGTGCTCCCCGGCCTCCAGATAGAACGAATAGGGCTGGCCCTCGCTGTCGCTGAGCACATCCTGGCGCCAGCCGGAGCCGTATGTAAAGCCGTAATCCTCCATCTCCTGGAAGGGGACCTCGCCGTCGATGGAGATGCGCCGGGACACATAGATGCCCTTGACGAAGTTCTGCTTGTCGAACAGGGCGATGTTGTAGTATCCGCTCTGCTCCACGGTGAAATCCCACTCCATCCACTGGCCGTTCAGCTTCCAGCCGTTGCCGCCGATGGTGTTGTTGAGCAGCGCCTTGGGGCTGGCAGGATACACGGCGGGCGAGCTCTGGTCCTGCAGGGCATAGAGCATGGGAGAGGATGTCTTGGCCGTGTTCTCCGCCTCGATGCGGATCATCTGGCCGGAGGTGTCGGCATAGCCCTTGGCGTCGTCGGACGCCTTCACATCCGCGTATGGCAGCACGGTGTCCCGGTTGGACAGCTCCACCTTCCGCAGCAGCATGGGCTCCCGCAGTCCCGTCAGGGTGAGGGTGTGCTCCCCGGCGGTGAGGTACAGCGCCAGAGGCGTGGTCACATAGCCCTGGCTGTCGTAGACATAGCTCTCCACCCACTCGGGGGCCTCCGCCATGGAGGGCTTAAGGTCGTTGCCCTGGTTGTCCTTGGCCCAGGACAGCACCTCCACGCCGTTGGCGTCGGTATAGGCATCCGTGACCTCGCAGGTCCACACCCGCTGGAACTCCACCAGGGACAGTTCTTCATAGGGCAGCTCGCCGTCCAAAAAGATGCTGCGCTGGATGGCAGAGTTCTTTCCCGCCACCGGATAATAGAGCAGCGAGAGGTCGTAATACCCCTCCCGCTCCACATCGAAGGTGAACTCGATGAGCGAGTTCTCCGCCGTGAGGACGCTCTCGCCCGCCATGCCCGCAAAGTTGGAACGGATCTCCGGCTGAGCGGCGGAATCGGCCTCCTCATAGCGGACATAATCGCCGGCGTCGATCCCGATCTCCGCGTCCGGCCGGTCCTGCCCGGCCTGCTGAAGGAGATAGTCCTTGTAGTCCAGCTTGTCGGCGGACACGGCATACTCGCTGACCAGCTCCTCATACTCGCTGCGGGACTGGTCCGTGGCCGCCAGAGCTGGCATGCCTGCCGGCAGTGCCGCCGTCAGCGCCAGCACCACCGCCAGGACGCCCGCCATCCGTCCCGCTGTTTTCTTCCTTCTCGTCATCGTCACGCCCCTTTTATGATCAACTTTCGTAATACCATGCATCGTCGCCCTCTTCTTTGGGCGGCATATACGCGCGCAGTGCCTTCTCTATCGGGAAGGTCGCCGCCAGGCATCCCGCCCCCGGCAGGATGAGCACTGTCGGCACCGGCAGCACGTAAAACTGCAGAGCCGCCGCCAGGCCCGCCAGGATGAGGATCGCGGCGGTCCAGTACCAAAACCGCACCGCCATCAAAAACGCCAGCCGCCAGACCTGGGTCACCTTCACGGAGAACCGGGACAGCACCGGCCCCACATACACCGCCAAAGCCGCCAATATCACCGCCAGCACGATCACCGCCCCGGTGTGCAGCGCCCGCTCCTGCCGCAGCAGGATGGCCGCGTCCAGTGCCAGCAGCGCCCCCAGCGCCAGCAGCGGCAGTCCCGCCGCTATGCCCCGGCCCAGGTTGGCCCGGTAGCTGCGCCAGAACTCCCCCGCGGCGCGGCCCCGGCTCCGGCGGACCGTTTTCATCACCGCGTAATAGAGCGCAGCCGTGGAGGTCGATACCGTCACCACCGGCAGACAGCCGAGAAGCCATAGCGCGCTGAGCGCGATGAGCTCCCCCGCCTTGTCCAGAAAGCCGATCACCGGCCCCTCCACGTCCAGCCATTTTCTCAGCATCAGCCGCCGTCCTTTATGGGATAGGTCAGCAGATCCGGCAGCTCGTCCCGGGTGATGACGATGTCGCTGTTATAGACCTTGGTGAGCATCTGCGCGTCGGTATACCGCTCGGAATAGGTCTTGCGCACCCCGTCGTTGAGCACGAACTCCCCGCTCCAGGTGCAGAAAAAGCCCCACATGGCCCGGTCCCGCACCGCCAGGTCCGGGTCGATCATGGTGCCGTTCTCACTGAGCACCACCATCTTGCTGCCGGGCGAACAGCTGTGGTTGAGCAAAAACTGGTCGATCTGGGAGGTGTAGACATGCTCGCCGGCATAGATGTCCATGCCGATGATGTCCACATACTCGTCCCCGGGATACCAGTCCTTGTCCTGGCCGTTCCAGACCCAGATCAGGTTGTGCAGGCCGTACTCGTTGGTCAGCATGTCGTAGAGCATGATGTAGAGCTTCTTATATGTATCCGGCCCTTCCGCGCCCCACCAGAACCAGCCGCCGGAGGCCTCGTGCAGGGGCCGCCACAGGATGGGCACGCCCGCCTCCTGCATGGCCTGCAGCTGGACGGCGATGTTGCCGATGTCCTTTTTCAGCAGGGCCAGCCCCTCCTCGTCCTTGCCGTTCATGATGGCCGTCAGGTCCATGTCGCACTCCTCCGGCCGGAAGGCGCTGTACCAGGTGCCGGAGATGTACTTCTCCGGGGCCAGCCAGTGCCAGCACAGCGTGACGATGCCGCCCTTTTCCCAATAGGCGATCGCCTGCTCCGTGGTGCTGACCGACGCGCCGTGGTCCACGCCGGTCTGGGAGTAGTAGCCCATATCCAGGCCCAGGATGGCGGGATATCTGCCGCCGTTGATCTCCGCGATCTTCATGTTCTCCCAGCCGTTGGCCCCCGTGTCGCAGTATTGGCCGGAGAGGATGCTCTTGCCGTACTCATCGCACAGATAGCTGAACAGCCGCCGGGCGTTGTCCGTGGCCTCCGGGTCCACCAGGCGCGGGGACACGTCAAATATGCTCTCGTCAAAGGGCTCCGAGACCAGCACGGTCAGCCGCAGCCAGTCGATATAGCCCCAGTATTTGCTCACCGTGATCTCATGGGCGCCCTTTTCCAGATACACCCGGCGCACGGCGGCGTCCTCCTCTTTGCCGGTCTGGGCCACCAGCGTCCCCGCCTGCTGCCCGTCCGCCCAGACATAGTTCTCCTTATAGCCGCCCTGGGCCTTCACCATGAACACCAGGTCGAAAAAGCCCGTCTCCGGGACGTCGATCGTGACCGTGCAGGCGTCGCCGTCCTCCTTGAAGCCGGTGACGGACCCGTCCTTTTTAGCCTTCACGTTGCCCGTACATTCGCCCTCGCCGGGCAGATAGGTGCCCACCACTTCCTGCGCCTCGCTCTCCTGGGCCGCGCCAGCCGTACCGCCCGCGCAGAGCAGCGCGGCCGCAGCCAAAATGATGCACAAAGATCTTCTCAGGATCAAGGTCTTCTCCCCCATACCGGGCGCGCGCCGGTGCGCCGCCCGCCCAATTAGGCTTATTTAGCTAATTTAGCTAAAAGAAAAGGGCGTCAAATCGCAATTTGTTAATTACAATTTAACACCCTAAAACAAAATTTGTAAATATGCACGAATAAATAAAATTTTGCTTTTTTTTTTTTGCACTTTGACGGTTTCCCGTTTTTAATTAGGTAAACATAAGCTAAATTCCATCTTTTGGTTACTCTTCCGCGTGCAAAACCACCAGTTTGGACTGATAATCCCCCCACAGCGGCTCCACCGGCAGTCCGCCGCACATCAGCGTGTCGCCCCCCAGGACCTGGTCCGTGCCCTCGATCCGGTACCGGGCGGCGCTGTCCAGCCCCTGCAGACGGATATGCCGGGAGTGGCGGTTAGCCCCGGCCAGCACCTGCACATAGGTGACCAGCGCCGTGCGCTTGTCCTTGCTCACCACCTGCCAGCAGTCATAGGCGTGGTTTTCCCGCCACGAGGCCAGGCGGTAATAGTCCCCCCGCCGGATGAGGTCGTTGAACCGGTGGTACAGTGCCACCTGTCCGGGGATGAGCGAGCGCTCCTCCTCCGTCAGCTTGGTGCTGTCCAGTTCATAGCCGAAGGTGCCCGCCAGGGCCACGTGGCCCCGGGTCTCAAAGGGCGTGGTCCGGCCCACGGTGTGGTTGGGGCAGGCGGAGACGTGGGCGCCCATGGTGCTGAGGGGATAGATGAGCGCCGTGCCCTCCTGGATGGCCAGCCGTTCGATGGCGTCGGTGTCGTCGGAGCACCAGATCTGGGGGCTGTAGTAGAGCATCCCCGGATCGTACCGGGCCCCGCCGCCGGAGCAGTTTTCCAGCAGGATATGGGGGAAGCGCCGGCACAGCCGCTCCTGGAGCTCATAGACCGCCAGCACATAGCGGTGATAGAGCTCTCCCTGCCGGTCGCTGTCCAGTCCAAAGCTGCCCATGTCCGCCAGCTGGCGGTTCATGTCCCATTTCACATATTCGATGTTGGCGCTGGTCAGGATGGCCTCGATCCGCTCCCACACATATTCCAGCACCTCCCGCCGGGTCAGGTCCAGCACATACTGGTTCCGGCACAGCCCCGCCGTCCGGCCGGGGACCTGGATGGCCCAGTCCGGGTGGGCCCGGCAGAGGTCGGAGTCCGGAGAGACCATCTCCGGCTCCATCCAGATGCCTAGCTTCATCCCCATGGCGTTCAGCTCGTCCGCCAGCCGTTTCAGTCCGCCGGGCAGCTTTTTCTCGTTGACGAACCAGTCGCCCAGGGCCCGGTTATCGTCGTACCGGTCTCCGAACCAGCCGTCGTCCATGACCAGCATCTCGATCCCCAGCTCCGCCCCGGCACGGGCCATGGCCAGGAGCTTTTCCGTGTCGAAGTCGAAATAGGCCCCCTCCCAGCTATTGAGCAGGACCGGCCGCATCCTGTCCTTCCACTGGCCCCGGATGAGGTGGGTTCGGTAGAGGTCATGGAACGTGCGCGTCATGGCGCCCAGGCCCTGGTCCGAATAGACCATCACCGCCTCCGGCGCCTGAAAGCTCTCCCCCGCCGCCAGCTTCCAGCAGAAGTGGTAGGGGCTGAGGCCCATCACCGCCCGGACCTGGTCGAACTGATCCACCCCCGCCTGGGCCTCGAAGTTGCCGGAATACACCAGGTGCATGGCGTACACCTCGCCTCCGGTCTGGGTGGCGTCGGGGCTCAGCAGCGCCAGGAAGAGATGCTCCTGGTGGCTGGTCTCCCCCCGCTCGGAAAAGACCCCCTGCCGGCCCTTGCCCAGGCGCCTGCGCTGGATGATCCGCTCCCGGGCCCAGGAGCCGTGGAGGGTGAGCATATCGAAGTCCCTGTCGTCCATGTCCAGGCAGGCGGACAGCACCTTGGTCAGATAGATCACCGGTTCCTTCGCGCCGGTGTTTCGCACCCGCACGCTCCGGGTGATGGCGTCCAGATCCTCGAACACCGTGTATTCCAGCTCGATCTCCAGCCCCAGCACGTCGTCTGCCAGCGTCACCGTGAGGGCCGTGCAGTCCCCCTCGCCCCCAAAGGTGGCGGGAAGCCCCGGCAGGGCCCGCTTTCCCCTGCGGATGCTGTGGCGGCGGTAGCCCGCCTCCACGGCGTTATGGCCGGCCGCCGTGCGCACCTCCAGGCAGTGCTCCCGGAAGTCCCCAATGCCGCCGGTGGGATACTCGAAGGGGGCCGCGTCCAGAAAGCTCAGCTTGTCCCTGGCGTTGCGGGCCGGGGTATAGGGCGGCTCCGCCGTCCGGGCCAGATAAGCCGCGTCCATGCCCCGCAGACGGGGGCCGTAATAGTAGTGCAGCAGATAGCCAAAATCGTCCTCCACGCCCATGATATAGCTGGTGTGGGGGGTATCCAGCTTAAAGATCCGTTTTTCTCCGTCGTATGTGATCCCCATATCGCTCACTCCCTGGCGCTGGCCACGCCGTCCATCAGCCCTTCATAGGCGCTCAGGCTCTCGTCGTATACCTCCAGCGACTGCCGGTCCACCAGGCCGAAGTTCTCCCCGTTGGTGTGCAGCGCGCCGTTGTCCCACCAGATGCAGGGGATGCCATAGGCCGCCGCCGCGGAGGTATAGTACTGGGCCCAGTCGTACCGGGCCTGGCCGTCGTCCTTGTCGATGCAGCCCATCTCGTCGATGACGACCGGGACGCCCTTCCGGACATACATATAGTCCAAGCTCTCCAGCATTTTGGCGATCTGGCTCCGGCCGCTGTCGTTGAACTCGTCCGCCGCGGACTTGGTATTCAGGCACAGATCATAGGGCGTATAGGCGTGGATGGACAGCAGCAGCCGGTCCTCCGCGCTGTCCTCCGGCAGCTGGAAGCGGCTCAAAAGCGCCCCGCCGGGGGAGCCGGCGTAGGGGCAGACCATCACGAACCGGTCCGCGTTGTATCCGCCCCCGGCGCGGATGGCGTCCAGGGCGGCCTGGTTCAGCTCGTTGACCACGTCCAGCGCGGCCATGCACTCGTCATTGCGGGCGTCCACGTTCCACTCATAGGCGCTGCCCTCGATCCGGGGCTCGTTCATGGTCTGGAAGATGAGCCGGTGGTCCCGGTCCGCGAACCGGGCCGCGATCTGGCCCCAGACGGCCGTCAGGTATTCCTTGGCCCGCTCCGCGTTCTCCGGCGCGGGATAGTAGACGCCGTTGTCATGGTGGGCGTTGACGATCACAAAGAGCCCCGCGTCCAGGGCCTGGTCCACCACCGTCTCCACCCGGTCCATCCACGTCTCGTCGATGGCGTACCCCGGCGCGCGGTCAGTGTGGCCGCTCCACGACACCGGGATGCGCACGGTGTTGAAGCCCAGCTGCTTCAGCGTGTCGAAAAGCTCCGCCGTCGTGACGGGGTTGCCCCAGGCCGTCTCGCTGGGGGCGTCAAAGGTATTGCCCAGATTCCATCCGATCTTCATCTGTTCCGTCAGCTCCATTCCCGATCCCGGCGCCGCCGCTCCGGCGGCAAAAACGACCGTCAGCACCGTCAAAAGCACGCACAAAACCCGTCTCATCGCTCCTGTTTTCATCCCGCACACCTCGCTTTGCCGCGATCATACCAGATCCCGGCCGAAATCACAATGCCTTTCCTCTGTAGTCCGCGCCGCAGCGCAAAATACCTGGCCTTTCCGCTGGGCCGCCGTCTCTTTGCCTCACAGTGCCGTCTGCCTCGCGCCGGGGGCGTATTCCATCAGCTCCAGGCGGTTGCCGTCCGGGTCCGTCAGCCAGAACTGCAGGGCCCCATCCGCGCCCTTGCTGACGGGCGTGTCCGGCCGCAGGCCGTTGGCGAGCGCCGCCGCGTAGGCCGCCTCGATGTCGGCGGTCTCCAAACAAAGATGCTGATAGCCGTAGGTCCCTCCCAGGTCCCGCTCCTCCCGGAGCGCCCGGCCGTCGGTGTGCACCAGCTCCAAGAGCTGATGGGGCGCCACCCGGATGTAGTCGATCCACGGCCGCTCCCCCATGGCCTCCAGCCGGCGCAGGTCCTCCTCCTGCCCGCCGCCGGCCCGGCGCATCGACCGGACAAGGTCAGCATAGGTCAGCGTCAGGACCTTTCGCAGCCCCAGGCCCCGGCAGTAGAAAAGCTCCATATTGACCGCGTCGCGCACCTGGAACGCCGCCCGGGCGGTATACCGCACCCAGGAGCACGCCTCATGGTCCGGGTCCGCCTCCGGGAGACGCCCCGCCCCGGCGCACTGGATAAAGCGCACCTCGTTGCCCTCCGGGTCCAGCACAGCGAATCCAAGAGCGCCGTCCGCGGCCTCATGGAGCCCCTCCAGGATGGGCACGCCCGCCCCGGCCAGCCGGTCAAAGAGCGCGGATACGTCCTCCGTCTCAAAGGCCGCGCCGGCATAGCCATAGCTCTCCCGCCTGTCGACGGTCCGGCCGCTGCCGTTCATATCGTGGAACAGCTCCAAAAACTGCCCGTCCGCCAGCTTCATATAGGTGATCCAGGGCCGGCCGGGATCGTCCCCCATGGACCGCAGATAGGCCGCGTCCCCCGCCGGGGTCTGGCCGCCGTACCGCTCCCGCAGGTTTTGGGCGAAGTCCCCCACGGTGATGGTGAACAGCCGCTTCATGCCCAGCAGGTCTCCGTAAAAGCGCGTCATGGCGTCCATGTCCCGCGTCTGGAAGGACAGGTGGCCGATGTTCCGGATATGGGCGCTCTGGGGCTCCATGGGCGCGGGCCGGTCACAGGCGGAGGCGATGTCCGTGAAGCATCCCCGCTCGCCGCCTTGGAGGATGGCGCTGAGCACGTCCAGCACATGGCAGGCCATCTCCTTGTTGGCCCGGTTTTTCCGTCCGGCCAGGATGGCGTCCGCCATCTCCGCCGGGCCCAGGCCCCGGGCGTTGTCCCCGTAGGCGGAGAAATTCCACAGCTCCGACGGCGCGGCGGGATGCCCCCAGTCGGCGCTGTTGGGCAGCAGCCGCACCGTGCCGCCGAACTGGTTGGGATCGGTCAGGTACAGGATGCCCCCCGAGCCGTACACGGCGAAAAACGCCTGGTCGGCATGGACGCTGTCCCCGTCGATGTGCAGCGTGCCGCTGACGCCGCTTCTCAGCTGCAGCACGGCGGAGACGCGGCTCTCATTGGGGTTTTGGATGGGCTGGCCGAACGCGGGGCTCTCAGGGAGCACGTTTTTATGCGCCGGGCACGGCCGCTCCGCGATGCCGCCCACCCGGGCCACCGGCCCCAGCAGGCTCACCAGGGCGGTGAGGTAATACACTCCGTAATCATACAGTATGCCCGCCCCCGGCTGGCGCAGGAAGGAGAACATGCTCAAAAGCCCCCGGAGGTCCCGGTTGGCGGAGATGGCGAAGGACCGGACCGTGCCGATGGCGCCGCTGTCGAGCGCGGCGCGGGCCGTCTGCCAGGCGGCGCCCAGGAAGGTGTCCGGCGCGGCGCCCAGATACAGCCCCCGCTCCTCCGCCAGGGCCAGCAGCTCCCGCGCTTTGTCCGGCTCGTCGGTCACGGTCTTTTCCGTGTAGACATGCTTTCCCGCCAAAAGCGCCCGCCGGATGAGCCCATAGTGGGTCCCCACCGGCGTGAGGATCACTGCCATCTCAACACGCCCGTCGGCGAGCATCTGCTCCACAGAGCACGCCTCCAGGCCGAACTGCGCCGCCCTTTTTTGGGCGTTTTCAAGGTGCTCCGCCGCCACGCAGATCACGTCCAGCTGCGGGAAGCGCCGCACCATGTTCTCCAGATAGACGCCGCTGATGGCGCCGGCGCCGATCACGCCCACGCCCAGGGATCGTTTCCCGCTCATACCGACATCTCCTTCCCGGCCGCGTTCCTCACGCGCCGATACATATTACAATACCGACACGGCGCGCGCCCCGTCAGAGAGGCGCGCGCCGAGAGATCACTCCGCCGCGGGATACTCGTTGCACAGCAGCCGGTATGCCGGCTCGTCCTCCTCGATGGCCGGGAAGCGGCCCACCGGGGGATTGAAGCGGTTGTCGGTGTTGTCATCGTTGCACTGGCTGACCTCGCCCAGCAGCACCGCGCCCGTGCCCGGCTCCACGTTGAAGTCGTGGTACATGCGCTGCTGGATGTGGATGCTCTCGCCGGGGGTGAGGCGCACCTGGGTCCCGGCGGGGACGCTATAGGTCCGCCCGTCGGTGTGCACGGTCACGTCGGACTCGTAGTCGATGCTCTCGTCCGGCAGGCTGTTGTAGACCTTGATCAGGATATTGCCGCCGCCCCGGTTGATGATGTCCTCGGTCTTATACCAGTGGAAGTGGTTGGGAGAGTACTGGCCCTCCTTCAGGTACAGCAGCTTCTCCGCGTACACCTTGGGGTACTTGTCCGCCATGGCCCGGTTGCCGTTGCGGATGGTGATCAGGCTCAGGCCCACCTTGTCAAAGTCGCCCAGGCCGTAATCGGTGATATCCCAGCCCAGCATGCAGTCCCGGACCTCGTCATACTCGTGGCCGATATGCCGCCACTGCTCCGGCGTGAAATGGCAGAAGGGCGGCAGATAGCATTTATACTTCTCGCACATGGCCTCCAGCTCCCGGAGGGCCTGGTTGATCTCAGAGCGCTTCATTTTGATGACCTCCTTATAAGCTCCTGTTCATCTATAACATAATGACGTCGGTCCCGGCGATCCGGGGACGACCCCATGCCGGGCCGGTTCAGATTGTGACCTCCACCCGGTATTCCTGCTGATTTTCCCGGACCGGCACGGTCTTTCCGGAAACAGCCTCTCCGTCCACCGTCAGGCTGTACGCGCCGGTGCGCCGGACGTGGATGTGGTATACCGCGTCCCGGAACCGCCGCTCCACCCGGTACTCGCCCAGCTGCGCCGGCAGGCAGGGGTCGATCATCAGCCCTCTCATCGTGGGCTTCACGCCCAGGATGTACTGGCTGATGTCCACGAACGTCCAGGCAGCCGTGCCGGTGAGCCAGCTGTTGCGGGCCGCGCCCTCCTCATAGGACGCCCGGGCCGCCACGGTCTGGGCGTACACGTAGGGCTCCGCCCGGCGGATATCGCTCTCGTCCTCCTGATAGGCCGGGCAGATGCGCTTATAGATGTCAAAGGCGTTCTCGCCCCGGCCCAGCACCGTCTCGGCGATGCTGATCCAGGGGTTGTTGTGGCAGAACACAGAGCCGTTTTCTTTGTACCCGGGGGGATAGGAGCTGATCTCTCCCAGCTCCAGGTGGTATTCCGTATAGCAGGGCGCGAGAAGTTCCACGCCGTACTTGCCCAGCAGCCGCTCCCGCACGCTGTCCAGGGCCTTCCCGGCCACGCCCTCTTCCACGCCGACGCCCGCCATGACGCACATGCCCTGGGGCTCGATGTAGATCTGCCCCTCCTCACATTCGCGGCTGCCCACCTTGCCGCCCTGGGCGTCGTAGGCCCGCAGGAACCAGTTCCCGTCCCAGCCGTGGGCCAGGATGGTCTCGGCCATGGCGTCGACGGCGGCCCCTACTTCCTCCGCCTCGTCCCATTCGTCACGATACCAGCACAGCTCGGCGTACTCCCCGCCGTAGAGCACGAACATACCGGCGATGAACACCGACTCCGCCACCGGCCCCTCGGACGGGCCCGTGGTCTGGAAGCTCTCCCCCGGCTCTTCGGAGAAGCAGTTCAGGTTCAAACAGTCGTTCCAGTCCGCCCGGCCGATAAGGGGCAGGCCGTGGGGGCCCAGGTGGGACAGGATATAGCCCACGCTCCGGCGCAGGTGCTCCATCAGCGGCGCCTCGCTGCCGGGGACGTTATCAAAGGGCACCGGCTCGTCCAGGATGGCCAGGTCATTCGTCTCCCGGATGTAGGCGCTCACCGCGGCCACCAGCCACAGGGGGTCATCGTTGAAGCCGCCGCCGATGTCGTTGTTGCCCCGCTTGGTCAGGGGCTGATACTGGTGATAGGTGCTGCCGTCCGCCCACTGGACGGAGGCGATATCGATAATCCGCTCCCGGGCCCGCTCCGGCACCATGTGCACGAAGCCCAGCAGGTCCTGGCAGCTGTCCCGGAAGCCCATGCCCCGGCCGGTGCCGCTCTCGAAATAGCTGGCGGACCGGCTCATGTTGAAGGTCACCATGCACTGGTACTGGTGCCAGACGTTCACCATCCGGTCCAGCACCGGGTCGCCGCTGTGGAGCTGGAACCGGCCCAGCAGCCCGTCCCAGTAAGCGGCCAGCTCCGCAAGGGCCTCGTCCACCGCCGCGGGCGCCGCGAACTTTTCCATGACCCGGTGGGCGGTGTCCTTGCGGATGACGCCGGGGGCGGTAAACTTCTTGTCCCGCGGGTTTTGGCCGTAGCCCAGCACGAACACATACACCGCCTCCCCGCCGGGGGCGAGGGTCACATCCAGCGCCAGGGCCGCCATGGGCGCGCCGCCGTGGGAGAGTTTGTTCGCCGTCACACCCTCCCGGACGGCCTTGGGATCGGCAAAGCTGCCGAACTGGCCCACGAATTCGTCCCGGTCCGTGTCGAACCCGGCCAGGGGCGCGTTGACGCCGTAGTAAGCGTAGTGGTCCCGGCGCTCCCGGTACTCGGTCTTGTGGTAGACCACGGAGCCCTCCACCTCCAACTCGCCGATGTTCAGGTTCCGCTGGAAGTTGGTGGAGTCGTCCACCGCGTTCCACAGGCACCACTCCACCGCCGCGGTGAGCCGCAGGGTCTTGGGCGCGTCCGTCCGGTTTTGCAGCCGCACCCGCTGCACCTCGCAGTCCTCCCCCAGGGGGACCAGGAAGGTCAGCTCCGCCGCCAGGCCGTCCTTGGCCGTCTCAAAGACGGTGTAGCCCATGCCGTGGCGGCAGCGGTATTCGTCCAGGGGCACGTCCGCCGGATGGAACGCGGGGCTCCAGGCGGCCCTGCCCTGCTCCTTTATGTAGAAGAACCGGCCGCCCACGTCCGCGGGGATGCTGTTGTAGCGGTAACGCACCAGCCGCTGCAGCTTGGCGTCCCGGTAAAAGCAATAGCCGCCCGCCGTGTTGCTGATCAGCGAGAAAAACGCCTCGCTGCCCAGATAGTTGATCCACGGCTGGGGCGTGGCGGGCGTCTCGATCACATACTCCCGCCGGCCGTCGTCAAAATGTCCGTATCTCATGGTCGGTCACTCCTCTCTGTAACGCCGCGCCTGGGGCGGGCGCACGCGCCGTTGGCGCAGATCGATCGTACAAAGCAACTATACCGCCGCGCTTGGACGTTGTCAAGACGCCCGGCCCCATCCTTTCCGGACGGCCGCCATGCTGAAAAGCTCCCCGTGGCCGCGCGGTCACGGGGAGCTTTCAAACGACGCCGAGCAGGTCGGAGAAGCTCGTCAGCCTGTAGCCGGCCTTTTCATAGCCGGCGGCGGGACCGATGCCGGCGGTATCAAAGCCGCCCGCGATGCCCGCGTCGATGCCGGAAAAGGCGTCCTCCACCACCAGGCAGTCGGCCGGCTCCAGGTCCAAAAACTGCGCCGCCATGCAGAACACCTGGGGGTCCGGCTTGGAGCGGGTGATGTTGTTGCCGTCAGAGACCGCGTCGAAGTAATCCCCCAGGCCGATGCGCTCCAGGATGAAGGGCGCGTTCTTGCTGGATGAGCCGATGGCCAGCTTCAGCCCTTTGGCCCGCAGCGCGTCCAAGGTGCTTTTCACCTCGTCCGTCAGGTCCGCCGGGGACATATTGGCCAGCAGGGACCGGTACTTCTCGTTTTTCCAGGTGGCCAGCTCCACCTTTTCCGCCTCGGTATAGGTCCGGGGCGCCTTCTCCAGCACCACCTCCAGGCTCTCCATCCGGGACACGCCCCGCTGGCGCACGTTGTCGGCCAGGCAGAATCCCGCCGCGCCGATCCTGTCGGCCAGGGCCTGCCACGCCTGATAATGATACTCGTCCGTGGAGCAGATGACCCCGTCCAGATCAAAAACGATGCCTTTGTATCTCATGGTTTTTCGTTCTCCTTCCATATCGCAAATGCCTCCCAGGGGCGCAGGACCATCTCCTGCGCCGGGGCGGTGTCGTCCATGTCGGCAAGCAGCAGCTCCCCGCCCGCGAAGGCCTCCGGCAGCCGGAAGGCAGCCTCTCTCCCGCTCAGATTGCACACTGCCAGCAGCCGTTCTCCCTCCAGTGCGCGGGTGTAGGCGAAAATCTGCGGATCTTCCGGCAGCAGCAGCTCATAGCTGCCGTAGACGATGATCTCATGCTCGTGGCGCAGCCGGATCAGGTCCTGATAAAAGCGGAACACCGAGTCGGGACGGCGCACCTCGTCCTCGGCGTTGACGGTCCTGTGGTTGGGATTCACGCCGATCCAGGGCTCGCCGGAGGTGAAACCGGCATTGGGCCCGGCAGTCCACTGCATGGGGGTGCGGGCGTTGTCCCGGCTCTTATAGCGCAGGTACGCCAGCATGTCCTCCGGGGCGACCCGGCCGCTGCCGGTCAGCTCCCGGTAAGCGTTGAGGCTCTCCACGTCCCGGAAGTCGGCCAGGGAGTCGAACCGGCCGTTGGTCATGCCCAGCTCCTCGCCCTGGTAGACATAGGGCGTGCCCTGCATCATGTGCAGGCACAGGGCCAGGGCCTTGGCGCTGCGCTCCCGCAGCGCGTCGGTGCTGTCGTCTCCCAGGCGGGAGACGATGCGGGGCTGGTCGTGGTTGCACCAGTAAAGGCTGTTCCACGCCTTTCCCTCCAGGCCCTTCTGCCACTTGGTCAGCAGCTTTTTCAGCGCTATCAGGTCGATCCTGCGCAGGTTCCACTTAAAGCTCTCCCCGCCGTCCAGGTCCATGTGCTCGAACTGGAACGCCATAGAGAGCTCCGAGCCGTCCTCGTTGGCGTAGCGGCAGGCCTGCTCCACGGTCAAGCCCCCGCACTCCCCCACGGTGAGCAGATCGTACCGGCTGAGCACCTGGCGGTTCATCTCCCGCAGATATTCGTGTACCCGCGGGCCGTTGATGACGTAGGGGGCGAAGTCCCCGTAGTCGCTGCCCGGCTTTTTTGCCCCGTCCGGCATTTCGGGGGTCTTGCTGATGTAGCTGATGACGTCCATGCGGAACCCGTCCACGCCCCGCTCGCACCACCAGCGCATCATGTCGTATACCTCCTGCCGCACCCTGGGGTTGGCCCAGTTCAGCTCTGGCTGGAAGGGCCCGAAGGTGTGCAGATAATACTGCCCCGTGGTCTCGTCCAGGGTCCAGCAGCTGCCGGAAAAATTGCCGCCCCAGTTGTTGGGCGGCCCGCCGTCGACGCCGTCCCGCCAGATGTAGTAGTCCCGGTAGGGGCTCTCCCGGCTGCTGCGGCTGGCCTGGAACCAGGGGTGCTGGTCGGAGGTGTGATTGACCACCAGGTCGATGACCAGCTTCATGCCCCGGCGGTGGATCTGCCGGAGCATCTCGTCAAAATCCGCCAGGGTGCCGAACAGCGGGTCCACGGCCCGGTAATCGCTGATGTCGTAGCCGTTGTCCCTGCCAGGGGACTGATAGAACGGGCTCAGCCACAGCACATCCACCCCCAGCTGCTGCAGATAGTCCAGCCGGGCGGTGACGCCGGGCAGATCGCCCACGCCGTCGCCGTTGAAGTCCTGAAAGCTGCGGGGATACACCTGATAGACCACGCACTGTTTCCACCACGCTTTTTTCAAACGCCTCACCTCTTTCGATAAAAAACGCGCCGTATCCTCAAGCCAAAGGCCAGCATAGGATACGGCGCGCCGCCGGTCCACGCACAGCGTTTATTTCTCTCCATCCATCCGCAGTCCGACAAGGAAGAACTTGTTGAAGATCAGGTAGATGATGATGATCGGCAGCACCGAGATGCAGGCCGCCGCCATCACTTGGTTCCACATGGTGCCCGCGTTCTGGGACTGGAAGCTCTGCAGGCCCAGAGTCAGGGTGTATTTGGTGTTGGTCTTCAAATACAGCATGGGCTTGGTGAACTCGTTCCAGAAGCCCATAAACCCGAAGATCGCCGTGGTGGCGATGGTGGGCCGGGCCAGAGGCATGGCGATGCGGAAGAACACGCCGTAGCGGCTCAGTCCGTCGATCTCCGCCGCCTCCTCCACGTCCCGGGGGAAGTTGATAAAGAACTGCCGCATCAGGAAGATGTTGGCGATGTTCGCCGCGGCGGGCAGGATCAGGGCGGAGTAGCTGTCCAGCATGCCGAACTGCTGCAGCAGCAGATAGTTGGGGATCAGCAGCACCTGTCCGGGGATCATCATGAGCAGCAGCAGGCCGTGATAGATCTTGTCCCGGCCGGGATAGCGCAGGCGGGACAGGGAGTAGCCGGCCATGGAGTTGATGAACACATTGATGACCGTGCCGACGGTGGCCACCATCAGGGAGTTGAGGAACCACCGGGGGAACAGGGACGTGTGGCCGAAGATCGTCCGGTAGTTCTCAAAGGACATATTTTCGGAGAACAGGCTCATGTTGCCGCCCACGATCTCCCGCAGAGGCTTGAAGGACGCGGCCACCATCCACAGGAAGGGATACAGCGTGACCGCAGCATAGGCCACGAGGATGACGTACATCATCACCCGGCCAAGGGACTTTTTCGGTTTCATGCCTTTTCCCTCCTTATCAATACAGGCTCTCGGACGCGTTGAGCTTCTCGGACAGGAACGACACCGCCATGATCACGACCGCCAGTACGATGGCGATGGTGGAGGCATAGCCCATGGCGTTGTTGCTGCCGAAGGCGTAGCGGTACACCATCAGGGACACGGTCAGCGTACTGTTGGCCGGTCCGCCGGAGCCGTTGGAGAAGATATACGCCTGGTCGAACATCTGCAGGGTGCCGATGATGCCGGTCAGGAGCACATAGGTGGTGATGGGCTTGAGGTAGGGCACCGTCACGTTCATGAACTTCTTGAAGCTGTTGGCGCCGTCGATGCTGGCGGCCTCATACAGGGACGCCGGCAGGTCCTGCAGGCTGGCCAGATACATGGTAGTGTACTGGGGCACGGTGGACCAGATGTTCATGATCATGATGACCTTCAGGGCGAAGGAGGGGTTGTTCAAAAAGTTGATGCCCTCCCCCACCGGCAGGATGCCCATCTTGATGAGGAACATGTTGATGGGGCCGGTGACGCTGAACATGAACATGAAGATCAGGGTCAGCGCGGAGCTGGAGGTCAGGGTCGGCAGAAAATAGATGGTACGGAAAGCGTATTTTCCCTTGATCTTGCCGTTGAGGACGCTGGCCACCACCAGCGCGATGACGGTCTGGCTGGGCACCACGATCAGGGAGAAGGTCAGGGAGTTGGTCAGGGCCTTGCGGGCCGTGGGGTCCTTGAACAGGCGCAGGTAGTTGTCCAGCTTCACGAAGGTATAGGTGTCGGTGAACAGGTTGACCTTCATGAAGGACAGGTACACCACGAACAGCGCGGCAATGCCGATGAACACGCCGATGACCAGTACGGCCGGCGTTATAAACAGATAGCCCTGCTTCCACTCCTGCAGCTGCCGCTTTGTTGGCTTTGCCATCAGGCTTCACTCCTTTTCTTTCGAGGGACATCCCGGCCGGCCGGAGCCGGCCGGGATCGCTGTTACCTAAGGCTCGCGCGGATGGAGGGATCAGCCGGCGTTGGCGATCTCCATGTTGGCCTGGCTCTCAGCCTCGGCCAGGAACTCGGCGGCGGTCATGTTGCCGCTGACGGCCTCGGGCAGCCAGTTCTGATAGGCGGTGTTGATGATGGTGTAGTTATTGCCCAGCTGCTCGGGGATGGAGCAGCCAGCCATCTCGGAGTGGACGGCCCAGACGGGGTCGCTCTCCACGTCCATGGCCTCGGCCGCGTCAGCGCGCGGGGGCAGGCAGCCGGCGCCGGAGCACCAGATGTTCAGGCCGTCGACGCCGGTGACATACTTGATCCAGGCGGAGGCCATATCCTTGTTCTCGCTCAGGGTGTAGATGCCGTAGCCCACGGTGTAGCTCATGGAGTACTGGGTGCCGTGATACACGGGCATGGCCTTGACGCCAAAGTTGATGTCGCTGTAGTCGGTCTTCAGAGTGCCGTAGACCCAGTTGCCCTCTTCCATGATGGCGACCTTGCCGGTGCCGAAGGCCTCGCCGTTCCAGCCCAGACCCAGGTCACTGGGGGTCTTCCACACGCCGGCGTCCACGAAGTCCAGGATGAACTGCATGTTGGCCACGACGCCGTCGCTGGTCAGGGTGGCGTTGCCGTCAGCGTCGATCAGGCCGTCGGTGCCGTCCTGCAGGATGAACAGGTTGCGGGCCAGGTCCTGGTTATAGGTCATGGCGGCGACAGCGTTCTTGCCGTAGACCTCGTCCAGCTTGGCCTGCAGGTCGGTCAGGAAAGCCATGTAGTCGTCATAGTCGTCGGGGATGTCCTCGGGGGTGTAGCCGGCGGCCTCCAGCAGGTCGATGTTGTAGTAGGTGGCCAGGGTGGACACGTCCTTGGGCACGCACAGCACGTTGCCGTCCGCGTCGGTGAAGGCGGCGACCAGGTTGGGATAGAACTGGTCCAGATCATACTCCTCGGGGTCCAGCGCGTCCATCACGCCCAAAGAGCTGATGAAGGGGAACACGGAGCCGTTGACGTAGAACACGTCGGGAGCGGTCTTGCCGATGAAGTCGGCCTGGATCTGGGTGTTGTAGTCGGTGTAGACCTTCAGATCCACGGTGCAGTTGTGCGCCGCCTCAAAGTTGGCCTTGAGGGTCTCGATGGCGGCGGTCTCCTGATCGTTGCCGCCCCAGATGCCCACGGTCAGCGTCCGGCCGGAGAAGTCCTCTTCCCCATCGGCGAACGCCACCGCGCTGAAACTGCACACCAGGCACAGCACCAGGGTGAAGAGAACGATCCTCTTCAGGAAATTGCGGGTAGTCATTGCGGTTTCCTCCTTAAAAAATATAGTTTCTTTATCGTCAATGCGCGGACGTTTCCGATCCCGCGCTTTGATCCGCTCACAGGGGCAGCGTCAGCTCCCCGTCCAGAACGTGCTCATTCCCGCCGTGGATAAAGCGCACAGGCTCCCCGCCGGTCAGGTTGGTCAGGCGCATCTCGCTCCGGGTCGCCTCCAGGCGCAGCTGCTGGCCGTGCCAGTAAAAGCGGAACGCCAGCCGGCTCCAGCTCTCCGGCAGCTTCGGCTCGATGCGCAGCGCCCCCTGGAGCATCCGCACGCCGCCGAAGCCGAACACCACGCCCTGCCAGATGCCGCCCAGCGCCGCGGCGTGGATGCCCGCGCTGCTGCTGGCCATATCCGGCCCCAGGTCGATGGCCGCCGCGCGCTTAAAAAGCGCATACGCCAGCTTCCGGTCCCCCATGTCGTTGGCCAGGATGCAGTGGGTGGACAGGGACAGAGACGAATCGTGGAGCGTGCGCGGCTCATAGTAATTCCAGTTGGCCCGCTTCACGTCCAGGGAGAATTGGTTCTCCAGCAGCAGGAACATGATGAGGATGTCCGCCTGCTTGGACACCTGCATCCGGGTGATCTGCTCCTGGTTATAGTCCCGGTAGATGCTGCCCACGGCCGTCTGGTTCTTGTACTTGGTCAGATCGATGTCCCGCAGCGTCAGGTATGTACGGTCCTGGGGGATCACCCCGTCGGCCCTGGGCCGGGGCAGGTACAGCCGGGGCAGCTTCTCCGCCCACTGCCGCTCCGCGGCCGCCAGGTCCAGCTTTTCGTCCAGCGCGCTGTACAGCGCCGGCTTCTCCTTTTTCAAAAACGCCGCGTACTCCATGGCCTTGGCGATGTTCCAGGCGGCCATGTAGTTGGTGAAGGCGTTGTCGTCCACATGCTCCTTATACTCGTCGGGCCCCACCACGTCGTTGATGTGCAGCAGCCCGTCCTCGCCCTCCTCCAGGCGGCTGGCCCAGAACTTGGCCGTGTCCAGGATGAGCTCGTATCCGCACCGGTCCATGAAGTCCCCGTCGCCGGTGACCATGTAGTACTCCCAGGCACCGTAGGCCACGTCCGCGGTGATGTGCTGCTCGATGAAGCCGGACCAGATCTTGATGGGCAGACCGGTGACGATGTCCGCCGCGCCCCACACCGGGGTCACCTCGCCGTCGTCGATCCAGGCCGCCTCCCAGGGGAACTGGGCCCCCTCGTAGCCGTTTTCCGCGGCCTTCCTGTGGGCGCCCGCCAGACTCAGCCAGCGGTATTCCTCCAGGCTCCGGGCGATCCTGGGCGCGGTGTAGATGAAATAGGGCAGCACGAACATCTCCGTGTCCCAGAAGGTATGGCCCTTGTATGCCTCGCCGGACAGGCCCTTGGCCGCGACGTTCATGCGGTGGTCATGGGCGGGGGTCATGCTGTGCAGATGGTACTGGGCAAAGCGGACCGCCAGCTGGTCGAAGGGGTCCTCGGCCTCGATCAGGACCGGCGCGGCGTCCCAGATCTCCCCCCACGCCCTGGCACTGGCCTGGGCCAGCGCGTCGTATCCGGCGGCGCAGGCCGCCTTTTCCTCGTCCAGGGAACGCTCCTGGATCTGCCGGAAGGTCACGCCCTCGCACTCCCGGTCCCGGGAGGTGTAGACATTGGATATCTTCTCCGCCGTCAAGGTCTTGCCGGCGGGGACAGTCAGTTCGAACTCCTGCCGGATGATCCGCCGGTCCATGGAGATGAAGCCCTTCGCCTCCAGCGGCTCCCCGTCCAGGGAGAACCGGAAGGCGGTGTTCAGGAAAAAGTCGATCTTCGACTGGCCGGTGGTCTGGGTGTACTGCATGAAGCGGCCGTCATACAGCCGCTTTTCTCCCTCGGAAAAGTGCTGGCTGCCGCTGTTGTTCATCCGGCCGTTGATGCCGCCGGCCAAAAACAGCTCCGCGCCGCCGTCCAGGGGCGTGACGGATACCTTCTGGGCGATCACGTGCCGCCGGTCCATGGATACCACCCGGCAAAACGTCAGCTCATAGCGCCTGCCGGCGGGGCTGCGCCACACCGCGCGGCGCGTGAGCTCCCCCGTTTTGAGGCACAAGCTGCGCCGGTATTGCTCCACGCTGCCGGTCGTCAGATCGAACCGCTCCCCATCCAGGGTCATATCCAGCCCGATCACGTCCGCGGCGTTGGGCAGCTCCGTCACCTCGTCGTCGTCGAACTTATTGAACGTGCCCGCCACGAACAGGTCCCGCTGCTCGCCCACATAGGTCTCCTCGGTGGCGCTGCGCAGGCCCATATAGCCGTTGCCCAGGCACATGACCGCCTCGCACTTGCCAAGGCAGGAAACGTCAAATCGGCTCTCGGCGATGATCCAGTCCTTCGCCTGGCTGTAATCCATTGCTGTCATAGGTCGCATCCTCATCGTTAAAGGTCAAACAAAAACGTTTTCGGTGTTGGCCGTAGAAAAAGGCCTGTGAAACAAGCCCGTGTTATCTGAAATATCGGTTTGAAATAAAGCCCAGGGCCACCAGCCCGCAAAGCTGGGCCCCGAAGGCGAACAGGGACGGCACCCCCGCCATGGCGAACAGGAACCCACCCACCGCCGCGATGGGGATATACAGCTTCACGCTCTTGGCCGTGTCGTTGGTGTCCCGGTAGATGTGTACGCACAGCCATGCCGCCAGGATGGCGCTCGCGACGCAGGCGAAAAGCAGCAGCGGGTCGGTGCTGACCATGGGGTCGGTCTCCTGCAGGCCGAATACCTCGTCCAGGTTCATGGCTCCTCCTCCGGCGTGTAGTCCTTCCGGCGGATGACCGCCGTCCGCCCCACCATGTCGTGCAGGGTCTGGCCCTTCCAGAAGAGCATCACCACGCTCACCAGCCCGGCCAGCCACCCGGCAAAGGGGATCAGATACATCGACCGCACCAACTCCCGCAGTCCCACATAGAGCATCGTGGCCTTGCCGCCGGTCTTATCCACCACCATCAGCCCGCCCAGGTACTTGCCCACCGTCGCGCCGTGGAAGTACTCGATCATCAGCACCCCGTACACCGCGAACAGCAGCCGGAACAGGAAATCCACGCTCCGGGCCGGCACGCCCAGCATGCCGAACATCCCCAGCTGGACCGGCAGCATCAGCAGCAGATAGTCCACGCCCGCGCACAGCAGCCGCAGCAGGCCGTACATCATGCGCTTTTTCATCCGCGTCACCGCCACGTCGAGTATCGAAAACGTTTTTGGTCAAAAACATAATAACACACGGCGCCTAAACCTGTAAAGCCCCCAAAACTACTAATTTTCTTCGCCGCTTTTTGGACTTTTTGCCAGGTTTTCAGCCGCCGTGTGCGGTACTGCGGATGACGAGTTCGTGTAAAAGGCCGACGGAGGCGTCCGCCGGCTTCTGGCCCTGGATCTGCCGGTACACCGCCATGCCCGCGTTGTAGCCCATTTTATAGAAATCCTGCCGGACGGTGGTCAGCCCGCCGTACATATACCGGGCGGTGGGGATGTCGTCGAAGCCCACCACCATCACGTCCGCGCCCACCTTTCGGCCGGCCTCCTCGATGGCCTGGCAAACGCCCAGGGCCATCACGTCGCTGGCGCAGAAGAAGGCGTCCAGTTCCGGATACTGCCGCAAAAGCTCCACCGCGGCGTGGTAGGCGCTGTCCATGTCAAAGTCCGCGTCGACCGTCCACTCCGGCCGGACGGGCAGCCCGGAGCGCGTCAGCGCCTGGGCATAGCCCCGGCCGCGCCGCAGGGATACGTCCGCCCGTGCGGAGCCGTTGATGAGGGCGATGGCCCGGCAGCCGCAGCCCAGCAGGAATGTGACCGCCTCGTCCGCCGCCTGGACGTTGTCGATGCTCACGTCCACGATCCGGGGATCGTTCATCTCCACGTCGATGACCGCGCAGGGCAGGTCCAGCTGGCGCGCCTGCTCCAGATAGGGGTCATGCAGCCGGAAGCCGTTGCAGATGATGCCGTCCAGGCGCTTGCTCAGGCACAGGCGCTTGAGCGACGTCTCCTCCTGGGACCCGGGGTTCGTGGTCAACAGCACGAAGTCGATGCCGCTGTCCGCGCAGGCATGGTACGCCCCGCTGAGGATGCCGAACACGGCGCCGGAGGGGTCCGTGGGGGTCAGGTCGTTCAAGAGCAGGCCGATCACCTTTTCCGTGATGCCGCCCATGCTCCGCCCGGCCACATCCGGGACGTAATTCATCCTCTGGGCGATCTCGCTGACGCGCCGCCTGGTCTCCGGACTCACATCCGGGTAATCGTTCAACGCCTTGGAAACGGTGGTGATGGACACGCCCGCCTCGCGCGCCACATCCCGGATACTGACCCTTTCCATATGTAAGCTCCCCCGCTTCTTCGAGATATCGCTGTAGCCATCTAAAGCAATAATATACTACACTTGCCGCCGGTTGGCAACGTCCGACTTGGACAAGAAAAGGCCCTCCGACGGCCCCCATGCGGTGCAAATGGCATATTTTGTCCAACGCCGGCACGCCCGCTGAAAGCGCAAAAAGTCATCGGGGGCCCAAGGTCCAGCAACCTACCCCCGATGACAAAACCCGAGCAGTGCGGCGAGTTCGCCGCCGTGCTGCTCACGGCTTTATGATACCAATGGCAGGAGAAAAAATCAAGCCCGTATTGCCACCAGATCCGTAATACGACGTCACTTTTTATCCCGCCGGTCGAACACGGACGGGACCCGGTATACTACGTCCACGCCGTGCCCCTCGTCCTGCGGCGGCTTTGTGCTGTCACCATCTGCGGCGCGGAGCACGCCGTAAACGATAAGCGCCACGCCGATGACGATCAGCAGAACAAATATAAGCTGCATATTGCCTGCCCCCAGTCCCGATCAACACCGTCAATCCCAGTTCACGGCGCTATCCTGCACGTAATCCCCGGCGGCTATCTCATTGGCTGCCTGATCCACCTGCCGCGCCTCTTCCGGCGTCAGCTGGAAGTCCGGGAGCGGGACAAGCTTTATGATCCGGTTCACTTGTACACATCCCCACGGTTGCCGGCGTCCAGCACCCGTACGGTTACGATCTCCTGCTCCACCGTATAGATCACCCGGAATGTTCCGACACGGAGCCGGTAATTACCAGGCGTTCCCTCCAACGGCCTTATGTCGCCGACGAGCGGGAGCTTGTATATCGCCGTAAGCAACCGGACCTGGTTGTCTTTCGTCTGCTTGCGGATGAACTTCTCTGCCCGTTTCTCGATGATAATTTGATACTTCACGGGAGCTGTACCCCCAGATCGGCGGCCAGCGCCTCCAATGTGATAGTATCGTGCTTGTGCGGGTCCGCGTCGTTTAAATAGCTCTGATACAGTCCTGCGCAATAGGCGTCGTCTTCTGCTTCATCGGCTGTGATGCCCTGGATATAGGCAAGCACATAGCCGATCTTATACTCCGGCACACTGTCCAGCAGCTTGATGCACATTTCCTTTTCGCTCATAGGTGCTCACTCCTTTCCGCTGTCCCGCTCGATGGTTTCATCAATAGCCCTGGTAATGAAGCCGTTCACGCTTTCCCCGTGGGCCTCTGCGTGGGCCTGTATGTGCCCGTATTTTTCTATGGGCACTCTGACCCGCGCTATGGCAAACCTTTCCATGTACTTCTTTTGGGCCTTCTTCTGGGCCTCTGTCTTTTCTGCCATATCTGTCCCCTCCGGGATCGGGTCATATCGTTCCCTCTCCCCTAGTATAGCCATATTATAACACGCAAATCAATCTGTACCTAAATACATTATATACAAATCTAAGCATAGATATTTGTAGCCTTTGCCAATTGTTATCTATGCTCAGATATTCTACAATAAGACCATCAAGGGGGATCACCCCGGCGAAGGTGGACGAGGAGGCCCCGGAAAAGACGATCCAGGCGGTGAGAACTGCGGGACCGCCATGTTGGAGAGTATGAAAGACGAGCGCCGCCCTAAACAGGCTCTAATTACTGTGTATTCACTGTGTACCAAAGGGTTAACAGACTATAACACATATAACACGAGAAAACCCTTGGTACAACGGCGTTTAACCGTTATACCAAGGGTTTTCTCTTGGCAGCGGGAGAAGGATTCGAACCCTCACATACGGAGTCAGAGTCCGCTGTGCTACCTTTACACAATCCCGCTACGTCTGTAACGGTGTGCATTATGACACAAAAGGCATTAAATGTCAAGGAATTTTTTCGGCCGGCGGCCGCCTTATTTTTCGCCGGGCGCCGCTAGTTTCCCGCCGCCCCATGCAGCCATGCCAGCGCGTCCGCCAGGCTCCCCAGATCGTCCATGAGCCCGCAGTCCACCGCCTCCCGGCCGTCAATGATGCTGCCCACGTCGTTGGCCAGCTCCCCCGTCCGGAGCATATACTCCAGGAACCGCTCCCGGCCGATGTGGGAGTTGGCGGTGACGAACCGCACGATCCGCTCCTGGGTCCGGGCAAAGTACTCATAGGTCTGGCTGACGCCGATGACCGTGCCATTCATCCGCACAGGATGGATGGTCATGGAGGCGCTGGGCGCGATGAAGCTCCTTTTCGCCGCCACGGCCAGGGGCACGCCGATGGAGTGGCCGCCGCCCAGCACCAGCGAGGCGGTGGGCTTGCGCATGCCGGCGATGAGCTCGGCGATGGCCAGGCCCGCCTCGATGTCCCCGCCCACGGTGTTGAGCAGGATGAGCAGCCCCTTTACGTCCCGGGACTCCTCCACCGCCGCCAGCAGGGGCAGCACATGCTCATACTTTGTGGTCTTGTTCTCCTCCGCCAGCGCCTGGTGGCCCTCGATCTGACCGATGATGGTCAGCACCTGGATCTCCGAGGGCGCGCTGGTCCCCATCTCTTTGATCTCTTCCCGCTTGTTCTCGTCCAAGTAAAAATCACCCGAGACCAGTTTTCCCGGTCTCGGGTGATCCTATCACAGCTGCGGGCGTTTATTTTGCCTCGTATGCCGCCTTCATGCACTTATAGGTCATGTAGCAGTCGAACTTGGCGGTGGTCTCGAAGGGGGCGTGCATGCTCAGCACCGGCACGCCGGCGTCGATGGTGTCGATGTCCCGGTCGGCCATGAACCCGGCCACGGTGCCGCCGCCGCCCTGGTCCACCTTGCCCAGCTCGCACATCTGCCAGGCCACGCCGGCCTCGTCGCAGATGCGCCGCACGGTGGCCACCACCTCCGCCGAGGCGTCGTTGGAGCCGGACTTGCCCCGGGAGCCGGTGAACTTGCTGAAGCCCACGCCGTAGTTGATGCGGGCGGCGTTCTGCTTCTCGCACACCTCCGGATACATGGGATCGAAGGCCACCGTCACGTCCGCGGAGATGCACAGGCTGTTGGAGAAGCACTCCTGCACCAGCCCGGTGTCGCCCGCCAGCTGGCCGATGAACCGCTCGAAGGCCTGGCTGCGCATGCCGGATATGCCCACGGAGCCGATCTCTTCCTTGTCCGCCAGGATGCACACCGCCGTGCGCTCCGGCGCGGTCTGCTCCAAAATGGCCGCCAGCTCCGCATAAACGCAGACCCGGTCGTCCTGGCCGTAGCCGCCGATGAGGCTCCGGTCCAGGCCCAGCTCCCGCACGTCGAAGGCGGGCACCACCTCCAGCTCCGCGGAGATGAAGTCCTCCTCGGTGATGCCGTAGCGGTCGTTGAGCAGGCTCATCACCGCCAGCTTCACCCGGTCGTTCCCCTCGCCCTCATAGGGCACGCTGCCGGCCAGGATGCAGAGCTTTTCGCCCTCGATGCCCTTGGCCAGGGTCTTCTGCATCTGGTCCGCCGCCAAGTGGGGCAGCAGGTCCGTGACCACGAACTGGGGGTCCTCCGGGTCCCGGCCGATGACCACGTCCACGGTGGAGCCGTCCTTCAGCGCCACCACGCCGTGCAGCTCCAGGGGGATGGCGGTCCACTGGTATTTCTTGATGCCGCCGTAATAGTGGGTGCGCAGATAGCCCATCTCGCTGTCCTCGAACAGGGGCCGCTGCTTCAGATCCAGCCGGGGGGAGTCGATGTGGGCGGCCTCCACCACCACGCCGTCTTTCATGGGCTTTTTGCCGCCCACCGCCAGCAGCAGGGCCTTGCCCCGCACGCTGTGGTAGACCTTCTGGCCCGGCGCGATGGGGCCGGCCAGCGCGCTCACGTCCGCGAACCCGGCCGCCTCGGCCAGCTTCACGGCCTCGCGCACCGCCTCCCGCTCCGTGCGGGCCGCGTCCAGATACGCCATATAGCCCTTGCAGTAGTCCTCCATGGCCAGCCGTCCGGCCACGTCGATGCGGTCATAGCCGTTCTTGGGCTGATAAAACAGCTCCTTCTTTTTCTCGTCCATTTTGTCCCTCCATAAGATCGTCAAATAGTATATCGCAGGCCCGCCGGAAATCCTCCCGGCCGCCGTTGTTGGACAAAATATGGGTGCAGTGCTCCCGGAAATAGCTGTCCGGCTTCTGCGCCCGGATGCGCAGCATGGCGTACTCCCGGCTCACGCCCTCCCGGGCCATCAGCCGCTCCGCCCGGACCTCTTCCGATGCCAGCACGCCCACCAAGGCGCAGAACCGGCTCTCCAGGCTGGTGCCGATCAGGTTGATGGCGTCGATCGCCGCCCACTGCCCGCCGAAGGCGGCGTGCTGGGCCAGCATATCCTCGATGGCGGCGATGACGTGCTTTTGGGTGATCCGGTCCAGCTCCGCCAGGGCCGCCGGGTCGGCGAACACCGCCGCGCCCAGCTTCTTGCGCTGCAACGCTCCGTTCTCCACCGCACCGGGGAACCGCGCCCCAATCTCCGCCAGCATGGCCCCGCCTCCGGCGCAGAGTTCATGATACACCTTATCCGCGTCGATGACAAGAGCCCCCCGGTCCCGCAGCGCCTCCAGCGCGGTGGATTTTCCCGCGCCGGTGCCGCCGGTGACGCCCACGATGCGCAGCGAGCCGATCAGCGCCTCCCGGATGTCCGCCTCCGGCAGTCCCCCCTGCCGCAGGATGCGCCACGGCCGGCGGGCCAGGTCGATGATGGTGCTCTCCACACCCACGCCGCAGGGCCCGCCGTCGATGATGGCGTCGATCTTCCCGTCGAAATACGCCGCCACCTGGTCCGCCGTCTTGGGGCTGGGCGCGCCGGAGGGATTGGCGGAAGGCGCCGCCAGCGGCAGCGCGCACCGCCGCAGCAGCTCCAGGGTCTTTTCGCTGGCGGGACACCGCAGCCCCACCGTGTCGCCCCCCGCCAGCACGATGGCGGGGATGCCCGCAGCCGCCCGCACCACGATGGTCAGCGGTCCCGGCCAGAACCTCTCCGCCAGCACTCGGGCGCCCCGTGGGACCTGGCTGCCGTATACGTCCAGCGCCGTCCTGTCCGGCACCATCAGGCTCAGGGGCTTCACCGCCGGCCGGCCCTTCACCTCGTATATCTTCTCCACCGCCCCGGCGTCCAGGCCGTTGGCCGCCAGGCCGTACACCGTCTCCGTGGGCACGGCCGTCAGGCCCCCGGCGCAGATGATCTCCGCCGCGCGGGCGATGTCGCTCCCGATACGCTCCGTTTTCACGTCATCACGCCTCTTGCCGCAGTTTTTCCGCCTGATCGGCGGTGATGAGCCCGTCGATGAGCTCGTCCAGGTCCCCGTTCATCACCGCGTCGATCTTATAGAGGGTCAGGCCGATCCGGTGGTCCGTGACCCGCCCCTGGGGGAAGTTATAGGTCCGGATGCGCTCGTTGCGCATGCCCGCGCCCACCTGGCTGCGCCGCTCGTCGGCCCGCTGGGCATCCTGCTTTTCCCGCTCCGCCTGGGCCAGGCGGGACGCCAGGATGGACAGGGCCCTGGCCTTGTTTTTATACTGGCTGCGCTCGTCCTGGCACTCCACCACCGTGCCGGTGGGGATGTGGGTCACCCGGATGGCAGAGGAGGTCTTGTTGACCTTCTGGCCGCCGGCTCCGGAAGAGCGGAACACGTCGATGCGCAGCTCGTTCATGTCCAGCTTGAACTCCTGCTCGTCCATCTCCGGCAGCACCGCCACGGTGGCGGTGGAGGTATGCACCCGCCCCTGGGTCTCCGTCTCCGGCACCCGCTGCACCCGGTGGACGCCGCTCTCGAATTTCAGCCGGGAGAAGGCGCCCTCGCCCTCCACCACGAAGCTGACCTCTTTCATCCCGCCCAGGTCCGTCTCGTTGAGGTTGGCGATGGCGACCTGCCAGCCCCGGCGCTCGGCGTACATGGCGTACATCCGGTAGAGGCTGGCGGCGAACAGCGCCGACTCCTCCCCGCCCACGCCGCCGCGGATCTCCACGATGACGTTTTTCCCGTCGTTGGGGTCCTTTGGCAGCAGCAGCTTTTTCAGCGCCAACTCCGCCTCCGGCAGCGCCGCCAGCGCCCCGTCCAGCTCCTCCCGGGCCAGAGCGCGCAGCTCCGGGTCCGTCTCGGTGTCCAGCAGCGTCTGGGCCTCCGCCGCGGACGCGCGCAAGCGCCTGACCTCCCGCCAGGCGTCCACCACCGGCTCCAGCTCCCGCCGCTCCTTGGCCAGCGCCCCATAGGCCGCCGGGTCCGCATAGGTCTCCGGCGCCTCCATCCGGGCGGCGAGCTTTTCATACCGGTCTTCGATTTGCAATAGTTTTTCATCCATAGGCGATATCCAATCAGAGAAAGGGGCATGCCCCCTGCAAACGGGAATTTGTCTAAGCAGCTTACCATGAAAAAACTGTTCTTGAAAGGCTATCTTTTCGAGTATGACTTCATCTGGATAATCCTTTCCGTCTGCCGATACGATCCACTTATCTTCAATGTCATCAGACCTGCGGTATACAGCTATAACACATCCCTCAAACATATTTACAGGAACATCAACGCCCAAAAGATAAATATCCTGTTCTTCACCGTCCTCCGCAAAAACATTTTTGACATATCCGTAGTTTATCGGATAAATCATTTCCTTATCGTGAGGGTGGCAACTGCCAATAGGTCTATCAATTATTCCATAGACTTTACAGCCAATTATTTTTGGATAGTCGCTACGCATAATATCCCTTTAAACTTCGATTTTCCGCTCTTTCACGCCGTCACCGGGCCGCCGGCAGCGGCGTGCCGTCATAGCAAATAAAAGCTTCCCTTTACCGCTTCCGGCAGATATACAAAAGGTGGTTCGTATTCCCCAGCAGCTCCCGCTTTTCGGAAAAGGCCAGATACCATTTCGCAAGCGCCCTGAGATCTTCATCGGAGAGGGAAAAATCCGGGCGCTTTTCAATGGGCTCCAGCAGCCCGTCCACGCCCGCAGTCGTGAGATGATCGACCGGCTTTGCCTGAAACAGTCCTTCAAACTCCGTTACATCGTAACCGGTAAAGACCTGCTCCTTGAAATGCCTCACCTGATAGTCATCCGTGAAGTTCTCTTCCTGTCCCGCGGTCCAGTTGCCGTAAAAGTAGTTCGCGTACATGATGGCAAACACAGATATGAAAGCGAAGAATATCACCCCGCCCGGCTTCGTGACCCGGATCGCCTCGTCGATCGCCCGGTCCACTTCCTCCGCCTCATACAGGTGATACATGGGGCCGAGGGACAGCGTGACATCAAAGCTGTCGTCAGCAAACCGGCCCAGGTCCGCGGCGTCCCCTTGGAAGGACGCGATGTTCTCCATTCCCCGGCTGTTTTCCCTGAGGACCGCGAGATTGCTCTCGGCCAGCTCCACAGCCGTCACATCCATCCCCTCTTTGGCCAGAGCGATGGAATATCTGCCGGTCCCGGCGCCGATCTCCAGGACCTTGTCCCCTTTGGCCGCGTACCGGTGGATATAGGTCATCGTGGTGGCATACTCGAGCTGGCCGTGCCGGGTCCTGCTCAGCCGTCCCTTTTCATCATATTGGTCATAAAAGCCGCTCACGATCTCTTTTCTGGTGCTCATATCCGCTTCCTCACACCGTCGTCGGGCCGGCCCGCCAGTCGGACCCGGCGGTCCTCTCTTCCGGCGCGCCGTAGCCCAGCACGTAAAAGTCCCTGGCGTCCGCCGTGAGGGTGAAGATCCGCAGAGCCTCCCCGCCCATGGCCTTCACGGCGGCGGGCTTCGTCACCACCGGCATCCTCACGTCCCGCAGCAGGGCCCGGCCCCGCTCGGTGGAGGCCAGAAGCCTCGCATAGGGCGGCGTCCCGCCCCCCATGTCCGCCCGGATACCCAGCGCCGCGCACAGCGCCATCCGCCGCAGGCGGCTGGTGGGATACCGCTTGGTGGCCGCCGCGCCGATCACCGCATCCACGCTGCCCTGCTCCCGCACGGCCTTATACAGCCGCCTGCCCAGGCCCTCGGTGGCGTCGGGCAGCGCGTCGAAGTCCGCCGGAGCCAGCGCCCGCAGCCGGGCCATCATGGCCTGATCCAGCGCGGCCATGTCCACCGGCCCCCGGCCCGCCGCCGTCTCACCGGCGATCAGGGCCGCCATGCCATCCGGCACGTAGGCGGAGATATCCTCCCCCGCAGTCAGCATGGCCCGCAGCTGCCCCGCGCTGCGCACAGATCCGTCCGAAGGCCGGTCGTGGTCCGACTCGGTCCGCGCCGTGGTCAGCGGCGTCATGGCGGAGCCCAGGGCCTCCAGGGCCTTCAAATATTCCACGGCCAGAATGCAGTTGGGCAGCCGCAGCAGCGCCGCGTCGGCCCCCACCGTCTCCCGGAGCGCATCCTCCCGCGCCATGGCGAAGGGGACGCCCGCGCCCATTATCTCCTTGATCCGCGCCACGGTCTCCGGCGCCGCCGCCGCCCGTGCCAGGGCCCGCAGCGGGGCCAGGTCCCCCGTCTCGCTGCCGAAGGAGAGGCGGCTCACCACCCCCAGCCCGTCCAGCAGCCCCACGGCCCCCATGGCGAACCGCTCCGCCGACGCGACGCACCAGGGCAGGGGCAGTTCGAACACCAGGTCCGCCCCGGCCATGACCGCCGCCCGGGCCCGCGCGTGCTTATGGAAGCAGGCCGGCTCCCCCCGCTGGACGAAGTCCCCGCTCATCACGCACACGATGGGAGCGTCCCCGCCCGCCAGGGCCCGGCTCTTTCGGAAGTGGGACACATGGCCCAGATGCAGGGGATTGAACTCCCCCACCACGCCGATGACGTTCATCGCGCAAACCCCTTGCGTTTTTCCAAAATTGCGGTACAATAAGATACTGTGATCATCGCTAACATTTTACACTATTTTTGTTATTTTACAAGACGAAAGGGGTCCACCATGAAAATTCTTGTGATCAACTGCGGCAGTTCCTCTCTGAAATACCAGCTGCTGGACATGGACAACGAGTCCCTGCTGGCCAAGGGTCTGTGCGAGCGCATCGGCATCGACGGCCATCTGAAGCACCAGCCCCAGAACGGCAAGCCCGTGTTCGACGAGGACATCGCCCTGCCCACCCACACCGAGGCCATCGCCGCGGTGCTGGACAAGCTGACCAGCGCCGAATACGGCGTGGTGGCCAGCATGGCGGAGATCGGCGCGGTGGGCCACCGGGTGGTCCATGGCGGGGAGAAGTTCGCCTCCTCCGTGGTCATCAACGACGACGTGATGGCAGCCATCGCCGAGTGCATCCCCCTGGCCCCCCTCCACAACCCCGCCAACATCACCGGCATCGAGGCCTGCAAGGCCGTCATGGGCGACGTGCCCCAGGTGGCCGTGTTCGACACCGCCTTCCACCAGACCATGCCCGGCAAGGCGTTCATGTACGCCATCCCCTACGATTACTATACCGGCCTGAAGGTCCGCCGCTACGGCTTCCACGGCACCAGCCACCGCTATGTGTCCGCCCGGGCCGCCGAGATGCTGGGCAAGCCCATTGAGGAGCTGAAGCTCATCTCCTGCCACATGGGCAACGGCAGCTCCATCTGCGCCATCGACGGCGGCAAGAGCGTGGACACCTCCATGGGCTTCACCCCCATCGCCGGCCTTCCCATGGGCACCCGCTGCGGCGACATCGACGTGTCCGTGCTGGAATACCTGTGCGCCAACACCGGCAAGGACGTCAAGACCGTCACCAACGAGCTCAACAAAAAGTCCGGCGTGCTGGGCGTGAGCGGCGTCAGCTCCGACTTCCGCGACCTGCGCAAGGCCGCCGGGGAGGGCAACGAGCGCGCCGCCCTGGCCCTGGAGATGTTCGAGTATGCCGTGGCCAAGACCATCGGCGCCTATGCCGCGGCCATGAACGGCGTGGACGGCATCATCTTCACCGCCGGCGTGGGCGAGAACGACGCCGCCACCCGCGCGAACATCGGCAAGTATCTGGGCTGGATGGGCGTGGAGATCTGCCCGGGCTGCAACGCCAAGCGGGGCGACGACCGGTTCATCAACACCGCCGACAGCAAGGTGAAGGTCATGGTCATCCCCACCAACGAGGAGCTGGTGATCGCCCGCGACACCAAGGACCTGGTGGAAAAGTAAGCGGCGACCGACACACATACGCCCGGGGTCACCGCTCCGGGCGTTTTTGTATCCACTGCGGAAGGAGGCTCTTTCCATGGACCACAAAGGCACTGTAACGCTGGAGACGGACCGGCTCGTCCTCCGGCGGTTCACCCTGGACGACGCCGGGACCATGTACAAAAACTGGGCCTCGGAGGACGCCGTGACAAAGTACCTCACCTGGCCCACCCACGAGAGTGTGGACGTGACGCGCGCGGTGCTCGCCGACTGGGTCAGCCGGTATGATAACGCCGATTTTTACAACTGGGCCATCGAGCTGAAGGAGCTGTGCCAGGTCATCGGCAGCATCAGCGTCGTCACCCGGAAGCAGACTGTGGACAGCTGCGAACTGGGCTGGTGCATGGGCTCCCGGTGGTGGGGCCAGGGCATCATGCCGGAGGCCGGGCGGGCGGTGCTGCGCTATCTCTTCACGGAGGTGGGCTTCGAGCGCGTCGCCGCCGCCCACGCCGTGGGCAACCCCAAGTCCGGCAGGGTCATGCAGAAGCTGGGCATGCGCTATGAGGGTACGCTGCGCCGGGCCGGCCGCTGCAATCAGGGCGTGATCGACGAGGTTTGGTACGCCATTTTGAAGGACGAATTCCCGGCGGAGGAGCGCGGGCCGTTCCGCCCCATGCGCCGCAGCCGACAGCAGCTCTCCCCCGCGGAGACGGAGGCGCTGCTCCAAAGCGGCGTCACCGGCGTGCTGGCCGTGAACGGGGACAGGGGCTACCCTTACGCCGTGCCGGTCAACTACGTCTATAAGGACGGGAAGATCTATTTCCACGGGGCCAGGGCCGGGCACAAGTTCGACGCCATGGCCAGAGACGGCCGGGTCTGCTTCTGCGTCACCGGCCGGGACGAGCCCTGCCCGGAAAAGCTCACGGACCTTTACCAGAGTGCCGTGGTCTTTGGCCGGGTGCGCCTTCTGGAGGGCCGGGAAATGACAGAGGCGGCCGAGGCGCTGGGGCTGCGGTTCCTGCCCGACCCGGCGCGGGTGCGGGAGGAAGTTGCCGGGGCCGAGGCCCGGCTTGCCTGTTTCGAGCTCACGCCGGAGCATGTCACCAGCAAAGAGGCCATCGAGCTGACAAAGCGGAGAGGATAGACCATGGATCTGACAGACGAACTGAAGCGGCTCCTATATGACCAGGGCGCGGACTTGGTGGGCATTGGTGATATGACCGGCGTGGCCGGCTGCGCCTATCCCGTGGGCGTGTCCGTGGCGGTGGCGCTGCCGGGGCACGTGGTGGCGGACCTGCGCACCGCGCCAACCAAGGAGTATTATGAGCTCTACCACGCTCTGAACGAGAAGCTCAACGCCATCGTCTCGGCGGGGGAGGCGTTCCTGCAGGAACGGGGCTGGCGGGCCTGGGCCCAGACCACGGACCGGGTCCGTTACGGCGAGGAAAAACGCACGCCCCTGCCCCACAAGACCGTGGCCACCCGCGCGGGCCTGGGCTGGATCGGGAAAAACTGCCTGCTGGTGACGGAGCAATTCGGCCCGGCCATCCGGCTTTCCAGTCTGCTGACCGACGCGCCGCTCACCTGCGGCGAGAGCGTGGACCGCTCCCGCTGCGGCGGCTGCCATGCCTGCGTGGACGCCTGCCCCGCCCAGGCCCTCACCGGCGCGCTGTGGCAGGTGGGCATGGACCGGGAGGCGCTGGTCTGCGCAGACATGTGCTATGAGACCCAGCTGGCGCTGATGGAGCGGGCCACCGGCATCCGGGCGGACCTGTGCGGCCGGTGCTTCGCCGTGTGCCCCTACGCCCGGCGCGCCCAGGCCCCGGAACGCTGAGCCTTCCCCCGGCGGACAGACAAATATGCAAAAAACCGATCAAAAACCGGTTGACAATAAGCTCTTTTAATGCTATCATACTGTAGCCGCTTTGAAAGGGTACCTACAAGCCGGCCCCGCGCCGCACCCGGGACAGCGAGCCCGAAAGGAAGGAAAATAAGCACATGAAGTTCGCAATCATCGAGACCGGCGGCAAGCAGTACCGCGTGACGTCCGGCGACGTGATCTTCGTGGAAAAGCTGGATGCCGAGGCCGGCGCCACCGTGACCTTTGACAAGGTCCTGGCCATCACCGGTGAGGGTGAGAACACCTTCGGCGCCCCCTACATCGACGGCAAGACCGTGACCGGCACCGTCGTCAAGCAGGGCAAGAGCAAGAAGATCCGCGTCTACCACATGAAGCCCAAGAAGGGCTATCGCAAGACTCAGGGCCATCGTCAGCCTTACACCAAGGTCGAGATCGGCTCCATCGGCTGACAAGGAGGGAAACATCAATGGCACATAAAAAGGGCGGCGGCTCCACCAAGAACGGGCGCGACAGTAACGCCAAACGCCTGGGCGCCAAGCGTGCGGACGGCCAGTTCGTTCTGGCTGGCAACATCCTTGTCCGGCAGCGCGGCACCAAGATCCACCCCGGCACCAACGTCGGTATCGGCGGCGACGATACGCTGTACGCCAAGGCGGACGGCATCGTGAAGTTCGAGCGCCTCGGCGCGGACCGCAAGAAGGTCTCCGTTTACGAGGTCCAGCAGTAAAGCCAGGAATAAAAGGGGCGGTTTTGACCGCCCCTTTTTTCGTGCCTTGGGCATACTTATGTTTAGGTGAACCATCATGACCAATTTCGTTGACAAAGTGACCATCACGGTCCGGGCCGGCAGCGGCGGCCAGGGCGCCATCGCCTTCCACCGGGAGAAATATGTGGCGGCGGGCGGCCCCGACGGCGGCGACGGCGGCCGGGGCGGCGACATCATCGTGCAGGCGGACCCCAACATGTCCACCCTGCTGGACTTCCGCTACAAGCGCAAGTTCACCGCCACTGACGGCATGCCCGGCCAGGGCAAGCGCTGCTCCGGCAAGGACGGCGAGGACGTGACCCTGCGGGTGCCCAAGGGCACCCTTATCCGGGACAAGGACACCGGCGCCATCATCCAGGACATGTCGGCGGTGGACCGCTTCGTGCTGGCCAAGGGCGGCCGGGGCGGCTGGGGCAACAAGCACTTTGCCACCCCCACCCGCCAGACCCCCCATTTCGCCAAGCCCGGTCTGCCCGGCGAGGCACGGGAGGTGGTGCTGGAGCTGAAGCTGCTGGCGGACGTGGGACTGGTGGGGTTCCCCAACGTGGGCAAGTCCACCCTTCTGTCCGTGGTCAGCCGGGCCCACCCGAAGATCGCGGGCTACCCCTTCACCACCCTCTTCCCCAACCTGGGCGTGGTGTACGCCGGCGACCACAGCTCCTTCGTCTTGGCCGACATCCCCGGCATCATCGAGGGCGCCAGCGAGGGCGCGGGCCTGGGCCACGATTTTCTGCGCCACATCGACCGGTGCCGGCTGCTGATCCACGTGGTGGACGTGTCCGGCTCCGAGGGCCGGGACCCTATCGCGGATTTCGACGCCATCAACGCCGAGCTTGCCCAGTACGACCCGGAGCTGGCCGACCGGCCCCAGCTGGTGGCCGCCAACAAGTGCGACCTGCTCCCGCCCGACAGCACGGCCCTGGCGGACTTCAAGTCCTATGTGGAAAAGAAGGGCTTCCCGGTGTTTGAGATCTCCGCCGCGGCCCATCAGGGGCTGCGGGAGCTGGTCTACGCCGCCGCCGCGCTGCTGCGCGATCTGCCGCCGGTGACGGTCTATGAACCGGACTATGTGGCCCCGGAGGTCCAGCTGGGCACGGCGGACGACCTCTCCATCCGCCGGGAGGACGGCGTGTGGCTCATCCAGGGGGACTGGCTGGACCGGCTGGTGGCTCGGGTGAACTTCGCCGACTACGAGTCCCGGATGTACCTGGACAGGAAGCTCCGGGAATCCGGCGTCTACGACCGGATGGAGCAGATGGGCCTCCAGGACGGCGACACCATCTCCATCGCGGAACTGGAATTCGAGTACTACAACTGACGAACAGCATACCAAACGGCGCGCCGGTCCTCTGCGGAGGGCCGGCGCGGTTGACACAGGGCCCCGGCGGTGGTATCATCCCTTTAAATCCCCAAAGGAGGTCCCACCATGACCGTCCGTTTCGCTTCCCCCCAGGACGCCCCCGCCCTGCTGGCCATTTACGCCCAATACATCCCCACCTCCGTCACCTTCGAGACCGAGACGCCCACCGCCGAGGATTTCGCCGAGCGCATCCGGGACATCTCGGCCATGTATCCCTACCTGATGCTCACGGAGGGGGACCGGCCCATCGGCTACGCCTACGCCCACCGGGCCAGGGAGCGGGCCGCTTACGACTGGTATGTGGAGCTGAGCGTATATCTGGACCGGGCCTGTACCGGGCGCGGCCTGGGCCCCCGCCTTTACGGGCTGCTGACGGACCTGCTGGCCATGCAGGGCATCCGCACCGCCATGGGCTGCGTCACCCTGCCCAACCCGGCCAGCGAGGCCATGCACGCCGCCCTGGGCTTCCGCCTGGCGGGCGTGTCCCGCAAGGCGGGCTACAAGGACGGCGCCTGGCACGACGTGGGCTGGTATGAAAAGCCCCTGGCCCCCTACAGCATCCCCCCCGCGCCGGTGATCCCCATCGGGGCGCTGGACCGTGCCGCGGTGGCGGCGCGGCTGGAAAAAGGCATATGAAAACGCGGCGCGGTATGGGACCGCGCCGCGTCTGCTTCACGCTCAGTTCTCGATCTGGAAATAGATGTCGCCGCTGCCGGATACGGCCCGGCACAGGCCGGCGTTTTCGTCGGACGCGGGCACCGTCACGTCCCCGCTGTCGCTGTGCGCCTCAAAGCGCTTGGGGCTCAGGAGGAACGCCCGGATGTCGCCGCTGCCGGTCTCTATGGACAGCGCCGCCGCGTCCGAATCCCACAGGTCGATATCGCCGCTGCCGGCGCGCAGCGTCATCTCCCCCTCGGACTCCACCCAGTCCAGACCGATGTCGCCGCTGCCGGTCTCGGCGGAGAGCGCGCCCAGCTCCACCTGGGACAGCCACACCTCCCCGCTGCCGGCGGTGAAGGCCGCGGCGGTCAGCTCGCTGTCGCTCAGCGACACGCTCCCGCTGCCGGTCTCGACGCGAAGCTCCCCGTCCCGCATATTCCAGACGGACACATACCCGCTGTCCGTGCGGATGTCCACCTGGCTGGGGCTCAGCCCGTCGGAGATGTAGATATCCCCGCTGGTGGTGCGCACGGCCAGCCGCTCATAGACCCGCTCCGGCAGATACACGGACAGGATCTGCTCATTGTCCCGCCAGAAAAAGAGCTTGTCCAGCCATGGCCAGCTCTGGACCCAGCTGACGGTCAGGACCCCGTCGATAATCTCCACCCGGCTGGTGATCCCCCGCCCCTCCTGGATGTACACGCCGCCGGGATAGGACCGCTCCCGATACAGGTACACGTCGCAGTTGGCGGCGTCCACCTCCAGCGCCTCGAAAGGCTCCATCAGGTCATAGATCTGCGTCTCGCTCCTTCCCGTCAGCCAGCCCAGATCCACGCCGGTAAAGGGCATGATCACCACCGCCAGCGCCATGCCCAGCAGCAGGCACCCCACGGCGATCAGCGTCTTTTTCATCTCGTCCCTCCAAAAAGACCGCCAAGATGTCTTGGCGGTCATATAGGTCTATTTCAGGTCGCTGAACAGATCCGGCCGGTACACGCCTCCGTCGATCAGCCGCTGGAACGCGGCCTTCACCGGCGCCCGGTCCTGCTGATAGGTGATGCCGAACCACTGCTCGTCCGTGGGCAGCACCTTTACCGCGGCCCTGTGCTCCCGCAGCAGGCTCCCTATGATCTCCGGCAGCAGGTATTCCTCCTTGACCGGGTCAGTCATATGGGCGCGGAAAGCGGCGAAGCCCTCCTCCAGGCCCTCGGCGAAACGGGGCGTCAGCATCCACATGTTCATGGACACCAGGCTCTCCCCATCCAGGGCCGTCAGGCCCTCCGCCGTCTTGACGGCGGCGCCCGTGTCCGTGCGGACAATGTTCCGGGTCTCGGTGATGTCGGTCAGGTATCCGGCGGCGTCCATATGGCACACCCCGCGGGTCACGCCGCCGGCGTCGGACAGGGTGTTTTTCAGCACGAACCCGATCATGCCGTACCGGTCCGGGTCCCCCGCCCCCTCCGTCAGGAACGCGTAGGCCTTTTTATAGGCGTCCTTGCCATAGTAGTCGTCGGCGTTGATGACGGCGAAGGGACCGTCCAGCAGCTCCCGGCAGCAGAGGATGGCCTGACCGGTGCCCCAGGGCTTCACCCGCCCCGCGGGAGGGTCGGTCAGCTCCTGGAAGGCATAGTCCACCCGTACCCCCAGCGGACGCAGCGCCCGCTCCAGCCGCCGGCCAAGGACCTGCTGAAAATCCTCATATATATCCCGCCGGATGATGAACACCACCCGGTCAAAGCCCGCCTGGACCGCGTCATGGACCGAGTAGTCCATGATGACTTCCCCGTTGGGGCCCATCTGCTCCAGCTGCTTGATCCCCGCCCCGTACCGGGCGCCGATCCCCGCCGCCAGAACCACCAGCGTCGTCTCCATAGGACCTCCCCTGTTCTACAGATCGCTGATGCGCGAGCCGCAAAAACCCCGCATCATTCCGCAGTTGCTTCTTGGTATTATACACCGTCCCCCTTCCCCTGGCAAGGGCGTTCCGCGCGCCAATTATTAATTCTTTCTAATGTTTCAGACGCAGGATCTCTTGCTTCTCTTCGGACAGCGCAAAATGGATCCCGAAAAAACCGAAAATCTGTTGACATGCAATTTTTCTGACCGTATAATCGGTTTGCTTGGATTGGGGGGGAATGAAAATGCTCCGGCGAATCGTGTTTTCGACCCTGGCGCTGCTGATCGCGGCGTCCGTGCTGCTGGGCGCCGCGCCGGCCGCGCTGGCAGTGGAGAACGATCTGGGCCTCACCGACGAAGAGCAGGCGTTCATCGACAGCGCCGGGACCCTGCGGGTGGGGTTCGTCCAGGACCGGACGCCGGTGTCCTTCACTGGCGAGGACGGCTCTCTGGCCGGTATCTCCCGATACATCTTCGACCATATCCAGCGCATCACGGGGCTCACCTTTGAATATGTCCCCCTGCCCGCCGGATCGGTCACATATGAATACCTGATGGACCAGCAGCTGGACCTGGTCACCAGCGTGGAGTTCAACAAGGAGAACCAGGGCGCCCGGGGCATCATGATGAGCGACCCCTACCTCTCCAGCCGCAAGGTGATCGTGGCCCGGAAGGACCTCACCTACTCCTACGACGCGGCCCTGACCGTGGCCATCTCCAGCGGCTCCCAGACCATCCGGAAGGCGCTGGCCGCCACCTATCCCAACTTCACCCCGGTGGACTATGACTCCATCACCGCCTGCTTCGACGCGGTGAACGCGGGCGAGGCGGATCTGATGATCCTCAACCAATATGTGGTGGAATACTGGCTCACCAAGCCGTCCTATGAGGATCTGAAGGTGATCCCCGTGACCGGGCTGGACGACCAGCTGTGCTTCTCCGCCGTGGTCCCCTTCGGCGCCGACGGGCAGCCGGTGGGCGAGGACGGCTATACGCTGATCTCCATCCTCGACAAGGCCATCGCCGCCACGCCGGAGGACCTGGTGAGCAACTACATCATCCAGGCGGTCATGGAGAACCGCTATACCTACACGGCGACGGATTTCCTGTACCGCTACCGCTTCGCCTTCATGGTATTCACGGTGTCGGCGCTGCTGATCACGGTGCTGGTGTGCCTGCTGGTCCGCCAGCGGATCAAATCCGTGAAGGCCCAGGCGGACGCCGAGGCGAAGAGCCAGTTCCTGTCCGCCATGAGCCATGAGATCCGCACGCCCCTCAACGGGCTGATCGGCCTGAACTACCTGATGAGCCACCGGCTCCACGACGAACAGCAGCTGAGCCGGTACCTGGAGCAGTCCACCACCACCGCCAAATACCTGCTCTCTCTGGTCAGCGACATCCTGGACATGTCCATGCTCCGCAACGAGGAGGTCGCCCTGGAGTTCAGCGCCGTCTCTCTGCCCACGCTGCTGTCCTCCGTGGAGGCCATCGTCCAAAGCGGCATGGCGGAAAAGCACCTGGCCTTCCGGATGGACGCCGACCTGCCTTGGCCGGCGGTCACCAGCGACGGGGTGCGCATCCAGCAGGTGCTGCTCAACCTCCTGGACAACGCCTGCAAGTTCACCCCCGAGGGCGGCTCCGTCACCGTCACCGTCTCCCAGAGCGCCATGGACGACGGCCGGGTCCGGACATGCGTCGACGTGGCCGACACCGGAAAGGGCATGAGCGAGGCGTTCCAGAAAAACATCTTCGACGCCTTTGCCCAGGAGCGGGACACCGTCTCCAAGGGCAACGAGGGCGTGGGGCTGGGGCTGTCCATCTGCCACCGGCTGGCCCGGCTCCTGGACGGCGACCTCACGCTCATCAGCCACCCCGGACAGGGCAGCGTGTTCTCCTTCACCTTTGCCGCGCCGCCGGCCTCTCCCGAGAGCGCCGCGTCGGCCCCGGCGGCTCCCTCCGCCGGTCTTGCCGGGCGCATCCTGGTGGTGGAGGACAACGACCTCAACGGGGAGATCATGCTGGACCTTTTGAACGAAAACGCCTATGCCGCCGATCTCGCCGTCAACGGCGCCGTCGCATTGCGGATGTTTTCCTCCTCCGAGCCGGGGACATACGGCGTGATCCTGATGGATCTGCTCATGCCGGAGATGGACGGCTATGCCGCTGCCGCCGCCATCCGGGCCCTGGACCGGCCGGACGCCAGGACCGTGCGCATCATCGCCTGCAGCGCCAGCTGCACGCCGGAGGACCGGGAGCAGGCGTTCGCCAGCGGCATGGACGATTTTTTGGCCAAGCCCGTGGACATCGAGGCCCTGCTGGAGAAGCTCTCCGGCTGAACGGACATACATACGCAGATGGCGCGCCGCTCAAAGCGGCGCGCCATCTGCTGTTTTTAAGGATCACTCCTCCGTCAGCAATCCGATGATGCGGTTGTAGATCCCCTCCGCGTCGGCGCGGAATCGGCCTTCCATGGCATGGGCCTGCTTCTCGTCCGGCACCGCCAGGCGCAGGGAGACGATCTCCCCCACCCCGTCGGACAGCCGCAGGCTCAGCACCCGCCCGTCCTTCGGCCCCGGCTCCACGGCCGTCTCGATCATGCTGGCCCGGCGCATCGCCGCCGCCACCGGCGCGGCGAGCCGCTCCGCCTTGGCCCGGACCGTATAGGGCAGGCTGGAGGACACGGTGTTCACGTTCCGCCGGCCCTTGTCGGTGATGACGTACTTCCCCTTTTCCTCTTCCACATGGCCGGACTGGATGAGCTCCGCCAGGCAGTCGGTATAGTCGAACCAGGTGAAGCCCCCGTCAAACAGCGCCAGGTCCGACAGCGTCACCGGCTCCACCGGCCGAGGCAGCTTTTCCAGGATGAACAGGATCAGGATCTTGATGTCCAGCTTGTCCCGTATGAAACCCAGATTCTCCATGCCGCTTTCCCCCTGTCTTAAAATGGCGCCGGCACCGGCCGGTCTACCATGGGAACTTTGTTGCTATCATACCACAAAACCCGCGGTCCGTACAGGAAAACTTCACATTTTTCCCGCCCCGGCATAGACTGTACTGAAACGCCGGGACGGCCCGGCAACCATGACAGGAGGTATCAAGCATGGCGGACAGCCAGGAATGCACCGAAGCCGTGTGCATCCATACAAGGAAGATATACGACAGCTGCCGCGATAAGGACTGCGTAGAGGACCTGCGGGTCTACCCCACCGCCAGCTCCGTGACGCATACTTAAAGATACGTTTTCATTCGTCCAGTTTTCCCGCAAAGCGGTAATAGATCTCGATCTCCTGCTCCCGGCTGCCGTCAGGCGCTTTCACCGCCTCATGGACAACGATCTTTTCGATGAGCGCGTTCAGCATCTCAGCAGTCAGGGCGGTGGGGTTCGCGTACTGCTTGATGAGTGTGATCCATTTCTTCGCGTTGTCCACCGTCTCCCGCTCCTCGTTCGCTTCCGCTTGCAGCCGCCCGATCTGCTCCTCCACCTGAGCCTGTTCTGTCTGGTACTTTTCGGAGAGAAGGTCAAAGTTCCGCTCCGTGATCTTCCCTGCCGCCCAATCCTCGTACAGCTTGGTGAAAAGGCGGTCCAGCTCTCCCTGGCGCTTCTCCGCTTTTGCAAGTTCCGTTCCCTGCTTCCGGGCAGCTGCGAACCGCTCCCTATCGCTGGCGTTCAGCATCCTTTGCAGCAGACGGCTTTCATCCATCTGCGCCAGGGCGGACCATTCCTGGAGCCGGGCCAGGACATAGGCATAGAGCACATCGTAGCGTATGTAATGCTGTGTGCAGCCAGCACGCTTCGGGCCGTATTGACGGTAGCCGGAACAGGCATAGTAGGCGAAGGAGCTTTTTTTGCCCCTGTTCGTTCCGTAGCTGAGCGCCCTGCCGCAGCCGCCGCACCGCATGAGACCGGAGAAGATCTGAAACGTGTGGTCTTTCGTGTTTCGGCGGCGGGCGCTGACCTGCTTCTGAACCTGCTCGAACAGCTCCGGGGCGATGATCCCTTCGTGGGTGTGCTCCACGACGAGCCATTCTTCCTGGGGACTGCGGATACGTTTCTTATTCTTGTAGGAGACCTTGTGCTCCCGGTTGTGGACGCTGTTGCCGATATACGTCTCGTTCGTGAGGATATTCGTGACGTAGGCATTGGTCCACAAATACGCCTTCTCGCCAGGATTTTGCCCGTGGATATTGGCAAACAGGCCCTCTCTCTGATAGTGTATCCAGCTCGGTGTTGGGACCTTTTCCTCCGTCAGTATCTTTACGATCTTTGCCGGGCCTGTCCCACGGGCGGCCAGCTCGAAGATACGCTCCACGATCCACCGGGTCTGGTCGTCTATGAGCAGCTTGTTCGGGTGCTCCGGGTCTTTTTTATACCCCAGCGGCGCACAGGCGCAAAGGTGTTCGCCCGCCGCGAATTTCGCCTTATAGGCCGCTTTCACCTTCCGGCTGGTGTCCTTGGCAAGCCACTCATTGAACAGATTTTTGAACGGTACAAAGTCGCTCAGTCCCTTTTCCGTGTCCTCGTTGTCCGTGACTGCGATATAGCGGACCTGCTTCTCCGGGAACACGAATTCCAGGTAATAGTCCATCATAACGTGCTCGCGCCCAAAACGGGACAGGTCTTTCGTTATGATGCAGTTGACCTTGCCCGCGTCCACATCGGCCATCATGCGCTGGAAAGAAGGCCGCTCAAAATTGGTCCCGCTCCATCCGTCGTCCACATACTCGTCGTAGACATGAAAACCATTTTCTTTGGCATATGTCTGAAGAATCGTCCGCTGGGTCTCGATGCTTACGCTGTCGCCATAGTTCTCGTCGTCCACGCTCAATCTCATATAGAGAGCCGCATTGTTCGGTCGTTTCAAAAATAACCTCCTTTGTACAAAACGACCCGCGCTTACAATACTTCCACGGGTATTGTACTATAAGTGCAGGAAAAATTCAACACTTTAAAGCGATGAATCCGTATATGTAGCATCCTCTGCTTTCTCGTCCTGACGGGCGGCATAGAGGATCAGGTCCTCAATGAGTTCGCCCATGGTCCTGCCCTTCTCCGGGAAGTGCTCTGTGATCTTGATGCGGGTCTTTCCGATATAGAAATACTCCTGTCCATCTTCCTCGACTGCGTAAAAAGCCTTGTCCATGTCGGTGTACTGCTTTTCCCGCTCCTTCCAATACTGCCGCCAGTACTTATCAAACTCTCTCAGCGTTTCCCTGGGCGGCTTCTCAAAATCCCAGAACGGTGTGTTCAGGTCTACCCATTCATATTCGTCGTCATGGACTGTTATACCATCGTCATTCATACTGTTTTCCTCCTCTTTGTACTTATACCACCCCTCCGGGTTTTGCGCCCGGAAAGCCTTGCAAATTCAGGGGCTTCGCTGTTCTATCGTTCTACTATTCGCCCTATGGCGTTTGGCGTACTCTGCCTTTTGCCGCCGCTGGGCTATGGCTCTGCAACCGTCACAGTAGAGCGCCCGGTTGGAGCCAGGGAGAAACGCCTTGCCGCAAAGGGCGCACCGCTTCATGGCGTCCTTGCCGAATATCTCCGTTTCTAATTCCTGTCCGGCCTTATCCTTCAACAGCACCCAGCGAAAGATCTTGCAGCAGACGGAATAGGAAAGCGTCTGCGGGCATGGGACTTCCTCGCCGTCGTCCAGGTAAAGGCAATTGCCATTGTCACAGGCGCTACACAGCTTGCGGATGAGCGTGACCGCCCGCTGCCGCTGTCTGCCGTTCATGCGTGGGAGCGAGCCGTCCGGTTTCCGCTCAACGGGCGGGAGCAGTTCAAGATGGAATAAGCTCATGGCGTTTCTCTTTCTTGTGGCCCAGCATGTTCTCCAGATTGTTCTTCACAGTTTCCAGTTCCTTCACCTTGCACTGCTTTTCCCGGTAGTCGTTATACCGCGCGTTCTTCTCTGATATAAGCTGTTGTATCTCCGCTTGCAGGGCCTTGGTGCTGGGCAGCTTGGTGATTCCGTGGTCCTTAAAATACTTAGCAGCGGCGTTGGACAGCTTAAACTCACGTTCATGCGCCTGGGCGTATTCGGCCCTGGCCTTGGCGGTTTTCAGCGCCTTGTATTCTTGTCGGACATTCTTCGTTTCCCAATACGTCAAAAGCTGCTTCAACAACTCTTTCTTCCCCGCCAGGACGGTCTCTATGGATTTGAGCTTTTCCCGGCTCTCTTGCAGTTCGCTCCGGGCGGCGGCTAGTAATTCGTTCAACTCATCCATCGAGGCAAAGCCATACTCGGTGTATGCGTTCAGGGTGTTGGCCATCTGCTGGACGTTGAATCCCTGCGCCCATTTCTCATAGCCGACGCCCTTTCCCTCGGCGCGTTTAGCATCTATGTTCACAAGATTCTGGACGGTCCCAGCCTCCCGGAGCTTGTCCAGAACGCTGGAACGGACAGGCTGCTTCAGCGCGTTTTGTGCCAATGCCTCATTCACCGACGCGAGATCATAGGCGTCGCCCAGCTTCCGGGCTGTGATGGATTTCGCTCTGTCTGGCGAGAGATAGGATAGTCGGCCCCGGCTCTCCTTGACTGTCACGCCCTCACGGAGAAGCAGCTCGGCAAACTCATCAAAAGAAGTGGCCGTCTCCAACGCTTTGCGGATGATTTTTCGCAGTTTCTCCTTGTCCGTTTCAAACTTGGTGGGCTTGTCGGACTTATCAAGTTTGGCCTGTCCTTTTTTCTGCGCCCAATACTCCCGGTCATTGATCCGATCCTCGCTGCCATTCAGAAGGTCAACTTTGTATAATCCCTCCCGGTGACACATCTCCATGACCTCGGCCTTGAAGTAGTCCATTGCCGCGTCGGTACAGCGGTGCTTCATCCCGGCTTTCACGTCGGCGGGGCGATCCATATATGGCAGCATAGGGACATCCTCGATCCGCAGACTGTTGATGACGATATGTACATGGATATTTCCGGTGTGATTGTGCCCGTCCGGGTGAGTGCAGACCAACGCTTGGTGACCGGGAAAATGCTCGCGGCAAAACTGCTCGCCAAGCTCCTGCGCCCGGTCTACGGTCAGGCCATTGTCTGCGCCGTCCCGCGGGTCGAAGCTGATAATATAGTGGTGGCTTTTCACATCGTGCCGATCCAGGTTCTTGCCATATTGCAGATTCGCTCTCATGCAGGCAATGGCAAAATCTTGGCCCTCACAGTTGAGCGCAGCGATGCGGTAATCCTCTCTTGGAATGAGCCGCCCATTTTCATCCAGAATGGGCTTCATGGTGAACTCGTCATGCTCGAAAAGCAGGTATTTCTCCGCGTCGCTGTACCGGGCGTTTTTAGAGTTTATGTGTTTGAACGTCGCCAATAGCTGCCGCCACCTTTTCCAAGACTTCATATTTCAACATGGCGAGGTCAACTGCCGCGTCCCGGACCTCTTTTTCCAAGTCTGTGTAGGGGACGCCGTATTCGTTCAAGTGCCGTGCGATCTGGTTGAGATTGCCGCCGATCTTTCCATATTGCGCGATGAGATCATCCAGCTTTTTCAGCAGTTCATCGTTCACCGATGTGATCACGATAGTTGGCTTGAGCAGCGTGCCGGTGATGGCCTTGCGGATAAATGCCGCTTTGCTGACGCTACACAGAGTTGCTGCTTCTTCAAAGGCGGCATATTCTTCTTTGGTCAGCCGCGTTTTCACGGTCATGCTCCGATGGGGCGTGTTGTACTTTTTCGGCATGGGCTGATCCTCCTTTGCAACAAGCGAGCGAATGCGAGCACCGAACGGCGAACGCCGCGAGGACGACAAGCAGGGTTTGGGGAAGGCACTCCCCAACAAGATTCCGTGGGGCAAAAATGAGCGCCGGGCGAATTTTGGGCCCATGGTAGAATCTTGCTCTGACAAGTGGTGCTCCACAGCGGCAATCCACTGTGCAAAATCATTTTAGATTTTTCTCTCTGCGGAATTTGTCGAAAGCAGTCGGTCAGACGAGAAAAGTGCTGAACAAATTGCGAAGCCGCTGTTAATGGTCCCGACCGAGAAATCAGAGCACAGCATGCTCTGATCATACGGCCTGAAGACACACTAACAGCGGCTCCTGGCACAGACTATGATCTGTGTATCATGTTAAGTTTTAATCAAGGCGGGCTTTTCGCTTCGTCTAAAGTGACTTTATCACTCTGCGCCGCACCCGTCAATGACGCATTTGCGAACTAGGACAGATTACAGGTTCTCAACTATCTTCTTCTGATCCCGGCGGGCGTAACAGACAGCAAGGATATTGACACGCTTCAGGGCGTCGTCCACCTGATAATAGATGTTGAAGTTCTTGGCCCGTGTTTTGCGGATGCCACGATCACCAGCCGGGTCATCTTCTATTGCCGGGTAGCGGGACGGCATGGCCGAAAGAGAACCGATCTCTTCCTCCAGCGCGTCCAACGTGTTTATGCCAGCCTGGGGCGATTGCAGCGTCACGGAGATGTACCGCACAATCTCCGACAACTGCTCCTCCGTCTGCCGGGTCATCTCAACGACATAGCTCTCCATTCACGAAAGCTCCCGACGCAGATCGGCAAACACCTCTTTGGCGGGTCTTGTGCGCCCAGCCTGCACGTCGTCCATGCCCCTCTGGAGCATGGCGGAGAATTCTTCGTCAGTCATCTCGTCCCGCGCCTTCGGCTCGCGGGGCAGCGTCAGCGGGAATGGAATACTCTTGGTGAGGATGATTTGGTTATACAGCAGGTTGATCACCGTGGACGCGGAGATGCCCAGCTTCTGCATGACTTCCTCGGCCTCACGCTTCGTCTCCGGCTCCACACGGGCCAGCACATTCGCGGTCTTGTTCGCCATGGTATGCACCACCTTTCAAAAAGCATTATACCTCATTGTATGTCGAAACGCAATACATTACTCGGCGCAACATGACAGAATCCTATCAAACAGCGTTTTAAAATTATTCTTGCTATCTTCAGATAGTATAAACTGACCGTTTTCTATGGCAGTACACATTAGCTTGGCCGTTAGAGTTTTACCCAGTTCCCCTTCAGTATAGCCAGACTCCCTAATGAAGCGGCTAATTTCATCGCGTCCCATTACATCTTCGATCATAATAGGAATTTCTGTGTATTTCTTTGCCTTTATGTCATCTTCTGTAACATCACAAACATAGCAATACTGCTTTCCGCACTCGAAAATTAGTCCTTTTCGCAAAATCTCTCCGCCGCTCTCAACGCCTTCTTTGTCATAATCAAATAGGGCGATATAGCGACAACCCCATCCATGAAGAATCAGGCAAACGTTAACGCAGTTTGGAGCACCTACGGATGGGATGATTGTATACCTAGAGGTATCAATTCCTAGAATTCTTGCCATAGTACATAGATATATGTAATCGCTCGCACCTTCTGTTACAATATTGATTTTATCTTTTGCCGGGCCAAAAGTATCCTGAAGGTTCATGCCAAGCGCACTAATAATAGGAGCCAATGTATCCTGCTGGCTTTCCGGAGCAATTCTGGAGTCATACGCCGTCTTATAGACCCGAGAATAACCTTCAGAATCTTTTACGACTGCCCGAATCCTATGTATACCATCATTTTCCGAATTAAGCATATAAGGGGAATGTGTCGTATAGACGACTTGGTTACCTTGTTCAGCAAGATGCCGAAATAGTGTTAGCAATTCTCGCTGCGCATTAACATGTAAAGACGTTCCAGGTTCATCAATCAGATATACCACATTTTTCTTTGCTACATTATTTGCTTGGGCATCTATAAAGCATTCCAAATACCAGCGGAGTCCGTTGCTCCGCTCATCCAACATCAAAGCGGCTCCCTCGTTAGATTGAATAACAAATGGTACTGTTCCGCTACCAAAACCTAAATCGAGAGCAATCTTTTCTGTTTGGTAAAAGTCATTAAATGGCTTGTTGACTTTTTCATCAATTGCTCGGTTGATTCTTCTTCTAATGGTTTCTTGTTGCCCGGAAGCGCCAGATTGTGCAGCAAGAATAAAGTCTTCTGTAGATATGCCAATCAGCTTTATAAAATCACTTAGAAGGCTATTGGGGGCAGAACTTGGCTTTCTGAGTTCATTGCGTATTTCTTCTATAGTATATGATGAGTTAAGTCTCTTGTCCCCTCTCCTATAGAAGAAAACCGGCAGCAAATTGATTAGTTCCTCCCATTTTGTAAAGGCGCAATCTATAGCTGCAAGTAGAGGTTCACGTTTTTCTTCACTAATACTCTTTGCATTCTTAAGAATAAAGCGGAACGCAAAATCCCGATAGGGAATATCCATTTCTTCAGCTTCAAGTTCTTTGCAAGAAGTCTGATAGAATCTATAATCTTGATCCCTCATCCTGAATGGATTCGATTTGGCACCACCGAGAATCTCGATAACGTGTTTTACATCAGGAAGAACATGCTGAGAATAATACGAAACCAGAGCGCCGTCTGCAACAAATCCGTCAGGGGAAATAACTATTTCAGTATCTTCAACAATCCCCTTTTGTATATCTTCACTTGTGGGCTTTAATACCGCAATATACTTAATAGTTGTTCCAGCAGGTGTGTTTCTGTTGATACACTTTGCTTGAAACGCAGGCTCATTTCTTTTTGTAAAAAGAATTTGAGATAACCCCTCAAGCACATTGCTTTTTCCGCTTTCATTCTTACCAATAATTGCGGTGACTCCCGGTTCAAGAATAATCTCATTTTCGGGACAATCGCCAAACGACTTATAATTGACTAGTTTTACTGAATGAACATACATATCATTTAATCTCCCACACCGTCTCGTCGCCGCAGATGTTGCGGATTTTCAGGCGCAGGGGTAGCTTCTCGCTGCGGATGCTGCCGTTCCAGAAGTCCTGCGTCTTGGCTCCGTTGGCGATGACATACCCATTTTTGTCGATCTTGATCTCGCTGTCGGAATGCCACTCGCCATCGGCCGCCGTGCAGTCCAAGCTCAGGAATTCGATCAGCTCCAGCCCTTCCTCGCTGATCTCGATGGGCTTGAACGGGCGTTTGGCCGTGGCATTCATGCGGGATTTGTTGTTGAAATCATCGATCTTCTGCATGACCCGGTCGCTGATGAATTTGTCAATCACCACCTGATAGCCGCCGTACAGATCGGCATGTACGTCCTCCGTATGGAACTCCACATAGTCGCCGATCACCACATCATCCAGAATATCTTTCAGATCCCGCAGCTCGATCTCAACGGTGGTGCTGTCGTCCTCTGTAATGAATGCCTCGATCTCTTCCACGCTGGTGATGTCGATGTAATAGACGATGACCTTTTTCACGCTGGCGTCCAGATCGGGAATGGCCTGATGGATAATGCGGTTCATCATAACCTTATCCAGCAGCTTGGAGGAACTGTCCATCAGATTTGGGACATAGACGGGAATCGTGCCCAGCTTACTATCAGAGATGGCCCCTTCCCAGAAGGAATCCAGAGAATCCTCATTCTTCAAGCCGGGGATAAGAGACTTGATCTTGTCCATCGTCTGGACGGGATTGCGGTAGAGCTGTACGCCGTCTTTGATCTCCAGCACGTCAAACTCCGCACCGTTGGCGATCAGCCGGTCACGGGTCGTCTGGATAGAATTCAAGCCAATGTCACAGTGGATGAACCGCCGGCCCAGTTTGGCAGCTACCGCCGCTGTCACGCCGCTGCCGCCGAAAAAGTCGGCTACGAGCATACCCTCGTTGGACGATGCCTTGATGATTCGCTCAAGCAGCGCCTCTGGCTTTTGTGTGGCATACTCCGCTCTTTCTATCGCTTGAGAATTTACCGGATTGATATCCACCCACATGGATTGAGCAGGCATACCAGGTAATTCATCTAAATAAACTTTTGAGCGGATGCCTCCTGTTTTAGTGATGTGAAGACGGCCTTCTTTGTCTAGGCGCTCCATTGTTTCTAATGGCATTCGCCAAAGTGAGCGGTATCCCTTATATTCATATTCATAGCCGCCGCCTTGCAGTCCTTTTGCGGTTAGATTGCCACTGTCCCATTTTCTCCCGTCTGGATCGCAACGAGAAAACCTAGTAATGTATGCATCATCATAAGGCTGATAAACCGTATTGAAAACGTAGTAATCCTGTACTTTCGTATAAAAATAAATGCAGTCAAAATTATTCCCATAAAATTCTGCATCACTATGTGCAGTTGCTCGCTTCCATATTATTTCATTTCTGAAATTGTCCTCACCAAACACTTCATCCATCAATATCTTTACATAGTGTCCAATATGATAGTCCAAATGCACATATATAGATGCTGTTTCACTCATAACACTTTTTATTGCCGTGAGATTCTCATACATCCAGTTTAGGTACTTCTCCTTGTCCCAGACATCGCCATACATCTTTTCCTCAAAGGTTCTCAGCTCGTCGATGTCCAGCTCCTGCTCGGCCTGGGCGATTGCCGCAGCCACCTTGGGGTTGCGGCGAACATAGACCTTCTTGGCATAATCCGCGCCGCTGGCAAAAGGCGGGTCGATGTAGACAAGATCGACCTGGATGCCATGCTCCTTCAGATAGGCGCAGGCAGAGACGCACTCGCCCCGGATGACCATGTTGCCATCCGGGTTTTTGCCCACCTGCTCCTGCTTCTCCATCTCATATAAGGGCATACCCCGCTGAAGCGTCGATGTGACATCATCGGCGCCCTTGTATTTCAACACACGGTTGAAGTTCGCCAGAACAGCTTGTCCCTCCACGGGTTCCGGTATAAACGGCACATATTTAATCGGCATCAGCGGATTCCCCCTCTAACTTCTTCCCTTTTCTTAGATTAAAATAATTCATATAAAAAGCAAGGTCTTTCAAACTTTGATTCAACGCATCAATATAAGAGAGTGATTCTTCGCCTGTATGCTTCCATGAATAACTCTGGAATTCTTCATATGTTATATCCCCAAGAATGTATTTCCCGAGGAGTTCATTATCATCAGTGACAAACAAATATATATGTCTGATATTCTCCCAAAGATCCATCACTATTCTATATAGTTTTGTGTGGTGATTAATCTCATTAAGTTGACACATATAGTAATATACTTCCACTTGGTACTTGTTGATTGCCTCTGCAAAAACATCTCGTAACTCATAGATACTAAGACGATTATCAATTCGCAAATCCTTGATTAGCGATTGTTGAAAAGCAAAGCAACCATGATATAAAGAATAAACGGTGGCATTTCTTTCTTGGAAAAATGATAACAGTGAGGTCACAAAAATCAATATGCCACTTGAAAAAAGACCGATAAGTATATTACACAAAAACTGAAGTTGCATATTGCGTATTATTATGGCAAGGAGTAATGAACACGTTGCAATTATGCCTGATAAAACTGCAATCCTCTTTTGTAATCTCATATTAGCTCCCCGAAAAACTCTCTTATCTTCTCATGCGTCAACACCAGCCGTTCGCTTGGCTCAATACTGTCCTCCAAGTACAGATAGTCAAACCGCGCATAGCCGAACTTCGCGTTGTTTTGCCGGATGAACTCGGCGTCCATGAAGGCCCGCTTGTCCTTGAATGTTGGGTCATTGGCGTATATCTTGCCCTTGGTCTCCACGATCAGGGCCTTGTGTATCTTCCCGTCTTGCCGCTGGATGATGAGAAAGTCCGGCGTGTATATGCCGATATACTGCCACTTGCCGCCGATGGTTTTATAGCACTTGATCTTAAACTCCGTCATAGCCCGGTCACCGTTATAATACACTTCAAGGCCACGGGTAGAGAGATCGTCAAACGCCAGGACTTCACGCAAAAACGCTTGTTCAAAGTCACTGTCGGTATGATAGGGCAGATAGTGGAACGATCGATCCTTCTGCGGATGGGAGGAATGCTGCCTGCGGAGCGCCTCGGCCATTTCGTGGTTGCCCGTTTCCTCCAGGACGCGGATCGTTGTCTCTATCTCCGGCTTGACACGAAATTTCCCTTTATCGTCCAGGATGATATTCTCCACCACAGACTGCTCCGGGAAATACTCTTTCGGCTCGTCCGTATGGATCACAGGTCGGAAGTTCGCTATGTTCAGCAGCGACGCTTCCTCCGGGATAAGTTCTTCCTTTGTGGTGAAATCCCGCCGCTCACAGAATGCCTTGCGGATATTGGCTTCCACCCGGGACAGATCGTATTTGGAACTGAAGCACCGGCCACCATTGCTCTCATAGGTGACGGTGTTGAACACCTGCTCCAAAATATCCCGATGGGCATTCAGATCGTCCATGGACAGGGTACCAAAACTGCCTTTGACGATGCGATAGAGCCACGCGGAAAACAGCGCCCACTCCGCGCCGTGCTCCTCGTCGTCAAAAGTGACGGTCATTTGTTCTTTTGCCAGGTCGCCCAGGTCGCTGGCCGTGCGGGTGATATTCGCCCGAAGTGCGGCATCGTCAGCAGCAAGGGAAATATATTTCGCCGGGGCGGGCTTTTCTTTGATCTCTGTCTCATAGCTGACCCGAAGCTGGTAAAAATCCACCTTTGGCAGCCGTAGGTGGACTGTCCTGTCATACCGCTTCAGTTCCACTGTGCCTTTGCCGCCGGAAGTAAACTCCTTCAGGGAGATATGCTGCTGCTTTTTCAGTTGGGCGATCAGCTTCTCGCCGTTGTCGTCGTTGAGATAAATGAGCGCGGTCTCCGGCTTGGTCTTGTCCACTTGCCGCAGACAGCGGCAGGATGTTTGCAGGACCATATTTGTGGGGCAGTCCCCCTCCTGGGAGAGAATGATGCCCGTCAGGCTGCGGCAGTCCCAGCCCTCCTTGCCGATCTGCACCAGAAGGACGATGCGGATGGGAGAGATGGACTTATCCAGCGTATCAAAGAGCATCTGGCTGTCCGCCGGCGCTTTGTACTTCCTTGCGGCCGGGTCCTTGCTGCTGGACTCCCGATAGAACCGCAGAATGCAGAAGGGCGAAAGACCATATTCGGACACGATGCCCGACACGAGCGGATAGACCATCTCCTCCAGCTTTGCAATGTTGCCGCAATAGATGCCCAGCTTGGCCGTGGTGCCATCCGAATAGACCGTGTCCTTATATGTATCCAGGAACTCCCGAACGCCGCTGTCAATGATGCGGGCGCTGTCGGCCACGTCCGATATCTTCACAACGGGGCGCTTTAAGAAGTTACCCACACCGTTCACAAGGGGATAGTAATATACCGTATTCGTGATCTCCGCCGTGGCCACGGACAGCTTGTCCGTCACAGCGGTCTTTTCAGCCTTCTCCAGATATGGCGTACCGGAAAAGCCGATGACCGAATTGATCGCACCGCTCTCCGTCCAGCGGGTGACGACAGCGCGGAGCTTGCGCTCCTGGGTCTTATCGGCGTTGCTCACAGCATGATGGACTTCATCAATGAAGATGGAGAGGGACGGCAGCTTGCCGATCATGTTGCGAAGCTCGTTGGCCTGGCGGTCCCGCTCGTCGTCGCTGTCCTCAAACCAACTGATCTGGCCGTTTCTTTCCTCTACTCGGTCAAGAATGACCTTCTCTGCGTTTGTAATGGCAACCAGGCCAAACAGGTCGGCGAATGGCTGATGCGCTGCGATCTTCTGGACATTCGGGTTTTTCGTCTTATTTGATCTGCTGGCGGTCTTGCCCTGATCCAGCACTTCAAAGGAGATGCAGCGTTTAATGTTCGATGCAGCGGGTTCGGGAATGACCCACGATGGGTCAAAGTTTTGAATCGTCTTGAGACTGGGGACCACGGAAGATTTCAGGCCGGACGGCGCGAAGATGATAAAGTTATGGGCAAAGGCGCGGTTATCCGGCTCGTTAGCGGCAAAGTACAGGTCAAGATAGATGAACGCCGCCATCAGATAGGTCTTGCCCGCACCCATGGGGAGACTGAACAGATAATCTGTATAGGAAACGCCATAGAAGATGTCCCGGAAAACTCGGCGGTAATCTATGCTTTGAGGGGCATTTTCGAT